>JAHRBI010000004.1:0-300000 GCA_019084025.1 Burkholderiaceae bacterium DAT-1
CACGCCTTCCCATTTCGAACAGGACCGTGAAACGAAGCTGCGCCGATGATAGTGCGGGTTCCCGTGTGAACGTAGGTCACCGCCAGGCTCCCCAACATCAATAGATGTATGCAAACCCCGATCAGGAGACTGGTCGGGGTTTTTGCGTTTGGGCATCTGAAACACACATTGACGAATGTGTGGGCGCTGAAGACATCCTGTGCTCAGTCACTGGGCAACAGTTGTAGAAGCGGGCTGACGTCTAAGTCGCTTTGAATGGATGAAATGGCATTGCTGGATTGCGCCAGGAAATAGTAATACTCCCTTGCCACTGCGATAATGATTTCTCGTGCGCCTGGTGCCTCGATCTCGTCGAGTAACTGATCTACCGCCAGACGGTAGGCATCCGCCGAGATATCATGATCTTTCATGGCAAACGAAATGACATCTGATAATTGGGTGCGACATCTGATATAGGCGGGATTCAGCCCCGCGCTTGTTAGTCCTGCAAGGTAGTTTTCTCTGCCCCGCGCATGAAATAACAAGCGTTCAAGCGCGCTGACAGATAGATTAAATGCTACGTCTGCTTTGCTGTCGGCAAGTAGATTCGGTAGCCTTGATGTCGCTGTATTTTCATCTGCGCTTGGTGATTCGCCAAGCCAATAAGGGTGAAATCCGCGAATGATGTCGAGAAATTCTTCGTGAATGGATTCGGGCAGAATCCGCATCGTCAGTTCGGTTGCGTTGCGGTAAGCGTGTTCGCCCACGGGGGACTGCCGAAGGTAATGCTGCAACTGGCGCACAAAGTGACGCGCATTGTTAAGCTTCTTGATGGGTGTACCGGCAGCTTTTAATTCAGCAAGATACGACTCGATCGGATCGGTAAGCGCCATGACGATGATCCTTTGACCTTAGGGGGGTGTATCTTCATTCCAGAAGTAGAAGAACTCACGGGCGACCGTAATGAATGTTTTACGCCCTTCATCACGCGGAAACATCAGCAAAATTGCATCGACACCGGCACGATAAATGTTTGGCGAAGGATCTGCCCGGCGAATGCCATACATTAGGAGCATGAGGATGCGTTCATTGAGGTCGATGACCGCTTCCGCAGCATTATTCTGCTTGAGCTGAGTGATGTATCGCTCCAGGCTGAGGGGGACTTGCCTCGACCAGGGATCCGCATCCATGCGAGTGAACATGCTAATCATGTCGCGATCAAAATCGAGTTCCGCCACTTGTGTACTCAGTGCATTCGCAGCATGCATCCTGCTGATGGTTTTTAAATCGCCCATCCAAAACGGATAGAACTCCCGGGAGCAGGTAAGAATGTCGATATGTTCTCGCTCTGGAAAGCGATTCAGCGTCATATCGACCGCCTGCCGGAATCCGGCATCCACCTCATCGATATATTGATTCTGTTGCGCATCCAGAGCTGAAATCAGGTAGCGAAGGAAATGCTTTCGCTGATTCAATAGGCCGGTCGCTGCCCCCTTGCTTTTCAGCAATGACAGATAGGCGTTCAGCGCATTGTGGGCGTCGTTACCTTCGACTGCCATTGACCATCCTCCGCTCGGCAGACTTTTATTCTAGAACACGGATAAAAACCTGCTAACTGGGATGTGTGAGGCCGGGCTCTGGTAAAATCCCGGCATGATCAGACTGACATCTCTTGTTTTGCGTCGAGGCACCAAGGTGCTACTCGACAGGGCTAACTTGATTCTGCATCGCGGGCAACGCGTTGGGGTGGTTGGACCAAATGGTGCTGGCAAATCCAGCTTTTTTGGATTATTGCGCGGCGAGTTGTTGCCAGATGGCGGTGAACTGGATTTGCCCGGCAATCTGGTCATTGCATCGGTGCGCCAAGAAACGCCCGCACTGGAGCAGTCTGCGCTGGAGTATGTGCTGGATGGCGATGCTGAGTTACGTCTGGTGCAGCGCGAACTAGATGTTACGTCCAATGATGGAATGAAACACGGAGAATGGCTGGCTCGACTGGAGGCCATTGATGGGTATGCCGCGGAGTCTCGTGCTTCCCGTCTGCTGGCAGGTCTTGGTTTTAGTCAGGATGAACTACTCAAGTCAGTGGCAGGATTTTCCGGTGGCTGGCGCATGCGATTAAACCTGGCTCAGGCATTGATGTGCCGGTCAGATTTGTTGCTACTCGATGAGCCGACCAATCACCTGGATTTGGAAGCGGTCATGTGGCTGGAAGGCTGGCTTGCAAGTTATCCCGGCACATTGTTGCTGATCTCTCATGATCGCGACTTCCTGGACGCGACGGTGAATCACATCGCATATCTGGCCAATAGCAATCTCGAGCTGTATACGGGTAATTATGCTGACTTTGAAAGTCAGCGTGCCGAGAAGCTAGCCCAGCAGCAACAGGCTTATGATAAGCAGCAGCGTGAAATGGCGCATCTGCAAAAGTATATTGACCGTTTCAGAGCGCAGGCGACAAAGGCGCGCCAGGCTCAGTCGCGCATCAAAGCTTTGGAACGGATGGAGAAAATCGCTGCAGCGCATGTTGATTCTCCCTTTGAGTTTGCATTTCGCGAACCCGAATCTAGCCCGAACCCACTGTTACGCATTGAGCATGGCCGACTCGCCTATGGCGATAAGGTGATTCTGGATCGCGTCAATCTGAGTATCGAGTCGGGCGCACGGATCGGTTTGCTGGGGCGAAATGGCGCGGGTAAATCGACACTGATCAAGCTTCTGGCAGGTGACTTGACGCTGAGCGCAGGGTCGCGAACAGAAGGCAAAGGCCTGAAGATCGGCTATTTCGCCCAGCACCAACTGGAATATCTGCGCATGGATCAGTCGCCGCTGTGGCACATGCAGAAAATTGATCCTACCGGACGCGAGCAAGCATTCCGCGATTTCCTTGGGGGATTTGATTTTAGGGGCGATGTGGCCTCCAGTCCTGTTGAACCCTTTTCCGGAGGGGAAAAGGCTCGCCTGGCGCTGGCGTTGATTGTGTGGCAGCGCCCAAATTTATTACTGCTGGATGAGCCGACCAATCACTTGGATCTGGAGATGCGCCATGCGTTGACATTGGCGCTTCAGGACTATGTCGGCGCAATTATCGTTGTGTCACATGATCGACATTTGTTACGCGCGACCACAGATCAGTTCTGGTTAATTGATGGTGGCAAACAGACGCCATTCGATGGCGACCTCGATGACTACCGGCGCATGCGTCAGGAGGCGGAGGCGCTGGTGAAGGCTGCAACCGCTGCTGCTACACCAGCATCAGACCTTGATCGTAAGCAGCAAAAGCGATTGGAAGCCGAGGCGCGGCAGCGTATGTCCGCCTTGAAAAAACCGCTGGAAAAGGAACTGGCTAAGGTCGAGCAGGAGATGTCCAAGTTGACCATCGAGAAGGATCGACTGGCCGCCTTGCTGGCAGGTGAGGACATTTATCAGCCTGAATTCAAGGATAAGCTTCGTGATACGGTACGTGAGGAAGCCGAAGTGAGTGCCAAGCTTGCTGTACTGGAAGAGCGCTGGCTGGGCTTGCAGGAAGAACTGGACACCTTGGAGCAGGCATGAGTCATTTGAACGAATCCAGTGTGGCACGTCGGGAATACTACGCGGTTCTGGTTTTGTTTTTCCTTTTGGGGGTGGTGTACGCAACGTGGTCGGCACGCGTGCCGGCGTTACGTGACGCGCTGGATTTATCCCCCGGCGCACTAGGTACGGTATTGCTCGGAGGCGGGATTGGTTCGGTGTTGTCCTTTCCTGTGTCAGCATTTGCGCTGGCGCGTTTGGGGGCGAGAAAGACCGCGCTCTGTTCTGGTGCTGCTTTATTAATCGTTCTGGTGAGTCTGGCAATCTGGCCGAGCTGGCCTTTGTTGATGTTTGGCCTGCTGCTGAGCGGGGTGTGTGCCAGTGTATTTGACGTGGCCATTAATGCGATGGGTGCCGTGGCGGAAAAGCATGCGGGCAGATCCATCATGTCGACATTGCATGCATGGTTTTGCGTTGGAACATTTGCAGGTGCATTGATCGGCAGTGCTGCCGCCGGAAGTGCCATTTCGCCATTGGTACATTTTGCGGTGGTGGCGGCAGCCTTATATCTTCCGCTTGCATGGGCATTTCGCAATCTTCCCTCAGACGAACCGGATGCTGCCCGCCAGTCATCAACGTTTGTGATGCCCCATGGCGCATTGATTCTGGTCGGTGTGATTGCTTTTCTGGGGGCAATCAGCGAGGGTTCACTGAGTAGCTGGATTGCGCTTTTCATGCGCGATGCCATTCATTCGGGAGAAGCGGCTGCGCCCCTGGGATATGCGGTATTTGCGGCATCAATGTTGCTAGCCCGTCTGGCAGGGGATAAGGTACGAGACAGCAAAGGGGCTGGTTTCGTGGTCGGCGTGGGTAGTCTGGTAGCTGCGCTGGGGTTGTTGGTGGCCGCCGTCTCGTCAAGCTTTGGCATGGCATGTGCAGGATTTGTCGCGGCGGGTATCGGGATCGCGGGTGTGTTCCCTTGTATTTTTAGTGTTGCAGGTAAAGAAGGCCCCGCAGCCATTGCTGCCGTTGCAACGCTTGGTTACAGCGGTGGACTGATGGGCCCGCCGGTGATGGGGGCCGTGGTGGCGTCGACAGGATTACGTGGCGGGATGATATTTCTAGCGTTGGTGAGTATGACTGTTGCGCTGACCGCCATGCGAGCCCGCTTATTGCGTTGAACCGGTCTGAGCACCGCCATGATATCGCGGCGAGCGGCGTTCCTTTAGCTGGGTATCCGTGTGTCGCGCAGGTGATGCTGTGTGACGACTGATGCTCGGCATCAACAATTTGCCGGGTACTGCTGGCAATAATTTCCTCTGTCGTATGAATACGCTGCCTTTGTAGCAAATGAATCGCCCAACTGAACTCGCTTAACCCCATCTCCGGTGAGAGGATTGTGACGGCTGCGATTTTGAATGTGTCCGCCATGGATGCCTTATTGGGCTGGGGTGCTTCAGGTTTTTGGCACGTCCATCATGCGGATCGCTCTGACCTTATCTCTTGCATGTGCAGCAATGAATTTCTATTTGGCATCAAGATTGCTTAGCTGAGTCTGTCCTATGGTGGGAGACAGTGATGCAAGCATCTATCAGCGTGGCCGATGGCCTGAAAGCGACTCAGACCTCGAAGGCCGCCAATGCTGCATTCAAGCTGACGGGGCCGCAGGCATTGGAACCCACGGCATTTCATGCGCAGTTAGCGAATGTTCGCTCTGACGCTGCGCGAAATGACACGCAACACGCGCCGTTCAAGAGCGCCCAGCCGGTATCAGGTCAGCGCGGCAGTGCTGGCACCCCTGTTCAAGCGAACGGTCGTCCAGCGGCGGCTAAACAGAGTGTGGAACAGCCTGAGGAACCATCAAGTAAAGATCTACCATCTGGTGCCAATTCAACTTCCTCGCAGCATCCTGATGAAGCAACTGGCAGCCATCGAAGCAAGGTCACAGGCAAATCGAGCAAAGTACAGGACAACGGAGCGGAGGATGAATGCGCTGGAGTCTTTAGCGATGCGTCATTTATTGATCAGCTCAGGCAAAGCAATGGGTTGACCTGTGTGCTCGAGCGCCCACCTGCCATCGACCAAGGCACTATTGATGTCGAAAATCCATATCTGGAACCGGAAAAGGGCAGCGAACAGACAACCGTTCTGGCTGACTTGATGGCACAGGTGTCAGGTTTGGCAACCGTGCAGGTTGCGCCCGCCCAGACCGTGGCTGAATCATCAGCCGTTGAACTGCAGTCCGATGTATTGGGTAAGCAGAGTGGGAAGGCAACTGTACTGGATGCCCAGGCAAAGGTCACACCTTTCGAGAAAATGCGGGAGGTGACACTTCATGCGGCACAGGGTGACGGCATGGATGGCGCAGCGTTGACGAGTCTGCCGACCGACATGGTAAACAGACTCTCGGCGGCGACGGATCAAGGGGGGGCACTGGCGGCAACTCAGTCGCATACTTTGTCATCGGTCCAGCAAAGCAATTCGGATCTTCAGGTGGACGCAGGGTTCCGCGCGACACTGTCCATGATGCAGCAACGTGGCGCGTCCGCCGCCGTGACGCCAAAGGCGACGGCACTCGATAGCCAGATCGCGGTCCCCGTTGGCGCGGAAGGGTGGGGGCAGGCGATCGGTCAGCGGGTACTAATGCAGGTGGGCGAGGGGCGTCAGCAGGTGGAAATGCAGCTGAACCCGCTGCATCTGGGGCCAGTATCGGTGAAGTTGTCGCTGGAAGGTAATCAGGCCTCTCTGACGTTTGTTGCAGCACATGAAAGTGTACAGGCCGCCCTGAATGCGGCTTTACCCCAGCTGAACCATATGTTGGGCGATAGTGGTATCCAGCTTGCTCAAGCGCAAGTGCAGTTAGGCCAGGGGCAATCCCAGCAGCAGGATCAATCAGACCGACAAGCGGGACGCCGCAATGGCCAAGGTATGCGCGATGATGGTGTGGAAAGCGCGGAGGCATCTGTGCGAACCCGGATGATGACCATACAGGCACCCGGCAATGTCAACCTGTTTGTATGAAATGCATGCAAGCGCTGGCTTTGGCTTGGATGGGCAGAATGCATGACTTATAACGAAAAGAGCCGTCTTGAAAGTCAAGACTCACATCTTAACCCACGGCGATATTCGGAAGGTTGAACATGTCTGACGCAAAAAAAAGCGCGCCTGCTCCGGAAGCAGCTGACGCAGCACCCAAGCCCAAAAAGAACACCTTGCTGTATGTGGTGATCATTGTGCTGATTCTGGTCATCTTGGTCGGAGGGGCGCTTGCGCTATATCTGATATTTAGCCTCTCAAATACGCAGAATTACAGCGAGGCGCAACAAGCCGCCACGGAGCATCAGGCGGAGAGCGAAGATGAAGATAAAGGCCATAAGAAAAAGAAAAAGGAAAAAAAGAAGGGAGAGCACGGCGATGTGCCCTTATTCATGAAGCTCGATACCTTTACGGTGAATCTGCAGGGCGGCAATTCTGTACTTCAGACCGAGGTGAATGTACAGGTGGCTGACGAGAAACAGCAGGAAGTCATTAAGGCATATATCCCGCGCCTGAGCAGTCAGATCTTGCTGATTCTGGGCTCTAAAAAGCCAGAAGAACTGACAACGGTGGAGTCCCGACTCAAGCTGATGGAAGAGGTCAAAACGACCGTCAACCGGGTACTCGGGGCCAAGGATGAGGAAGATGGCGTGATGAGTGTCGAGTTCAAGACCTTCATCATTCAATAAAGTGTGGGTAGCGGACAGGTACTGCCATGGCAGATGACATTCTTTCGCAGGAAGAGGTTGATGCCCTCCTGCGGGGTGTAACAGGCGAGGAAGAAGAGGCCGAGGACGCGCTAGATGCGATGGGCTTGCGCCTGTACGACATCGGCCGTCAGGAGCGCATTGTCCGTGGCCGGATGCCGACGCTGGAAGTGATCAATGAGCGTTTTGCGCGGAATATGCGCATCGGTTTGTTCAATTTCATGCGCCGATCCGCTGAAATTTCGGTGGGGCCAGTACGCGTCCAGAAATACAGCGAATTTATCCGCAATCTGGTGGTGCCGACCAACCTGAATCTGATTCACATGAAGCCCTTACGGGGAACCGGGCTGTTTATTTTCGATCCGGACTTTGTGTTTCTGGTGGTAGATAACATGTTCGGGTCAGATGGCCGCTATCACGTCCGGGTGGAAGGCCGAGACTTCACGCCGACCGAGCAGCGGATTATCCAGCGGTTGCTGGAGGTGGTGATGGAAGAGTATCGCAAGGCGTGGGAGCCGGTTTTCAAGACCGAATTTACCTACGTCCGCTCGGAGATGAACACGCAGTTTGCCAATATCGCCACGCCAACCGAAGTGGTGGTGGCGTTTACCTTCAAGATTGAGTTGGGTTCGGGCGGCGGCGATTTTCACGTGTGTTTCCCCTATTCGATGATCGAGCCTTTGCGTGATTTGCTGTACAGCTCCATGCAGGCTGACCGCATGGAGGCTGATAATCGCTGGCTCAAATTGCTGTCGCGCGAAATTCAGAATTCAGATGTGCAACTGGTGGTATCGCTCGGCTCCGCAGACATCACGCTGGGCGATATTGTGGAATTAAAGGTAGGAGATGTTATCGGGCTGGAAATCCCGGAATGTATTGTTGGCACTGTGGATGGTGTTCCCTTGATTGAAGGACATTACGGTACCAATCGGGGTCAGTATGCCATTCAGGTCGAGCGAATTCTGACCGCCCCGGAAAATCTGCTGCTGGACGATGACGATCCGCTCGAGGAGCTCTCCGATGAGTAATGAAAACGAACAGGGAATGGACGACTGGGCAGCTGCGCTCGCGGAACAGCAAGCGGCAGATGCCAGTGCAATGCCGGCGGAAGAAACAAGCAATGTCGCAGCCTCGCAGCCTGCGATCTCTGCCGCTGATATCTTCCAGAAATTTGATGCGAGTAATGCGGTTCCCGCCCAGCCCACCAGTATCGACATGATTCTCGATATCCCGGTGAGCCTGACGGTTGAACTCGGGCGTACCAAGATTGCCATTCGCAGTCTGCTGCAATTGGCACAGGGCTCGGTGGTGGAGTTGGACGGGTTGGCAGGGGAACCAATGGATGTTCTGGTGAACGGCACGTTGATTGCACAGGGTGAAGTCGTGGTGGTGAATGACAAGTTTGGTATTCGTCTGACTGACATCATTACGCCAGCAGAGCGGATTCGCCGTTTGCATCGTTAACGATGCATGTTTGCCACACCCTCGTGGCAAATCAATCAATTCAATCTATAACAAAAGATGAGGGAGTCATCTGACCCTGACGTATTACCCATAAAATAAAAGACGACAGGTACAACATCATGATCCAGCAAGTCGGCCGGCTGACGAGGGCAGCCTGTACGGTGTGGGCCGTATCCTGTTTTGCCGCTGAGCAAGCGGTATCTCCCGCAACATCGCCTGCACTGGCACCCGTGGCCAGCGCTTCCGCAGGCGGCATACTGCAAATGACGCTGGCGCTAATATGTGTCCTTGGTGCGATTTTCGCCACGCTCTGGGGGATGAAGCGTTTACAGAGCCGTGCGATGGGCGATGCGGCAGCTGTTCGTGTGGTGTCTGGCGTCATGGTCGGGCAGAAAGAACGTGTGGTTGTCGTTGAAGTGCAGGACACTTGGCTGGTTCTAGGGGTGACGAGCAGCGAAGTGGGCTTGTTGCACTCGCTGCCTAAACCTGCGTCCTCGCCTGAACGAGAGACCATTCAGCTAACCGTTCCATTCTCGCAGCGCCTGAGCCTGGCTATTCGCCAGATGCAGAAACGCGAGTCGGAAGAGGTGGAACCATGAGGCGCCTGCTTCCGATTCTGGTGCTGGCTAGTCTGATGATACTGCCGACCTTTGCTGCGGACGGTATCCCCTTGATGACAAGTAAACCCGCGCCCGGAGCGGGGCAATCGTATACCCTCACCGTTCAGACGCTACTGTTTCTGACCTCCCTGACGTTTTTGCCCGCCATCTTATTGATGATGACGGCTTTTACGCGCATTGTGATTGTCCTGTCGATGCTACGCCAGGCTTTGGGCACCATGCAGGCTCCTCCCAATCAGGTGATTGTGGGCTTGTCTTTATTCCTCACCTTTTTCGTGATGTCGCCTGTATTCGACAAGATCTGGGTGGATGCCTATCAGCCTTATAGCGAAGACAAAATCAGCTTTAACGAAGCCGTGGAGCGTGGAGCCAAGCCGCTCAAAGCCTTCATGATCCGGCAAACCCGCCAGAAAGACCTCGCTTTTTTCATTGAGGTTTCCAATAGCGCCAAACCTGCGGGGCCGGAGGATATCAGTCTCAAGGTACTGGTTCCGGCCTATGTCACCAGCGAACTGAAAACAGCGTTTCAGATCGGGTTTCTGGTGTTTATCCCGTTTCTGATTATTGATCTGGTGGTCGCCAGTATCTTGATGGCGATGGGGATGATGATGGTGAGTCCAGTGACCATTGCCTTACCGTTCAAGATGATGCTGTTTGTACTGGTGGATGGCTGGACGCTATTAATCGGTTCGCTGGTTCAGAGTTTTTATACTTGAAGCTGCAGATTAGAGGTACATCATGACGCCGGAAACCGTGATTACGCTGATGCAGCGCGCCTTTGAAGTGCTGGTAATGGTGGGTGGCCCTTTGCTCATCAGTGGTTTGCTTGTGGGTCTGACGGTCAGCATCTTTCAGGCTGCCACGCAAATCAACGAGGCGACACTGTCGTTTATACCCAAGCTGCTGGTGACCTTTCTGGTGACCGTATTTGCAGGTCCGTGGATGTTGCAGGTACTGATGGATTACACCATCCGCCTGTTTCGCAGTATTCCGAGCATGATTGGCTAGGCAGAGCGCATGTTTACGATTACGGATGCGCAATTTCAATCTTGGCTGACTATGTTCATGTGGCCGCTAGTACGGGTGATGGCCTGGTTTGCAACCGATCCCTGGCTGTCGATCGGGGGGGTACCTCGGTCGATTAAGACAGGCTTTGCCGTCGTGCTGACCATCGCCATCGTACCGGTATTGCCACCCATGCCTGTGGTCGAGGTCGTATCACCAATGGGCATCATGATTCTGTTGCAGCAGGTGCTCATCGGCCTATCACTCGGGTATGTGACCAAATTGGTGTTTGTGGCCATTGAACTGGCGGGTCATACCGCAGGCCTGCAAATGGGCCTCGGGTTTGCCAGCTTTTATGATCCGCAGCACGGGGCAACCACGGCAGTGATGTCCCAGCTCTACAGCCTGTTGACGATGCTCCTTTTTCTGGTGATGGATGGGCATTTACTGGTGCTACATACCCTGATCAAGAGCTTTTCTGCTTTGCCTGTCGCTGCTGCACCTTTTCATGGTGCTGGTTTCAAAGCGCTGGTGGATGCCGCCGGGCTGGTGTTCCATTACGGGGTGATTCTGTCCCTGCCAACCGTGGCTGCTGTCCTGATTACCAATCTTTCAATCGGGGTGATGTCCAGAGCTGCTCCTCAGCTCAATGTGTTTGCTATTGGTATGCCCCTCACGCTGGGTATTGGCTTGGGGGCAATGTACTTTTCACTGCCTGCCATGGCGGGCCTGGTGCATATGCTGATTGAGTGGGCGGCCAAACGGGGGCCGGAGATCGCCAAGGTGCTGGCGCACGGTTAGGGTGCATTTGACAGCCATCGCACGACTTCATTTGTATGACACGGTGGCGCGTATAGATAGCCCTGCGCCTGATCGCACCCGCAATGCCTGAGAAATTCGCGTTGTGCCACCGTTTCCACTCCTTCCGCAATGACTTCGCATCCTAATGCATGCGCCAGCGCGATTGCCGCTTTTGCGATCACCCCCGTTTTTTCTTTCCCATTCGAAGGCTGTCCGATTCCGTACAAAAATACTTTGTCGATTTTCAGGCAATCAATGGGCAGGTGTTGCAGTTGCGCCAGCGACGAATAACCAGTACCAAAGTCATCCAGAGCTATGTGAACACCCAGCCTGCGTAGCTCGTGCAAGATATGGCGCGCTTCTGTCGGCGCATTCATGACAGCCGTCTCGGTGATTTCCAGTTTGAGCCTGTCTGCGGGCAGGCCAGTTTGTTCAAGCGTATGCCTGACGCTGGCCAGAATATCCATTTGTGCAAACTGCTTGGGAGAGACATTGACGCTCATGTGTCCGAAATCATAGCCTTGCTTCAACCAGTCGGCAGCTTGCTGGCACGCCTGCTCAAGTGCCCACAGTCCAATTTCAGTCATTAAATGGCTGGACTCGGCCAGCGGAATAAACACATCAGGCAGAATGATGCCGCGTAGGGGATCATGCCAGCGCAATAGTGCTTCGAGTCCGACAAGCTGCCCTGTTATCAAGCTGAACTGAGGTTGATAGTACAGTTGAAGCTGATGATGGACGATGGCTTGATGTAGCCGGTTTTCCAGCAGCAAAATTTCCTGCGCAAAACGATTCATATCCTGCGCAAAAAAACAGAATTGATTGCCGCCATTGGCTTTCGCTGAATACATGGCGGTGTCTGCATGCTGCATCAGGGTGTCGATACTATCGGCATTATCTGGGTAGATGGCGATGCCCAGACTGGCGGTGGTGTATAGCTCGTGCCCTGCAATCAGAAAGGGCTGTGACATCTGCCTGCGGAACTTGTCGGCAATGGAGGCTGCTGCGGGATATAGATCATGCCCGCGCAATGCAATGACGAACTCATCGCCGCCTAGTCGCGCAACCAGATCAGATTCCCGTATACAGCGCCGGATCACTGCTGCGACCTCAATCAGCAGCAAGTCACCGATAGCATGTCCTAAAGAATCATTGATGTGTTTGAAGCGGTCGAGATCTAAGAAAATGATTGCAAGTTGTTCACCGATACGCCTGGCGATGGGAAGCGCCTGATCAAGATAAACCTGCAGATGGAAGCGGTTGGGAAGCTTGGTCAGGCTGTCATGATGCGCAATAAATTCAATCTGGCGCTGGGCTTCCTTAATGGCCGAAATGTCCACATGATTGGTAATATAAAACGCCGGATCTCCACCCTCGTTAAAAACTGCGCCCAGGGTGACCATCATCGGGAAGGCGCTCCCATCCTTGCGCTGACCCTCCAGTTCACCTGTCCAGTATCCTGTGGTTTCCAATTGCTGGTGTATCGAATGATGCGCCAACTCGGGGTTGGATGCGGGTGACACCGGGGACGGCAATCCCAGCACTTCGGATTTGTCGAATCCTGTCATGCGCAAGTATGCGGGGTTCACATTCGTTACGATGTGGTGCTGATCGGCAATCACAATGCCTTCACCGCTCGATTGAAAAACATGTGACGCGATTTTGAGACGAATCTGATCCTGATGGCGTCGAATCAGATTATGTACTCTCAGCTTTAGAATGGCGGGCGCGACCGGACGAATCAGGAAATCGTCGGCATCTAGCGTTAATCCATCCAGATGATTTTGCTCATCGGGGTCGGCGGTGATCATGATAACGGGCAAATCAAGTGTGGCTGGCGTATCGCGGATATGGCGCAGTAACTGTATCCCACTCATCCCCGGCATCTGTACATCCAGAATCACCAGTTCGGGCTGATCATCACGCACTTCCAGAATGGATTGTGCGTGGATGCCGCTGGTGGCCGCTTTGATGCGGTAGTGTGATTTCAGGGCGGCTGCCAGCACATGTATATTGTCGGGCATATCGTCGACAAGTAGCAGGAGCGGTTTGTCCTGTTCTAAGCGGGTTCCCATTGTCTATGCCTCCGTCACCTGTTTGAGGAGTTCAGTCACACAGCTTTGGGCTGCGTCGAAATCAAGTGCATCAACATGGCGCATCAAGCATTGCCAAGCCAGTGTCGGCGTTTGATCGTGTGCTGCGTACGCACGTATTTCGTTCAGTAGGTTGTCGGCCAGCAGTTCATGCGAAAGCAAGGACTGATTAAGCTGGGAGAGTAGGATCGCCGGATGTCGATGGATGGGGAGAGTCGATGGATCTGTCGACTTCGGACGAGCCATGTCGTATAGCGCCAGTAGTGCTTGTGACATCTGCTCTCTGAAGGCTGATCTTGCGCGATGCTGAGCCCCTTGCTCGGCTGGAGCATTCAATGTCTGCAGGAAGGATCCAGCAGCTTGCGCAAGTGCCATGCAGCCCAGATTGGCTGCATTGCCTTTCAGTGTATGAATCAAGGTAGCGTCCTGCAGTGTAGCAATGGAGGGCGGCAGACCCAGTAGAATCGTCAGGCGTTCGGCGAAACGCTGGCATAAGGTAGATAACAGTTGCTCGTCGCCATCCAGCCGTGCAAGCGCTCCCGCCTTGTCGAATATCGGCAAGATTTCGGTGGAGGGGATAGGACGCCCGGAGGATGTGCCTGCCCGCTGTACTGCGTGCAGAATCTGTCTGATGACATCATCAGGATCAAACGGCTTGGCTATAAAACCGTCCATCCCTGCCGCCCAGCACCGTTGCTGATCTTCCGGCATCACGGCGGCAGTCATGGCTAAAACGGGAATATGGCGGGTGTATCGTGTGCGAATGACCATACACGTTTCGATCCCGCTCATGCCCGGCATATGCAGGTCGAGTACCACCAGATCAAAGGGATGACGATCCAGTGCGGAAAGCGCTTGCTCGCCGCTTTCGCAATCTCTGACCAGCGCACCTCGACGTTGCAAGAAATGCAAGGCTACTTCGCGATTGAGATCGTTATCTTCAACTAACAGAATGCGTAGTCCATCCAGTGGACGCATGCGAGGCCTTGCCTCCTCTTGTGCTGGAGCGACATCATCTATTGACGGAGTGGCTTGCAATGCCTGCCATAGCGCCTGCGGTAATACCGGATAGGACAACACGGTGGGGTGGAAACTTGCCAGATCGCGAGCGAGTGTCCGCTTATTGCTTGTGCGGCACAGGATAATGAAATGGGCTGATGGGCGAATTGCCCGAATCTGCTTGAGATTGCCTGTGTCCGCTCCGTGAAGGATGGCAAGGTCGTGTTCACCGGGGTAGGCATTGAGCCATTCAAAGATATCCTGAGGATTGGCTAGCGTCTGATATGTAATCTGCCACGAGTCCAGTAGCGTGGTAATGCCTAGATTGGTACGTGAATCCGGGCTGGGAATCCATAGGACAGGCGGAGAGGCTGTCTGAGTGGCGTGCTGTGGTATCTCCCGGAAGGATACGAGAGGGGGCGCCGCTTTACAGACAACGGCCAGGCGAGCAGTGGTGCCATTCCCCGGTTCGCTTTGCAGGGTTAAGCTTCCGCCCATCAAGTCTGCCAGGCGCCGGGAAATACTTAACCCTAGGCCGCTACCACCATGCTTGCGCGTGATGCTGCCATCCGCTTGCGTAAACGGTTCGAATAGGTGTTCGATTTGGGAGGGTGCAATACCGATGCCAGTATCTTCCACGGAAAAGATCAGGCCAGCCTGACCATCCGCAAGCGAAGAGCGGAAGACGCGTAAACAGATATCCCCTGTTTCAGTAAATTTGATGGCATTGCCGACTAGATTATTGAGAATTTGCCTGATGCGTAATGGGTCGCCGAGAATATGCAGCGGGACATCCGGGTGAATATCGACATACACATTCAATTGCTTCGCATCGGCCGTATGCAGAAATAATTCAATGACATCGCGCACTACAATTTCAACTGATAATGGAATGGATTCAATCGGCATGCGCCCGGCTTCAATCCGCGAAAAATCGAGAATGTCATTAATAATGCCGATCAGAAGCTGGCCAGAGCGATCAATGCGGCTAAGGAGCGCATTCAATGCGGGATCACGAATTTGCTCCATCGCCTGTCGTGTCAGGCCGAGAATGGCATTCATGGGCGTGCGAATTTCGTGGGACATATTGGCAAGAAACACGGATTTGGCTTCGGCAGCTTGTCTGGCGTGTGCTTCTGCCAAGCGCTGCTCGGTAATATCAGTGCGAATGGCAATGTAGCGAATGGGTTTGCCGGATATGCCCACGAATGGAATAATCGTAGTGGCAACCCAGTAATGCGATCCATCCTTTTTGCGATTGCAAATGTCGCCTCGCCAGATTTTCCCCCTGGCAATTGTCGCGTACATATCAACAAAAAAAGATTTGGGATGAATGCCTGAATTGATCAGACGATGGTTCTGGCCGATGAGTTCATGTCGGGCATATCCGCTAATTTCGCAGAATAATTCATTCGCGTACTGAATTGTGCCAGCGGCATCTGTCTCCGCCACTATCGCGTGTGCGTTGAGTGCGAGATGCTGATATTTCAATTCATTTTCGATGTCGGTTTTTTTGGAAATCGTCTGTTCCAGATCGAGGATCGTTTTCTTATACATATTGAAATAACGATGCATGGAACCAATCGCGATACTGATGATGATGCCGTCAGCCACAAAGACCGAGGCCGCAATAAAAGTGTGTCCATTCCAGGCAAAGGACAGCTCAGCATAGGGTGGAAATAGAAAAAGTACCGACAAGGATACGCAGCATGCAGTGCTCCATAGACCGGCTAGCGGCCCCAGAAACATGGCAATCAGTGCGACGGTTGGAAAAAACGTAACAAATTGCAGGCCAGCATTGACTGGCGCAATGCTGATTCTGATGAGTAGGGCAAATCCCGAAAATAGGATGGCCAGCAGCAGACGCGAAGCCCATCCGAGCTCATTTCTTAGCATGGATGCCAAGATCCGGTCGGTATACGCTTGCAAGTCACTCACCCCTGCTCTGGGCTGGGAGGTGTCGGGTTTCGGCTCATGCATGATTTGCATGGTGGCGCAGCCTTGATCGTAGCGTTGAGTGGAATGTCAGGGGTGGGATCTGGCAACAATGCAATATGCGGTTTTGGGGCATCCCATGTGGGGTTTGGGAGCAGATTGCAGCGGTGAGTAGCGCGTGAGTGAGCTATGCTGACCACTCGTATGGCGCTGGCAATCTACAGGCTGCAGATTGAGGGGCTCGCCATATGGGAAAATATCGCTAGGCTGAGTCGGGATAATAAACATATCGTATTCCATGAAATAAATATCAAACATGCTTAACCTTGAAATTAGCAGTCGGTCAGCTGTGAATCAATTCATGGAAATGATGAGCGCACTACCTATTTTTAGGTAGTGATGGGCTTTTAAATACGTGCCAATCCCCTTTGAATGGCAAATCGTGTCAGCTGTGCGGTGGTTTGCAGGCCAAGTTTACGGCGGATATTGCGGCGATGTACTTCAACAGTACTAATGGCAATGCCTAGCCGGATGGCAATTTCGGATGATCGGGCACCATTCGCAATCAATGTCAGCACTTCAATCTCTCGGGGGCCGAGTTTTTCAAGTGCGTCATCTGGTGCTGCCGAGTGATGTTTGCTATTGAGTAGCTTGCGCATGAGTTCAGGCGACAGGAAAAGATGCCCATTGATGACTGCACGCAGCGCCGCCAAGAGCTCATCGGCGCCGGATGATTTCAAGACATAGGCACGAGCGCCATGTTGTAGCATCTCATCAAGAAATACCTGATCACTATAGCCAGATAAGGCGACCACTGGCAGATCCGGCTGGCGCTGAGAAAGCTTGCTGACGACCTCTATTCCATTGCCATCAGGAAAAGCAATATCGAGCAACAGCATATCGGGTTGCAAATCCTCCACTTTTTGCAGCGTGTCGGCGACTGATCCCGCCTCTCCGATCACCGTAAACTCGCCGGAGGCCTGCAGGGTATTGCATAGCGCCTCACGAAACATGCGGTGATCATCGGCGATAAATAGGCGGATCATGCCGTACTCCCATCTGCCTGTGCGATCGTTTCCAGTGGCATTTCAATCCATACGGAGGTGCCGGACCCTGGATGAGAGCGGATCACAAGTTGCCCCCCCATATATTCGATTCGCTCGCGGACACTGGCAAGCCCGTGATGGTGAGTCTGCTTGGCGGATGGCGTCTCTTCTTGCATTCCCCTGCCATGATCGGTAATACGAAGATGCAGTCGATCCTGAGCGCATCGTGCATCAATATAGGCATCGTTGACGCCAGCGTGGCGAACGATATTGATGAGGAGTTCCCGCACCGTCCGGTACACGAGTATGGCCTGGACATCAGATAGGGGAGGCTTGTGTTCGTCGCAACTTAAATGGACGGTTAGGCCATAGACGCGCGCCATTTCCGGGACGATCCACTTTAGCGTGGCAATGAGCCCAAGCTGCTTGAGTACGGGAGGGTGGAGTTCTGCCGTTAGCGTACGGATATTCCGACTGGTATCGTCTGCGATGGTCTGCAATGCCTGAATGTGTGGCAGTTGGTCTGGACGACAGTCTTGTCGCAGTTGGTCGAGCTTGAGTCGGATGATATGTAGCGCTTGGCCAATATCATCGTGTAGGTCATCGGCGATTGCACGTCGCTCCCTTGCTTCTGCCATCGTGGCATCAATTGAGAGTTTGCGTAGCTGCGCTAGGCTGGCGCGCAGATCCGCATTGGCTTCATTGAGTGCAACTTCTGCACGTTTGCGTTCGCTGATATCGCGGCCAACCGACTGGATCTCAAGCAAGTTACCAGCCTCGTCGAACGTGCCACGATTACTAAACTGCATCCAGTACAGTTTTCCTTCACCGGAATAGACACGGTTTTCGATCATGACAACCGGATTGCTGGGTGATAGCTGGGATATTTCCGTCTTGACGCGCTCAAAATCCTCGCTATAAACGAGGGGATGCCAGTTGGAACCACGCATTTCTTCGGATGTTTTGCCAAAGAAACGACAGAACACTTCATTGGTAAATAAGTACCTGCCATCGCCGGTTAGCCGGGAAATCACTTCGGTCTGATCCTGCACCACGGCGCGATAGCGCGCTTCACTGGAGATCAGCTCCTCGGTTTTTTGCTGAATCAAGGCATCTTTCTGCTTGTAGTCGGTAATATCCATCCCGACTGCAATAAAACCACGTGAACCGTTTGGAGCCGGGCAGGGCAGGTATTGCACCAGAAAATACGCTTGGATATTGCCAGCCGAATCGGTGAGGGTACTTTCCAGTCGCTGCGGTTTACCTGCAAGCGCCTGCCTGACATTGTCTTTGACTCGCGCGTAATAGTGTTCGCCCAGAATATGTTCGATGGGTTTGCCGTACATTTGCTTGGCGGAGGCGCCAAACCAGGACTGGTAGGCGTCGTTGCCATAGCGATTTCGCAGTGAGGCATCCCAATAGCCTACCATCAACGGCAACCGGTTCAGAATATGGTCGCTCATTGAGACATCGGCTCGCGTGCGCAGCGTTCGGCACTTGCCCTTGCTTGTCTGATGATTGCGCGACTGGAGGGCTCGCTTGATTCTGAGCGACATCAATCTGACCATACTGCACGGTTCCTCATCGTGGTGTGGCTGCACTTATCTGTTTACATGGAGATGGGCCAAGGTTTCAAGCTGCAGTTTGCAGGCTAACACACTGAATATACTTGTATCAGGGTACAAATAAAAAAGCGCACCGGACATGCACGGTGCGCTTGATCTTGGAATCGACTGTGGTTAAACAGCGTCAGGCCCGGTTTCCCCAGTCCGGATACGTACAACCTGCTCGACCGGGGTGACAAAAATTTTGCCATCCCCGATTTTGCCTGTACGAGCAGCTTTGACGATGGCGTCAATTGCCATGTCAATCTTATCTGCAGGCATGACCACCTCGATTTTCACCTTAGGCAGAAAATCAACAATGTACTCGGCGCCGCGATAGAGCTCGGTGTGGCCTTTCTGGCGACCGAATCCACGCACTTCGCTGACTGTGAGGCCAGAAATGCCGACTTCGGCCAGCGCTTCGCGAACTTCATCGAGCTTGAACGGCTTGATGATGGCTTCGAGTTTTTTCATGGGCATGCCCTTACTCCGGACTAAATAAATGCGGCAAAGATCAGTCGATCTTGGCTGCGGCCTTCTTGTCAGTGATCAGCTTTTCAAAGGCAGCGCGTTGCAGTTGCTGCTGAATTTGCGGCTTCACTTCTTCAAACTTCGGGCCTTCTGCAGTGCGCACGCCTTCCAGTTTGATGATGTGGTAACCGAACTGGGTCTTGACCGGCGCTGCGGAGACCTGACCTTGTTGCAGCTTGGTCATGGCTTCGCCGAATTCCTTCACGAAGGTTTCTGGCACAGTCCAGCCCAGATCGCCGCCGTTATTCTTGCTACCCGGATCTTCGGACTTGGCCTTGGCCAGTTCGTCGAACTTCTTGCCCTTCTTCAGTTGGGCCAGCACGTCGTTTGCATCTTTCTCGGTCTTCACCAGGATGTGACGAGCGTGGTATTCCTTGGACGGCATTTGCGACTTCAGGCGGTCGTATTCGGCCTTCAGTTGATCTTCGGAGATCACGGTAGTCTTCAGGAAATGCTTCTGGAACGCATTCAGCAGCACGCTCTGAACAGCCATTTCCTGCTCAGCCTTGAATTCGTCGGTCTTGTCCAGACCCAGCTTGCGTGCTTCTTGCATCAGCACTTCGTTGGTGATCAGGAAGTCACGGATTTGCTGACGCAGTTCCGGGCTGTCCTTTGCGCCGCGCTCGGACTGAGCCTTCAGGATCAGATCCATCTTGGCTTGCGGAATCACGCTGCCGTTCACGGTGGCAACAGGTGCATCAGCTGCAAAGACGGCTGCAGCAACAAAGCCCGCGACCAAGGTCAGGGCAAGACGGGAACGCTTTTGCATGTATGTAGTCCTTGTCGGAAAGTCAGTTGCTTATGAGTCTAAATCAGGCAACGGGTTCAGTCGGCGGCATCGAATGCTGCCGACAGGTTAGTCAAATAGCTCTTCTGGCGCGCGTGCTTCTATGGCTAGCGCATGAATATCACGCTGCATCATGTCGCCGAGTGCGCCATAAATCAAGCGGTGTCGTGACAGTGTGTTTACGCCTGCAAACTGTGGAGACACAATTTTCAAAGTGTAATGACCGCCATTGCCCGCACCTGCGTGTCCTGCATGGAGCGCGCTATCATCCAATACTTCGATAGACAGCGGGTTCAAGCTAGCGAGTTTCGCATGAATTTGTTCGATTGTGTTCATGCTGGTAAAACCTTTTTAAACGGGCGTACATCGACACGTTCATACACACCCGCTTCAATATAGGGATCGGCATCGGCCCACGCCTGTGCATCTGACAGTGAGGCGAATTCCGCCACAATCAGGCTACCGGAGAAACCCGCCACGCCAGGATCGTTTGCATCAATGGCCGGAAATGGGCCGGCCAGAATCAGACGCCCCTGATCTTGCAAGGCAGTCAGTCGTGCCAGATGTGCCGGGCGGGCAGTCAGTCGTTGCGCGAGCGAATCTGCACGGTCGAAACCGGAAATGGCGTATAGCATGATTATTTACTCTCCCTTGGCATCCGATGCCGGTGCTTCCGTCGGGACTTCCTTGATGTGGTGGGCGAGCAGCAACGCTTGTGCAATAAAGAACACGGGAATAAAGCCGATGCTGGCTAATTTGTAGTTCACCCAGAATGTTTCTGTAAAAGAATAGGCAACGTACAGATTAGCGAAACCCAGCAGGACAAAGAAAGCAAGCCAGACCCACATCAAAATGTGCCAGATCCGGTCTTCCATATGGATTTCTTTGCCCAGTAACGCTTTGATCGGCGATACGCCGAATACATAGCGACTGACCAGCAGGGCAATTGCACTTGCCCAATAAAGCAGGGTTGGCTTCCAGAAAATAAAGCGTTGATCGTGAAGCAGAATGGTGGCACCGCCCATCACAACAATGATGCCGAGCGAGATCCACTTCATCATGTCGACGGGTTGCCGCTTGATCTTGAGATAGGCGATCTGCCCCACGGACAGGACAATTGCCAGTGCGGTCGCAAATTCAATGGGTTTCAACAATCCCAGTTCCGGGATGGTGACGTTTGATCGGTAGCCAACAAAGAAGGCGACAACCGGGAGCAGATCGAACAGGAATTTCATGGGGGCGGATTATGCAGTGTGCGATATCACAGGGCAATCATCGTGCATGATGCACTGCAAAATGAGTACGGTTATTCAGGATTTCATCAGCGATTTCATGGCCGATTCAATGCCTTGCGGCGTCATGGCAAACATACGGCGACTCATGAGATCGCGCATGATTTCGGTGGATTGCGTGTAGTCCCAGTACTGTTCGTCTGCGGGGTTGAGCCAGACTGCATGCGGGAAATGAGCGAGCAGGCGTTCCATCCATACTTTGCCCGGCTCCTCATTCATATGCTCGACCGACCCACCCGGATACAGGATTTCATAAGGACTCATGGCCGCATCGCCGACGAAAATCAGCTTGTAATCCTTGCCGAAGGTATTGAGCAGATCGTTGACTTGCATGGCGTTTGACTGGCGGCGGCTATTGTCCTTCCACACGGTCTCATATACGCAATTGTGGAAGTAGAAATGTTCCAGATGCTTGAATTCAGCGCGTGCGGCAGAGAAAAGTGTCTCGCAGATGTGGATGTGATCATCCATCGAGCCGCCGATATCAAGGAATAACAGCACTTTCACAGCGTTATGACGCTCGTGGGTAAACTGCAAATCCAAGAGACCTGCATTGCGTGCAGTGGCATGCAGGGTGCCATTCAGATCCAGAATATCGGCTTCGCCCTTGCGTACCAGCTGGCGCAGGCGTCTCAGCGCCATCTTGAAATTGCGGGTATCCAGCTGGCGAGTATCGTCCAGATCCTGAAATTCACGCTGGTCCCAGACCTTGACCGCGCGACGATGGCGGGATTCGTTCTGGCCGATGCGGATGCCTTCCGGATTGTAGCCCCACGCGCCGAAGGGACTGGTGCCGCCGGTGCCGATCCATTTGTTGCCGCCCTGATGGCGTTCATGCTGCTCGGCAAGCCGTTCCTTGAGCGTATCCATCAGCTTTTGCCAGCCCAGGCCCTTGAGTTGTGCCTTTTCTTCCTCGCTCAGCAGCTTTTCAATCTGCTTGCTCAGCCAGTCTTCTGGCAGGTCGCGCACCAGTGAGTCCAAGGTATCGGTCAGGCCGTCGACATAAGACGAAAATACGGTATCAAATCGATCAAAGTACTTTTCGTCCTTCACCAGAATGGCACGCGCCACGACGTAGAACGACTCGATGTTCATGTCGATGGTGTGGCGAGACAGTGCCTCAAGCAGCGCAAGCAGCTCGGTAATGGAGACCGGAATGCCGGTCTGGCGCAGGGCATAGAAGAAACGGATCAGCATATGTTGTGTGTCTGCAACTGGCGGGTGGAAGACGTGACAAGGGATTGTAGCCCGAAAAGCGGAATTTGCTTGCTTCGAGCGCTTGCTTTGTGTGTATCATAGCAATATGACCGCCGGTCATTTTGCTGGGCGGACACACTATATAGAATCAGCCACAATACAAAGAGTCACTTCGGTTGGAGACGCCGCAATGCACCCTGAAACCAGTTTGATGAACGATGAAGCCGAGCTGGCCAGAATGCGTTCGATTTTTGAACGACAGCGACATGTGTCGCGTCAGGAGCCATTTCCGATAGCAGCAGAGCGTCGGGAAACCTTGGCCAAAGTCAGAAATTTGCTGGCGGATAAACGTGTGATTGAGCGCGTCATCGAGGCGATCAGTCAGGATTTTGGCTACCGCAGCCCGGACGAGACCATTTCAATGGAAATCGTTCCCAATATCTCGCTGGCCAAGTATTACGAAAAAAATCTGGGTCGCTGGATGAAGCCGCGCAAGCGCCATGTGTCGATCTGGTTCAAGCCGGCACGCAATTACATCGTGCCGCAGCCGCTGGGCGTGATCGGCATCATTGTGCCGTGGAATTACCCGTTATTTCTGGCGGTCGGACCGATGCTGGCTGCGCTGGCGGCGGGCAATCGAGTGATGCTGAAAACATCAGAATACGCGCCGACTTTTGGCAAGCTGCTGAAAGAGCTGATGGCCTCGATTTTCAGTGAAGATCAGGTCGCCGTGATCAATGGCGGCGTGACCGTGGCGCAATCGTTCTCCGAATTGCCCTGGGATCATTTGCTGTTCACCGGTTCGACCAGTGTCGGTAAGCATGTCATGCGTGCCGCTGCGGCCAATCTGGTGCCGGTGACGCTTGAGCTGGGCGGCAAATCGCCCGCGATTATTGGGCCGGATTATCCGTTGCACCGCGCAGTTGATCGCATCATGTGGGGCAAGTGTCTGAATGCCGGCCAGACCTGTGTCGCACCGGATTACGTGCTTGTGCCGCGCCAGCAGGTGTCGGCGTTTATCGATGCGGCCCGCAAGGTCGTCGCTCGCAACTATCCGAATCTGGCCAGCAGCCCTGACTTCAGCAATATCATTGCCGAGCGCCATGTCGAGCGGCTGAAAAGCTATATGCAGGATGCCGTGAGCAAGGGAGCCCAAGCCATTCCAATGGCAGATGCCCCGCTGGATGATCGCCGCCGTATGGTGCCGACGCTGATCTCCGGTGTGAGTGACGACATGGTGGTCATGCAGGAAGAGATTTTCGGGCCACTGCTGCCCGTAGTGCCGTATGACTCATTCGACGACGCGATTGCATTCGTCAATGCCCGTCCGCGCCCACTGGCGCTGTACTGTTTCGAGGAAAATAAGGCGCGCATCCAGCAGGTGATGTCGCAAACAGTGTCCGGTGGTGTGGCGATTAATGATGTTCTGCTGCATTTTGGTCAGGACGATCTGCCCATGGGCGGCGTCGGCCCGTCCGGTATGGGCAGCTATCACGGCAAGGAAGGCTTTGTGACCTTCTCGCAGATGAAGCCGGTGTTTGCGCAGTCTAAATTTTCGCTGGTGCGCTTTGTGCGTCCGCCGTACGGCCAGCTGTTCCGTACCGTGTCGAAACTGATGATGAGGTAAGCCATGGAACGCAGACAGTTTCTCAAGGCAGGCCTGTTCGGTGGCGTTTTGCTGGCTGCAGGTCGATTGGCCTGGGGGCCGGTAGGTGGGTCGCAGCCGGCCGGGAGCCCGCATCGACATTTTTCTGCGGCATCAGCGAGTGCACTACATGCCATTGCTGCAGTGATGCTGGCGCCGATGCTGCCCACTGAGTCTGCCGCGCACGCACGTGCGCTGGATCAGTGTGTGGCCGGGATCGATACGGTGATTGGCGGCTTGCAGCCGTCCATTCAGAAAGAGTTTGCCGAGCTGCTGCAATTGCTGGAAAACCCGATTGCCCGCCGCTGGCTGATTGGCGTAATGCCCGATTGGCAAAGCGCTACGCCGGAACAGGTCGGTCATTTCCTGAATCGCTGGCGCTGGTCGTCCCTCAAATTGCTGCGGAGCGGCTATCAGGGTCTGCATCAGATGGTATTTGCCGCATGGTATGGTCAGGCCGAGAACTGGCAGGGCATCCGTTATCCGGGTCCGCCCGCTTTTATGAAAGATTTCTGGCATGCGTGATCTGATTGCCGAAGGGCTGGCGAGCGGTCGCTGGCATGTTGAAGATGGTGCGAGCCTGACGCAGAACCTGATCATTGATACCGATGTCGTCATCGTGGGAACAGGCGCTGGTGGTGGGATCACGGCTGAAATTCTGTCGCAGGCCGGGTTGAAGGTACTGATGCTGGAAGAAGGGGCATTCCGCTATGCCTCCCGCGACTTCCATCTGCAGGAATCCGAAGCCTATCCACAGCTGTACCAAGAGTCAGCAGCGCGCCAGACCAAGGACAAGGGCATCACCATCATGCAGGGCCGCACCGTGGGTGGCACTACCGTGGTGAACTGGACGTCATGCTTCCGCACGCCGCACTGGACGCTGGAACACTGGCAGTCGCTTGGGCTGAAATCGCTGACCGTGGATGCGATGGCACCCTGGTTTGCGCAGGCCGAACAGCGATTGAAAGTGGTGGACTGGCAAGTCCCGCCCAATCGCAATAATTCGATTCTGCGTGATGGTGCCGAGAAAGTAGGTATTTCCTGGTCGCCGATTCGCCGCAATGTGCACGGCTGCATGAATCTGGGTTATTGCGGCATGGGTTGCGCCGCCAATGCCAAGCAATCCATGCTGGTGACTACGATTCCGGCCGCACTGAATCTGGGCGCACGATTGATCAGTCGCGTGCGCGTAGAGCGCATTCGCTTTGAGGGTGGCAAGGCGACAGGCGTAGAAGCGCAGGCCTTACAGTCAGACGGCATTTCGCCTGCGCCGTGGAAAGTGTCGGTCAATGCGCGTGCCGTGGTGCTGTCCGGTGGCTCTATCAATACGCCTGCGGTGCTGCTGCGCTCGAAGGCGGACGATCCACATGGCTTGATCGGTAAACGCACTTTCCTGCATCCGGTGCCGATTTCCGGTGCGGTGATGCCTGAACAGGTGGAAGCCTGGGCCGGTGCGCCGCAGACCATCTATTCGGATCATTTTCTGGAGTCGCTGCCACTGTCCGGGCCGATTGGATATAAGGTTGAGGTGCCGCCTGCCCATCCGATTCTCACCACGACGACGCTGTCCGGGTTTGGCGAATCGCATGCGCACATCATGCAGCAGTATCCCAATCTGCATGTGATGCTGGCCCTGTTGCGCGACGGCTTCCATCCCGAAAGTCAGGGCGGGCAGGTGCAACTGCGCAGCGATGGCTCGCCGGTGCTGGATTATCCGATGACATCGTATGTGTGGGATGGTGTGAAGCGTGCGTGGCTGACCATGGCCGAGCTGCAGTTTGCTGCAGGCGCCAAGCAGGTGATGCCCATTCATGAGCATGTCCCGGCTCAAGGCTATGGCACTTGGCGCGAAGCCAAAGCCGCTATTGAGACGCTGCCGCTTGAAGTTATGCGTGCCCGTATCGTATCCGCCCACGTTATGGGTGGTTGCGCAATGGGTGCGGATGCGAGTAAGGGCTGGGTGGATCACCACGGCAAGAGTTTTGCCTACGATGGCTTGTACGTGATTGACGGTTCGGTGTTCCCGACCTCAATTGGGGCGAATCCGCAATTGTCCATCTACGGGATGTCGGCGCGCAATGCTGCGCATCTGGCTGAAACGCTTACAGGGAAGCCATTTGCATGGCAGATTGCGTGATGCAGTGAAATTGCGTGTATGACTGAACGCCTGAGCGGGTATTACCCGTTCGGGTGAGTCAACAGCATCAAAAAAGAGGGGGAGGTGGCGAGCCTGACCCCCGGCACTTGCAGTAAATCGCTGTGGCTGCTTCCTTCCGGACCTGACCAGATTCACGACCCTGCAATGCGGGGAGACCCGCCATAGAGTTCTGGCTGCCACACAGCGGCCAGAAGTTGCAACTCTACCACAGGCACCCGCAGGCGTCACGCATTATCCAGACTCACCTCACCGCGCAGATTGAGTGCCGCGCGCTCGCGTACGCTGACCAGATCGGGCGACTGGCTGAGCAATGCATAAAGCTTGGTGATGGCAGCTTCGACGGTCATGTCGCCGCCGGATACCAGACCTGCCTTGCCGAGTGCGCTGCTGGCTGCGTAATGGCCCATCGCGACGCGACCAGAAGGACATTGCGTGCAGTTGATGATAACGGTGCCGCGTTTACTTGCCTCAGTGAGGGCGGCAAGCAAGGCTGGATCGTAATCAGGCACATTGCCCGCGCCATAGGTCTCCAGTACCAGTCCATCCAGCGGCGTGGATAGCAGACCGGCAATCAGGCTGGCGCTGAAACCCGGATAGAGTTTCAGACCGGCGATGCGCAGATCGGGCCGGATGGGGTGTGCCTTGAACGCAAACGAAGATTTGATGGCTACGAGGGCTTGATTCAACTCGCGCTCGCCATGTACCCGACCGAGAATCGGGTAGTTGGGCGTGCCAAATGCATTGATATCGCTGCCGGATAATTTGCGGGCACGATTGCCGCGCATCAATTGGCGATTGAAGGCAATGGCGACTTCGCTCAGATTGTCATCGCAAGCCCACATAAAGGCATCGACCAGATTCTGCTCGGCATCATTTGGCGTTTCACATAGTGGCACCATGGAGCCGGTCACAATCACCGGCTTGCTGAGGTTGTCCAGCATAAAGCTCAGTGCCGATGCGGTGTAGGCCAGTGTGTCGGTACCGTGAATGACGACAAATCCGTCGTATTCGGGATAGTTGGCTTCGATATCGGCGACGATCTGGTTCCAGTGCGAAGGTTGCAGATTCGATGAGTCGATCAGCGGGGCATATTCTTTCAGCGTATAGGCAGGAAACCCCGGATGGCTGGCCGCTATTTTTTCCAGTTCGCGGGGCAGATAACCTGCTTCCGGCGCATAGCCTGAGGCGGTGGCGGTCATACCGATGGTGCCGCCGGTATAAATCACAAAAAGTCGTTTGGACATGGTTTGTTCCAGTGTGAATTTGTCAGGCGCACAGATTGCGCGGTGTGCCGGCGGCCCAGCATTCGATATTGCCAATCAGCTGCTCGCCCAGCGCCTGCATGGCTTGCAGGCTGGCCCAGCCGATGTGGGGTGTGACAATCAGATTGGGATGCTGTACCGACAATAAAGGCGTGTGAGCGGGCGGCGGTTCCTGTGCCAGTACATCTACTCCGGCGCCGCCGAGATGCCCGGAGAGGACCGCTGTCAGCAAAGCATTTTCATCGACGAGTCCGCCGCGCGCCGTATTGATCAGGATGGCGCCCGGCTTCATTGCAGCCAATGTGCTGGCGTCAAACAGATTGCGCGTGGCTTCCGTGAGCGGGCAGTGTAGCGAGATGATGTCGGCTTCAGCAACGCAGGACTCGAAGGTGGTGTATCCGTCTCGAACGACGCTTGCGCCGCGATGTTCGGCAAGCAGCACGCGCATGCCGAATGCCCGGCACAAGTGGGCGGTGGCCTGTCCGAGGTCGCCATGTCCGATGATGGCAACGGTTTGTCCGGCCAGATCGCGAATGTCGTCGCCGAACAGGCAGAAATTTGGCGATCGTTGCCAGCGACCCGCCGCAACATCGTGCTGATAGGCGGGTAGACGTCTGCTCAGGGCCAGCATGAGCATCAGGGCATGCTCGGGAACGGTTGTGCGGGCATAGCCGCGGATGTTGCAGACCTGAATCCCTGCGGCGTTGGCTGCGGCCACATCGATTTGATTTACGCCTGTCGCTGCGACAGCAATCAACTTGAGATCCGGCAGCTGCCTGATGACATCTGCCCGTAGCGGCACTTTGTTGCTGATGAGCACCTGCGCGCCATGTGCGTGCGCCAGAATCTGCTCGGGCGAAGTGGTGGCGATTGCTTGCCATGCATGTGGAAATGATGGTGAACGCAAATCAACTGGCAAGCTGGCGCGATCAAGAAAGACGATACGGGTCATGGCGGCAGGGAGTAGTTAACCGTGCCACAATTGTACCGTGCCTTTGCGCTGAATGAGGTACGTCGAAGCCGTTTCCTTATTCGATCAGGGCGCGATAGGCATGCCACGTCCCATGGCCAATCAGAGGTGCGGTCAGTATCAGTCCGTAGCCGCCAATGGCAAATCCTGCGCCAATCATCACCACAATCAACATTGCCCAGGTGAGCATGCAGAATGGGTTTTCACGTACAACCTTTACACTGGCAAAGATTGCACCGAGGGCATCGATGTCCTTGTCCAGCATGATCGGCACGGAAATGACGGATACGGCGAAGACGAAATATAAAAAGGCCAGCGCAGTACCTGAATAGATCGCCATGAAGGTGAGATTTTCGGCAACCATGAACTCCTTTGACAGCATCATGCTGAGGCTGGGGAGCTGGTCGGAGAAAAACAGCGCAAACATGACGACAGATGCGCGCATCCAGCCTGCCACCAGCAAGGTCAGCAACATGGAGAACATGCTGATGCCGGAGATATTGGCACGCCATGCAGTGAGTGTGGGCAGGAAGCGCACATTCGTGACGGTCTCCCGCCGGCGGCTGATTTCGTATACCCCGATGGAGACAAACGGTCCGGCGATGAGAAAGCCGGTGATCAGACTGATGATGTGCTGGGGCGCATTGAGTGTGAGTTGAACGAGTCCCACGCCCATCATCACAAAAGCCAGACCATAGAACAGGCTGGCAAAGGGCTGGGCAATCATGTCCTCGGCTGCATGGCGAAGCCAGCCAATCGGGGTGTACCACTTGAGATCTCGAACGCGAACGTGTAGTTCGAGCGGTACGACTTCATCGGTTTCGTGTGTGATGCCCATCGGTGTCCCCTTATTTGTGTGTGGTGCAAACACATGATAAAAATCAATGTAAGTCTATGATTTTCGAGGTGCAAGCTATTTCGATGGTGCGCTGCGATCAATTCACGTTTTTGCAATCAAAGTGTATGCAGACGTACAAAAGGCGGCATTGAGCCGCCTTTTCATGCATGCCTAAGCAGATGTCGCTTTAGTTTACTTCCAGCAGTTCCACTTCAAATACCAGTGTGGCATTCGGCGGAATGACGCCACCCGCACCGCGCGCGCCATAGCCCATCGATGCTGGAATCGTCAGTTTGCGCACGCCGCCTACTTTCATGCCTGCCACACCTTCGTCCCAGCCACGGATCACATGGCCAGCACCCAGCGGGAAGGAAAACGGAATGCCACGATCTTTGCTGGAGTCGAATTTTTTGCCATCGGTCAGCCAGCCGGTGTAGTGCACGGTGACTTCCTGGCCGCGTTCGGCAACGGCACCTTCGCCTGTGGTGATGTCGTCAATGATCAGGTTATCGGTCATGGGATGCTCCAGAAAAACAATGGCCGGATCGACGTGATCCGGCCGTTGCTGCGAATGATACTCGAAAGTAGGGTAGATGAAAGCAATCGGCTATACGCGGAAAAGACGAATTTGGCCGTCCAGATCACGTACCAATCCCAGCATATTGGATGCGGATTGTTCGGTATACGCACCGTGTTCGCTGTTTTCCCGGGCCATCTGCGCAACGCGCTCAACGTGACCGGCAATCTCCATGGCTGCCGCGCTTTGTTCATGTACTGCTGATGCAATATGGTTCAGGCGATCATTAGCGGTACTGGCAATCGCCTGAATCTCGCTCATGGCATGGGCGAGCTGATGGGCGCTGGCCACACAGTGCGAAATTTGCGTGCCTGTTTGCTGCATGTGTTCAAATGCCTGATGCGTCTCGCTTTGTACGGCACCAATCTTGACGGAAATGTCGCCGGTTGCCAGTGTGGTGCGTTCAGCGAGTTTGCGCACTTCATCAGCTACCACCGCAAAGCCACGCCCTTGCTCGCCGGCACGTGCAGCTTCAATTGCGGCGTTCAATGCCAGCAAATTGGTTTGATCGGCGATTTCCTTAATAGCCTGAACAATCCCGCCGATTTCTCCTGAGCGATCTGCCAAACCACGAATCACTTGAATATTACTCTCAAGTGATGAAGACAATTGTCCGATATTGTTGGCAACCTGCGTGGCAAGCGCATGGCCTTCCTGCGCCTTTTCCGCTGTCACATCGGCATCATTGTGAGCCTGTTCGGCGCTATCCGAGATGATGCTGATTGCCGTGGTCATTTCCTCAATCGAAGCTGCTGCTGCCGAAGATGCGTCGGACTGAACTGCTGCATCATTGCGCACCTTGCGTGCTACTTCCTGCAGGCGATGGGCAGCCTGCGTGACCTCGTTCGCATTCTGGGCACTGGAGCCGATAAATTGCCTCAGCTTGTCAAATAGCCGGGAGAACTCGCTCATGGTGCGGGCAATCTCGTTTGAGCCATTGCTGCGCAGGGAGACCGACAGATCATTGTCACGGGAGATGCGCTCGGCTGTGAGTCGGGCATCATCCAGTGGAATGCTAATCGCCCGTCCAATAAAGGTGGCGATGACAATACCAAGTACGCATGCTGCTGAACTGAGCGTAATGATCAGTATCTTGGTTTGCTTCATCACCTCAACAATTTCATCGTGCCCTTTTTTTGCACCCGCTTCCGAGGCAAGCGAAATTTCTTCGAGCTGTTCATCCATTTTGTGAATGGCGTCCTTATGCTTGGACATTTCAGCATTGGCAGACGCTGGGTCGGTGAGTGATGTACCCAAACCGCCAGCAACGGAGCGGTAGCCCTGACCGTATGCTTCGAACAGTGTTTTCAGACGGTTCACGCGGTCAGCATAGGCGGGATCAGCCTTGGCGATACTAGCGATATCGTCCTGAGCCTTGGTATAGGTTTTTTCCCACTTTTCCTTGTAGCTTTGAACTTTGTCGGCTTGGCTAACATTGATAAAGCTATCTTTTTCAAAGCGACGCAAATTACCAATGTCGATTAGGACATCATTGGTGGATGCGTGCACCTCCAGAATGCGATCAACCAAATCAGTGATGCCATCCGCTTCTTTTTGAGCGGCGCGATACCCGCTGAACGAAACCAGAACGATGAGCGCAAGCAACACGCCAAATCCAAGGCGAAGCTGGTCTTTAATGGTTGAGGGCATCATGAAGGAGTCTCCTGATTGGTATCTGCAGCATCTTTCTGTTTTTAGGCTATTTGCACAGATTTTGCCGATGAATTCTGTATGACTGATTGACATGGATATATGTCGCGATGCTGACAGACGGGTAAAATGCCTGCTTTTGTTTGCCCTGAATGCTTGCCATGAGCACACCTACGCAATCTTTGACTCCCTACGACCTGCTTGGCGGTGAAGCTGCCCTGCGATTGCTTGTCGACCGTTTCTATGAAGTCATGGATACCGATCCGGTCGCGGAAGGCGTGCGCAATATGCATGCGCCCGATCTGACCAGCGCCAAGGACAAGCTCTTCATGTTCCTGTCCGGCTGGCTCGGCGGTCCGCCCCTGTTTGCCGAAAAATATGGTCATCCGGCTCTGCGTGCGCGCCACATGCCCTTCGCAATCGATGAACGGGCACGCGACGAGTGGCTCTACTGTATGTTTCAGGCCATGGAAGCGGTGCCGATGGATCAGGATGTGCGCGAGCATCTCGAGCAAGCCTTCTATCGTACGGCCGATTTCATGCGTAACCGTGCCGAGGCCGGTGATGCTGAAGGCGGACAGTGCGCGCATGGTCATCACGAGGGATGAGCAACGTGTTTGATTTGCCGCTGGTATTTGTCGATCTGGAAACCACGGGTGCGCATATCCAGCGTGATCGCATCACCGAGATTGGCGTGGTCGAGTGGCATGGCGACGAGGTCAGCGAGTGGTCGACGCTGGTGAATCCGCAGGCGCCGATCCCGCCCTTTATCCAGAGCCTCACCGGCATCAACGATGACATGGTGAAAGACGCGCCGACCTTTGCCGAACTGGCACCGGCACTGCTGGAGCGACTGAGCGGAAAAGTGTTTTTTGCGCACAATGCCCGCTTTGATTACGGCTTCCTGAAAAACGAATTCAAGCGCGCCGGACTGGAATACCGCGCCAAGGTCGTGTGTACGGTCAAGCTGTCGCGCAAGCTGTTCCCGCGCGAGTTCAAACACAATCTGGATGCTGTCTCGACCCGCATGGGGCTGACCGTGGAAGGTGACCGCCACCGCGCGCTGACCGATGCGCGATTGGTGCAGCAATTTCTGGCCAGGCTGCGTGAAACGACTGCAGAAGAGGTTTTGCTGCTGGCGCTGGACGACGTCGGCCGTACGGCCAGTCTGCCGCCGGGCATTGATCCGGAAGTGGTGGAGGACATGCCGGACGGACATGGCGTGTATCTTTTCTATGGCGAAAATGATCTGCCCATTTATATCGGCAAAAGCAATCGCCTGAAAAAGCGCGTGCTCTCGCATTTCAGTAGCGATCATGCCGCGGACAAGGAAATGCGCCTGTCACAGCAGCTCAAGCGGCTGGACTGGATCACCACATCGGGTGAGCTGGGCGCAACGCTGCTTGAAGCACGTCTGATCAAGTCGATGAAGCCGGTATACAATCGGCAGCTGCGCAAAAATGATGATGTATGCAGCTGGCGCTTTGTGCCCGATGCTGAAGGCCGGGCGAAGCCGGTGCTGTGTAAATCGTCGGAGCAGGATCTCGGGCGCGAGGCGAATCTGTACGGCTTATTCCGCTCGCCGCGCGAAGCCAATAATATGCTCAAGAAGCTGGCGGAAGGGCACAAGCTCTGTCTCACCACGCTAGGGCTGGAACGGACAGGCAAGCGCGAGCATTCGCCCTGTTTCGGCATGCAGGTTGGCAAGTGCCGTGGCGCATGTGTCGGCAAGGAGCCGCTGCTGTCGCATCAGGCTCGCCTGATGGCCGCACTGGCCAAGCAGAAATTGCCGCACTGGCCGTGGCCGGGCAGGGTGCTGTTGCGGGATAGCGATGGTTCGTCCATCGTGCAGGACTGGCATCTGGTCGACCACTGGGTGTGGCACGGTAGCGCTGCCAGCGAGGAAGAGCTGGCTGATCTGCTCGACACCCGCAGCGAGGCGCGCTTTGATCTTGATACCTTCAAGATTCTGAGCAAATGGTTGCAGCATCCGCCCGCAGATAGTGTGCGCGTGCTGGATCAGACTCGCGGGATGGATTCGTCGGAGCACGAATCGATCTAGTTTATTTCATTTAATTTGCATACAGGATGCTGCATGGAACTGCCGCTGGGGTGTACGTGGGAAACGCGTGGTTGTCATCAACTGATCCGGGTTTCCACCCCGCAGGGGCAGGGCCTGATTTCCCTGAGCGGGGCGCAGCTCCTGTCATGGACGCCCGCTGGCGGAGAGCCACTGGTGTGGCTGTCGCCGGGTGCAGATTTCGACAACGGCAAGCCGCTGCGGGGCGGGATTCCGCTGTGCTGGCCGTGGTTCGGACCCTCCGTGGTGCCGGGACTGCCGCAGCATGGGCTGGCCCGACAGCTGCCGTGGACGCTAACCGCCAGCACTGCCCTTGAACAAGCCACCAAATTTACCTTCGAACTGCGCGACAGCGATGCCTCCCGCGCCATCTGGCCACACGCCTTTATCCTGCAGCTGACCCTGCAACTCGGGCAGTCGATCGAACTGGCCTTCCGTATGCGTCATGCCGCAGCAACTCCGCAGACGCTGGGCTTCTGCCTGCATAGCTATTTTGCTGTGCCTGACGCGCTGGCTGCTACCGTTTCCGGTGTGGCGGGGGCGATGTGCCACGACAAGATCGTCCATATCAGCCAGCCCCAGACCGGCACGCTGCAACCCGGTGCCAACTACGATGCAGTGTTTACCGGTGCATCGGGTCAATACACTCTGCATCGCGCGCCATGGCCTGATATTCATATCCAGACCAGTAATGCACCCAGCGTCATCGTCTGGAATCCGGGCGATGAGAAGTCACCCACCGATATGCCCGACCGCTGCTGGACGGGCATGCTATGCGTAGAGCCGGGTGCCGCCATGGAAGATCGGTTTATCCTCGCGCCTGATACCGATTACCTCACCACCATGCGTATCTCGACCGGAGCTGCCTGATGGAAACCCTGAAGCTGCCTGCGCCGGATGGCGTGCTGATTCCGCTGTGCCACTGGCCGCACGCAGAGCCACGCGCCGTACTCTTGATTCTGCATGGTATGAGTGAATACGCATCGCGCTATGATCGCTTTGCCCGCTATCTCAACACACAGGGTGTCGCGGTGGTGGCCCATGATCATCGTGGCCACGGGATGTCTCCCGTTGCGCAGGGATGTTATGGCCCGGGTGGCTGGGACGCTGTACTGGGCGACGTGGCTCGTGTGCGCCAGCAGGTCGAGCAACTGTATCCGGGGCGACCGGTGTTCCTGCTCGGGCATAGCATGGGCTCGTTTATTGCACGCGGCGTGTGGAGCCAGCCGAAAGCATTGCCATACGCCGGGCTGATCCTCTCGGCCACCGGCTACCGGCAGACACCGATTGCACGCGTGATGCGCGGCATTGCCCGATCATTGGGCAAGCGCCGCCGCGATCAGGCCTCGCGCTTCATGGAGCGGCTGGTGTTCGGCAGCTTTAACCTGAATTTCTTCCCGGCACGCACACGCATGGACTGGCTCAGTCGCGATCAGGCCGAAGTCGACGCCTATATTGCCGATCCGCTCTGTGGTTTTGCGCCGAGCTGGGGATTATGGGAAGACCTGTTTGTCGGCATCATTGCGCTGGAAGCGGCCGAAAAGGCAGGCACGCATATACCTAAAGCGGCGCCAGTATTGCTGATGACAGGCAGCCGTGATCCCGTCGGTATGGGCAAGCTCGCACCCGGACAGATGGCCAAGGTATATCGGGCAGCAGGTGTGCAGGAGATTGAAACGCAGATCTGGCCGGATGGCCGCCATGAAATGCTGAATGAAACGAATCGTGACGAAGTGATGAACCATGTCGCCGCCTGGATTGCGAGCGTCTGAGGGCTGGATGACTCAAATGCCGCAGGTGATTTGTCTGTTTGACGGTATTCCAAGCATGAGCAGGCAAGCAAAAAAATAAGCCAGACCGGGACCACTCCATCCCGGTTTGTGCCTGGGTCAGTCACTTACTTGGACATCAGCATATCCAGCACCGGCTTTATTTTGGCCTTCAACGCCGCATCCCCGCCGTCGTGCTTTTTCTGGATCCACTGAATAGCGTTCATGCCATCGCCTTCGGCTTTGGTAAAAGAAGGCTTGCCCGCTTTGGTCGCGATCAAGGTGGCGGCGTCTACTGCACCGTTCACGGCTGCAGTGCGCAATAGACTGCCGTTTGCACCGCATTTTATACCATCATATATACGGCGCAAATCAACGCCGTCTTCTTCCAGCGTGCGCCGTAGACCGCTGCGGTCATTCGCTTGGGTGTACTGGCAGATTTTGGTGATGACATGTTCATCATCATCATCTGCCAGTGCAGGCAGCGTAATTGTGCTGACTAAAATTGCCATCAAGCAGGCTGACTTCATCGCAAACCTCCAGCCGGGCACAATCGGCCCTTTAATTGGAACTGGGGCAGACTAGGGCTGAGGATGTGCGATAAAACCGAAGTGACGCTCAATCTCCGTGTTTGCAATCCGCAGCAGTGGCTTGCCTGCCCATAGCGGTTGCTGATCCGTCTCGCCTGCCAGCCATTGGGCTAGCAGGTCTTCCGGTGATTTGCCGACGACCGGGCTACCTAGGTATTCCAGCCATGCGTCAAGATCATGGTCATGCAAAGAGGCGACACCATAAGACGTTGCGCACCAAACATGGCCTGCATCATCAACCGCAGTTGATTCAATATCGACCATGGTAAGACCGGTATGCAAGTCGAGCTGGTGACCGGTCATCCGACCAATGAGGGGTGCGCGTTCCAGCGCGACAAAAACGCGCTGCGGCCCGTTCTGGAAATACCAATTGCCATGCGCGTCACACAGGTAGTTTCGGCTGATAAAGTGGCAGAGTCCCGGGTGGCGCAAGACTTCACCACGGGTGCGCCATTGACCCCGCGCATCTAGCTCCAGCCAGCCATAGCAATCCGGGACATTGGGCCACTTCAGCATGGCGGCACGTACCATCTCGTCCATGGCCTACTCCTGATTGCATTCGAATTGATGTAGCTGGCGGCGCCACTTTTTGGTCGGGCGACCTTTGATGTCGGGATGATGAAACACGGGCGCTAGCTTGGCCAGGGATTTAGTCTGGCTGCGCTTCTCTATGCTCTCTTGAGATTCGGTAAACAGCAGAGCCGCTTCAGGCGCGCCTCGCCGCTGATCACTGAGCTGAGTCACGGTAATGGTAAATTCGCCGCCTGGTGTCTGGATACGCAGGATATCCCCAATCTGGACAGCGCGCGAAGCCTTCGGGCGAACCCCATTGGCATGCACATGGCCGCCTTCGATGGCTGCAGTAGCGAGGCTGCGTGTTTTAAAAAAGCGTGCAGCCCACAGCCACTTGTCTATCCGTACTGATGCGTCAGACATCTTTCGACCAGCGAAGCACTTGACGTGTCGTGCCGCTACTTGCCGGGCCTAGCAGCCACAACAAGGCTGGCGCGAGTTCGGCAGGCTGTGCCAGGGCGCTCAGGTCTTCAGCCGGATGGGTTTTGACACGGAACGGTGAACGATAACGCCCGGGAATAAACTCGTTGACTCGTAAGGTCGGAATACCGTCCCACTCATCGCCAGCGATCTGGCTCAGCGCGTGCTGGCCTGCGCGAGTCACGGCATAGCCGCCCCAGTAGGCTTTAGGATCAAACGCATGTTCCTCGCCGACAAATACCACCGAGGCATCAGGCGCTCGCTTCAGCAGCGGCAACAGGGCGCGGGTCATGGCAAAAGGCACGGCCACATTGGCCTTGAACATGTCCACCCACTCTTCAAGCTTCTGGTGAATCAGGGGCGACAGAAAATTGAAGCCATTGGCGCAATGCACAATGCCATCGACACGATCGAATTCTTTCCACACCAGATTGGCCAGATTCACGCAGTCCTGATCCGTCATCTTGGCAAAATCAACCGGAATGGCTGCAGGTGTCGGGCCACCTATCTCAACGATGGCATCATAGACGCGGGTCAACTTGCGCTCGGAGCGTCCGAGCAATACGACGGTTGCACCAGCTCTGGCACAAGCCAGCGCAGTCGCTTCACCCAGACCCTGACCTGCACCGGTCACCACAATGACACGGTCTTTCAGATAGTCTGCTGGGGCTGTAAAGTGCGTCCACGGGTGCATAATGGGTTCCGTTGGCAATAAAAAGGCGGGTAGGGAGCATAGCATGGTATTGAACATGCGTTAAAGGAGTACGAAAACTATGGGAAAAGTTCGCAAAACAGACACGCAATGGCGTGATCAATTATCCGATGTGCAATATCGGGTGACACGGCATGCCCACACCGAGCCTCCGTTTACCGGCATTTACTGGGATGAAACGCGAAAGGGCATATACAACTGTGTATGCTGCAATACGCCGCTGTTTGAGTCCGGCACCAAATTTGATGCAGGTTGCGGCTGGCCTTCATTCTGGCGCGCGCTACCGGATGTGGTGATTGAGAAGCCGGACCATAGTCATGGCATGATTCGCACAGAAATACTCTGTGCAGTATGCGATGCACACCTTGGTCATGTATTTGATGATGGTCCCGGCCCTACGGGTCTGCGCTACTGTGTGAATTCCGCGTCGCTTGATCTGCAGTCCGACTAGGCTGGGGTACAATAGGCCTATCTAGCCAATGAGGGCGCATCGTGCCCAGTGAGGTTGCAAAATGTATGTAGTGGTGACCGGCGCAGCCGGCTTTATCGGATCGAATCTGGTCAAGGCACTGAATGAGCGCGGTGTAACTGACATCATTGCCGTAGATCACATGAAAGATGGAATGAAATTCCGTAATCTGGTGGATTGCGAAATTGCCCATTACATGGATCGAGATGATTTCATTGCCGAACTGGAAGAGGGCGCATTTGATGGCGAGGTAGACGCTATTTTGCACCAGGGGGCGTGTTCCAACACCATGGAACATGACGGCCAGTACATGATGGATAATAACTATCAGTATTCTTTGGCGATTCTGGATTACTGTCAGGCCGACTCCGTACCGCTATTGTATGCCTCCAGCGCCGCCACCTATGGCGCAGGTACGGTGTTCAAGGAAGAGCGCCAGTTCGAAGCCCCGTTGAATGTGTATGGCTACTCCAAGTTCCTGTTTGATCAGGTGGTGCGTCGCCGCTGGAACGAGCTGACCGCCCAGGTCGTTGGATTCCGCTATTTCAATGTGTATGGCGCGCGTGAGCAGCACAAGCTGGGGCGTGGCGCTTCTGTGGCCTATCACCACTTTCTGCAATACCGTGAAACGGGCAAGGTCAAACTGTTCGAAGGCTGTGATGGTTACGGTCATGGCGAACAGCGTCGCGATTTCGTGTCGGTGGAAGATGTGGTGAAGGTGAATCTGCACTTCCTCGATCATCCCGATCAATCCGGCATTTTCAATCTGGGGACCGGCCGTGCCCAGAGCTTCAACGATCTGGCCATGGCGACGGTGAATGCCTGCCGTCGCCACGAAGGTAAGGCACCGCTTACGCTGGCAGAACTGGTCGAGCAAGGCATCATCGAATACATTCCCTTCCCGGATCACCTCAAGGGCAAGTATCAGAGCTTTACCCAGGCGGATATCGGCCGACTGCGCGAGGCGGGCTATGATGCTGCACTGCTGTCAGTTGAAGAAGGCGTCAGTCGTTATATCGACACACTGATGAAATCTGCTTGATTGTAGATAATATATTGTGATGAAATTCCGGTGGTGACTTCACTGCCGGGATAATCTACATGCGAGTGTTGCTTGGCTGTTTGCTGTGCCTAATGACATGTTCGGTCAGTGCAGCGATTGATATTAATACTGCCACCGAAGTTCAGTTGCAATCCGTCAAAGGGATTGGCCCATCAAAGGCAAAATCGATCGTGCAATATCGAACCCGGCACGGTGCGTTCCGGACAGTAGGTGAATTGGCAAATGTAAGGGGATTTGGTGGTAAAACACTGACCCGTCTGCAAGGCGAACTCAGCGTATCTGGAGCCGGAAATGCCTGGTCGCAACAAGCGCCGCTAGCACAGGCGCCCGCCACCTCGACGGATCATGCCATGAAATCAGTAAAGAAAAAGGGGCACTAGGCCCCCAGGATATCTGTCTGATGCCGAGCATTCTAGCTGGCTTTTGAACGCGGTGCGCCGCTCTCCATCCAGCGCTTGATCCGGATCGCATCGCCAATCCGGGTGAGCTTGCCGTTTGAGTCAAGCAAAACAATCACCACCGGAGTTTCTTTAATCGTGGCGCGCATCACCAGACATTTACCCGCCTCGGAAATATACCCCGTCTTCGACACGCCAATTTGCCAGTCGTCGCTCTTTACCAGCGGGTTGGTATTGTGAAATTCATATTCGCGGCGATTGACCGACGACACGAACGACATCGAATCACTGGTTGAATACGCGCGAATCTCCGGATATTGGTGGGCTGCCTCAACCATACGCGTCAAGTCTTCTGCGGTGGAGACATTGTTGCTGTTGAGTCCGGTTGGATCGACGAAGTGGCTGCTGCGCATGTTCAGTGCTGCGGCCATCCTGTTCATCCGGGCAATGAAGGCATCCTTGCCGATAGGCGATGTACGTGCCAGCGCATGAGCGGCACGATTTTCCGAGGCCATCAGTGCCAAGTGCAGCACTTCGCCGCGCGTAAGCGTTGTCCCTACCAACAGGCGGGAAGAGGAGTTCTTCAGGGTATCGACATCATCCTGCGTAATGGTAATCAGCTCGTTTAGAGGGAGCTGCAAGTCCAGTACAACCATGGCGGTCATCAGCTTGGTGATGGACGCGATGGGGGAAACATTGCCGATATTTTTCTCGAAAATATGCTGGCCATTGCGTGCGTCTATCACCAGCGCAGCGCTGGATGCCAGTTGCGGCTCACGTGTGACGGGAGACGGCTCTAGTGAAGCCCGGCGCAGGGATGTCTGCGCTTTTCCGCGCTTGCTAGCCGTCAGATGCGTCACTTTTGCGGGGGTGCTCGCAAGGCGTTTGGTCGAAGCGCGCTTGGACGGGGCTGCCTTTGCCACCTTTTTCTTGCCAGCCTTGGTTTGCGTGGTGTGCTTGGCGGATGGTTGTGCTGCCTCGGCCTGTGAGGGGATGAGCAGAATCGAGGCAGCAACCGCTGCCGCAATCCATTGCTCTGATGTAAACAACTGCTTCAGGGCGCGCATGCAAAAACTCCGATAGATCTGGGGTAACAGTTCCAGTTTATGTTCCGAGTGGAATAATTCCAAGTAAATCAGCACATAACGCTAGTCTATTGAAGTATTACGTGCGAATTTTGCACGGGACACAATACTTCAGCTTTATCTCTTCTATTCTACCGTCATTTCAATCAGGTTTCATGGTGATGAACAAGGGATGACGAACGGCGTTTTCCCCTTGTGCCAAGAATGTTGCGGCGCGTAGAATGCTCGGGCAGTGGCGGATGGTGCGCTGCAGCAGTTGCTGGTTGGATTGTCTATTATTCTGCAGGTTTACGAAGCGCTGACTGTGTCTCAGCCTCAGGGTCTGTGATTCAGGACGGCGTCCCTTGTCGTACAGGAGACAGCATTGAGCAATCACGATTCCGCCGCATCGCAATTCGGCGTGCATCAACAACAGATCAAAGACAATATTCAGGCTGGACTTGCCCTTTTGTCGGATAACCAGCGCCAGATGTTCCAGCAATTTCTAGGTGGATTGCAAAAGCAGCTGGGTGAACACGATACAAACGGCGCATTTCAGCAATTCCTGGGTGGCCTGACCTCCAATGCCAGGCAGGTGATGGATCTGCAAGCCCAGGCTTACAAGCAACAGATGGAGCTCTGGGCGGGATTTCTTGGGGTACCCAAGCTTGAGCCTCTGGCCGCACCCGAAAAAGGTGATCGGCGCTTTAATGCGCCCGAATGGAGCGAATATCCCTATTTCGATTACCTCAAGCAATACTATCTGCTGAGTTCCAAATGGCTGATCGATCTGGTCGATCAAACGCCGATGGATGATGCCAGCCGCGAAAAGGTGTCCTGGTACACGCGTCAGTACATCGATGCGATGTCGCCCGCCAACTTCGCGATGACCAATCCGGAAGTGATCAAGCTGGCCATTGATACCAAGGGCGAGAGTATTGTCGAGGGCATGAAAAACCTGATGGGCGATATGGACAAAGGTCATATCTCCATGACCGACGAGTCGCTCTTCGAGGTGGGCCGGAACATGGCCGTCACACCGGGGACAGTGGTCTTTCAGACCCCGTTATTCCAGCTGCTGCAATATACGCCGACAACCGAGCAAGTCTACGAACGGCCGCTTCTTTTTGTTCCGCCATGCGTGAACAAGTATTACCTGATGGATTTGCAGCCCGACAATTCGATGGTCCGCCATTTTGTGTCGCAGGGCTATACCGTGTTCCTGGTGTCCTGGCGCAATATCGGGCCCGATCAGGGCAAGCTGACATGGGATGATTATGTCGAAAGCGGCGTGATCAAGGCCATGGAGACGGTGCGCGACATCAGCAAGCAGGACAAGATCAATGTGCTGGGCTTCTGCATTGGCGGCCTCATCCTGACCACAACACTGGCCGTCATGAAGGCAAGGGGACTCGACTGGGTCGAGAGCGCTACCTTCATGACCTCACTGATAGATCATTCCGAGCCGGGTGATCTGAAGTTCTTCGTTGATCCGGCACTGGTGGCCGAGCGCGAGGCGCGGATGGAAGAGGGCGGTGTAGTCGATGGACGCGAGCTGGCTCGTGCCTTTGCCATGCTGCGTGCCAATGATCTGATCTGGAATTACGTGGTGAACAACTACCTCAAGGGTAAAACGCCACCGCCGTTCGACTTGCTGTACTGGAACAATGATTCCACCAATCTGCCGATGCCGATGCATACTTTCTTCCTGCGGCATTTCTATATGGAAAACGAGCTGGTTCAGCCGGGCAAGCTGGTGGTGTGCGGCGTACCTGTTGATGTGTCGACGATTACGGTACCCGTGTACATCTTCGCCGCACGTGAAGATCATATCGTGCCGTGGAAATCGGCATTTTCGGGCGTTCCGCTGCTGGGCTCTGCGGACAAACGCTTTGTACTGGGTGCATCCGGACACATTGCGGGTTCGATCAATCCGGTCAAGGCCAATAAGCGCAATTACTGGGTCAACAGTCTGACTTCGCGCGATGCAGATGCGTGGCTGGAGTCCGCCGAGTCGCGTCCGGGTAGCTGGTGGCAGGATTGGGATCACTGGCTGATTCCACGTTCCGGCAAGCAAGTGGCTGCGCCCAAAACACCGGGTAACCGCAAGCACAAGGCCATCGAAGCGGCACCCGGCAGTTATGTAAAGGAAGTAGTCGACCTGTAAGGGACGACTCCTCCAGACCAACAGTTCAACCCCGATAAGTTAAACCAATAACCGGGCCATACCCCAGTGTGGCCCGATCATCCCAAGTCAGGAGACTCTCAACATGTCCGACGTCGTTATCGTAGCCGCACAGCGTACTGCCATTGGTTCCTTCGGCGGCAGTCTCGCCAAAGTGTCTGCACCGGATCTAGGTGCCGTGGTGATCAAGTCGCTGCTGGAAAAGACTGGCGTGGCAGCAGACCAGATTAGCGAAGTGATTCTGGGCAATGTGCTAACTGCCGGTCTGGGTCAGAATCCGGCACGTCAGGCACTGATCAAGGCCGGTATCCCGGTTCATGTACCGGCACTCACGATCAATCAGGTGTGCGGTTCCGGCCTCAAGGCCACCCATCTGGCGGTACAGGCTATTCTGGCGGGCGATGCCGATATCGTGATCGCAGGCGGTCAGGAAAACATGTCGCTGTCCCCGCACCTGCTGATGAATTCCCGAGACGGCATCCGCATGGGTAACGGCGCGCTGGTCGATAGCATGGTGTATGACGGTCTGACCGATGTATACAACCAGTATCACATGGGCGTGACCGCCGAAAACATCGCTGCCAAGTATGGCATCAGCCGTCAGGAGCAGGACGAGCTGGCGCTGGCTTCGCAGAACAAGGCTGAAGCCGCGCAAAAGGCAGGCAAGTTTGCCGATGAAATCGTGCCGGTGGTGATTCCGCAGAAGAAGGGCGATCCTATCTCCTTCGCCAACGACGAGTTCATCAAGATGGGCGCCACCATGGATGGCCTCGCCAAACTGCGCGCAGCCTTTAATAAAGAAGGCACAGTGACGGCTGGCAATGCATCCGGTATCAACGATGGTGCCGCTGCTGTGATGCTGATGAGCGCAGACAAGGCCAAGGCGCTGGGTCTGAAGCCGCTGGCACGTATCGCTGGCTATGCCTCCGCTGGTGTCGAGCCAAGCATCATGGGCATGGGTCCGGTGCCGGCAACCCAACGTGCACTGGCTCGCGCAGGCTGGACACTGGATCAGGTTGACCTGATCGAAGCCAATGAAGCCTTCGCTGCGCAGGCGCTGGGTGTGGCCCGTGAACTGAAGTGGGACTGGAACAAGGTCAACGTCAATGGTGGTGCCATTGCGCTGGGTCACCCGATTGGTGCGTCCGGTTGCCGTGTGCTGGTCACCCTGCTGCATGAACTGGCTCGCCGCGATGCCAAGCGTGGTCTGGCTACGCTGTGTATCGGTGGTGGCATGGGTGTGGCACTGGCGGTTGAGCGCGTCTAATTGCCTGTCACATGGTGCAAAGCCCGGTCAATTGGCCGGGCCTTTTCGTATCTGCCGGTAAACCGCGTATAATGCAAAGCATCAGACTGACAGGATTATCACCATGGCGTTGCTGTTCAAAGATATCAAATACGTGTCCGATCACACTCGCTTCATGAACGAGTTTCTGGCGAAAAATCCGGATGTTGCACAAGGTCAGGTCGAAGGCCGTGCCATTCTGTGGGACAAGGAAGTCGATCGCGAATTCAATAAGGCGGCAGATGCTGTCCGCGTGAATCAAAAGCCCTACGCTTACCAGCCGGACTAAGCACGCTGGTGTAGGTATCGGTTTAAACCGATGCAGTTATGAAAAATGCCCGTCAAACGACGGGCATTTTTGTTTGTGTTCGGCGATTTCAATCAGCCGATCTTTTCCAGTCCACCCATATATGGACGCAGTGCTTCCGGAACGGTGATGGTGCCATCGGCGTTCTGGTAGTTTTCCAGTACGGCCACAAGCGTACGACCCACCGCCAGGCCGGAGCCATTCAGCGTGTGCACCAGCTCGTTCTTGCCTTCGGCATTCTTGAAGCGAGTCTGCATGCGACGCGCCTGGAAGCCTTCGCAATTGGAGCAGCTGGAAATTTCGCGATAGGTATTCTGTGCAGGCAGCCACACTTCCAGATCGTATGTCTTGGCAGCGGTAAAGCCCATGTCACCGGTGCACAGCGTCATCACGCGGTAGGGCAGATCCAGCTTCTGCAGAATCGCTTCGGCATGCCCCACCATTTCTTCCAGTGCGGCATAGCTATGTTCCGGCTGCACGATCTGAACCATTTCCACCTTGTCGAATTGATGCTGGCGGATCATGCCACGTGTGTCGCGGCCATAGCTGCCTGCTTCGGAGCGGAAGCATGGCGAGTGGGCGGTCAGCTTGATCGGCAGATCGCTTTCCTTCAGTACGCTGTCGCGTACGGTGTTGGTCAGCGTGATTTCCGAGGTGGAAATCAGGTACTGGGTGGTGGCGTTGTCATCGCCGCCTTTTTCTACGCGGAACATATCCTCGCCGAACTTGGGCAGCTGGCCGGTGCCAAACAGTACTTCCGGATTGACGATATAAGGCGTGTAGCACTCGGTGTAACCATGCTCGCCGGTTTGCGTGTTCAGCATGAACTGGGCGAGGGCACGATGCAGGCGGGCAATCTGACCTCGCAGCAGCGTAAAGCGTGCACCCGAGAGCTTGGCGCCAGTTTCGAAGTCGAGGCCATGCGGCTCACCCAGATCGACGTGATCCTTCACTTCAAAGTCGAAAGTACGCGGGGTACCCCAGCGGCGCACTTCCACATTGCCGGTTTCATCACGGCCTTCGGGCACATTTTCGTTTGGCAGATTCGGGATGCGCAGCAGGACGTCGTTCAGCTTGTCCTGCAATGCGGCCAGGGCTTGTTCGTTGGCGGCAAGTTCTGACTTGAGGTTTTCCACCTCGGCCATAATCGGGGCAACATCTTCACCCTTGGCTTTGGCCTGACCAATGGCTTTGGAAGTGGAGTTGCGACGAGCTTGCAGCTCCTGTGTATGGGTCTGCAAGGTTTTGCGTTCTTGTTCGAGCGAGGCGATCAGGGCAGTGTCGAGCACAAAGCCGCGCGTCGCGAGTCGCTTGGCAACACCTTCGAGGTCGTTGCGGAGAATCTGGATATCAAGCATGCCGAGCTTTCGGATGGTAAGTTGTTATGTACGTCAGCGTACTGTCAGCCGATCATTTTAGCGGTCTGCGCGGGATGGCTCAATCTTTACCGGCTTTGGCGTCCAGATCTCGCAAAAACGCCAGCTTTTCTGCAATTTTGGCTTCGAGTCCGCGAGGGACTGGCTGATACCATCCCGGTTCGGCCATATTGTCGGGGAGATAGGTTTCACCCGCTGCATAGGCATGCGGTTCATCATGTGCATAACGATATGCGTGCCCATAGCCCAGCTCTTTCATCAGCTTCGTCGGCGCATTGCGCAGATGCACCGGCACCTCGCGGCTTTTGTCCTGCTTCACGAAGGCGCGTGCCTGATTGTAGGCGGTGTAACCCGCGTTGCTTTTGGCCGCAACGGCCAGATAAATCACTGCCTGCCCTAGCGCCAATTCACCCTCGGGGCTGCCGAGCCGTTCATAGGTGTTGGCTGCATCATTGGCAATCTGCATGGCGCGCGGATCGGCCAAGCCAATATCCTCCCAGGCCATGCGCACGATACGGCGCGCGAGATAGCGCGGATCAGCGCCACCATCCAGCATGCGACAGAGCCAATACAGTGCCGCATCGGGGTTTGAGCCGCGTACCGACTTGTGCAGCGCCGAGATCTGGTCGTAAAAATTGTCGCCGCCCTTGTCGAACCGGCGGCTGTTCAGCGTCAGGGCATTCTCGACAAAGGTTGAGTCAATCCGGTTGGTACTGGCCGCCTGAGCAGCGGTCTGGCATTGCGACAACAAGTTCAGAAAGCGACGCGCATCACCATCGGCATAGCCAATCAGGGTGGCCAGCGCAGCTTCTTCAAACTGGAGCTCGCCGAGTGCAGCAGCCTGTGCGCGCCCAAACAGCTGTCGAAGTTCTTCATCGCTGAGCGACTTGAGTACATACACCTGCGCGCGCGACAGCAAGGCCGCATTGACTTCAAATGACGGATTCTCGGTGGTCGCCCCGATAAAGGTCACCAGTCCGCTTTCGGCGTACGGTAGCAGGGCATCTTGCTGGCTTTTGTTGAACCGATGAATCTCATCGACAAACAAAATCGTATGCTTGCCCATCGAGAGATGCTGTTCGGCTTCCTCCATTGCCGCACGAATGTCCTTCACGCCGGAAAACACGGCCGAGAGGGCAATGAATGCGCAATCGAAGGCACTCGCAGTCAGACGCGCCAGCGTCGTTTTACCCACGCCGGGTGGCCCCCACAGGATCATCGAATGCGGTTTGCCGGATTTGAATGCAAGATTCAGTGGTTTGCCACTGCCAAGGAGATGCGACTGTCCGACAACTTCCTCAAGTGTGCGGGGGCGCAGCAATTCGGCTAATGGGGCATCCGGTTGGCGAGAAAACAGATCGGTCATGACGTTATGGCTCAGTCGCCATTCACAATATCCACGCCCTTGGGTGGGGTGAACGTGAATCGCTCCGGTGCAATTTTGACGCCGACCGTTACCTTGGCAAAGCGAATCACCGTGCGCTGACCGAAATTGTCCTGTAACTCCATGGCGGCGATACGATTGTCCTTCAATCCAATCCGAATCTGCTCGAAGGCGCTCTCGCCATTTGCCGCCTTGCGCTTGGGTTTGGCCTGTACCCATTGCAGGCCATCCTGATCAGCCTGCTCGGTCAGGTCGTAACGTGCCTGCAGGTCATTACTGCCTGCGAGTAATGCAGCCGGACTCGAACCCAGCGCATTGGACTGGCTCTTGGTCGTGACCTGATTCAGATCGGGATCGTAAACCCACAGCTTGCTGCCATCACCAATGATGGATTGCTGGTAAGGCTTCACGTATTGCCAGTTGAATTTACCGGGACGCGAGATCGATAGGCTACCGCTGGCCTGTTGCTGCTTGCGGCCTGATTGTTGCGTCACGGTTTGATCAAACTCTGCCGAGAAGGTCTGGGATTGACCGATAAAGGTCTGCAATTGCGACAGACCACCTGCGCAAGCAGTCGCAGACAGTAAAATCGTAATCAAGAGGGGACGCACGTACATGTAACCATTCTCCAAGGCATGAGCGGCAAGTCTATCACGCAGGCCAAAGTGTTGCAGGCAGGCGACGCTTTCAGGTGTGCGGTAAATCCTGCCTATACTTGAGGCAATCCCGATCAATTATCGATGGCAACACATGCCGACCTCTGCCCTGTTTTCCGACGCTGTCCCGCATGCTGACGTACTCAGTGAATGGCAATATGACCGGATTGTGGCGGATATTCATGCAACCGCACTGGATCCTGGCAAGTGGGATAGCCTGTTGCGCCGCTTTGCCGATCGCCTAGGCGCGTCTTCCGCCTTATTCGGCATTCGCGACATACCCAGAAAACAATGGACGACACTCAGTCTGGCGGCAAACGACGATCAGGAATTTGCTAGGATGCGTGCATATGACTGGGAGGTGCTGCGCGGCATGCAGGTTGGCGCATGGGAGGCTTTTCCTGATGCAGAGTCCAAGTCGGGCGCTGCGTTGCTTGCTGCCAGAATTTATGAAGATGCCGGGCATTATGGCGTAATGGCATTTAGATTTGCGGCCAATGGTCTGCAGCTGGCAGAACCTTTGGGTGCGATTCTTGCCCGACTATCACCACATCTCGAACTGGCCTCCCGCATGCTGAGTGAGGTGGCGCGGCTCAAGCTGCAAGCAGCGGTTGCGTGTCTGGCTCTGGATCGTTTGGTCAGACCACTGTGGGTGGTAGAGCCGGATGGCATGATTCACTACTGTAACGATGCTGCACTGCAGCTGGCGGGAAAACATGGCATTTCCATGATGGATTCGCGTCTGGTGCTGACTGTACCCGCATGTCGTGATCAATTTCGCCATCTTTTGCAGCAATCTTCTGGCCCTGATGCCCATAGCGAGGGCATGTCGCTGGGTGAGCAGGAAGGCGCTATCAAGCTGATGTTTTTCCCCTTGCCATCCGACTCCCCATTGTCAGGCAGTCTGCATAAGCGTCTGGTGCTGGTCATGGCAATTGCTCCGGATAGCGGCGAAGCGTTACCACTTGAACTGCTGTCGGCTTTATACGGGCTCTCTCCTGCAGAAACCAGACTCGCCTCTCGCTTACTTGAAGGAGAGACACTGGCGGAAGCTGCCACCTGTCTGGGGATTCGCGTGTCAACAGCGCGGACGCAGCTGAAGTTCATCTTCTGGAAGACAGGCGTACGGCGCCAGTCTGAACTGATCAAGCTGCTTGCCAGTGCGACACCGCTTCGTGCATAGGACGAAACTCACTAAATTGATACACTTTTACAAAACCCTAGAATAATATATTTATTCCATTGTGATAATATATCATTACCTTAGTATTTGATTTTGAAAGTAACCATGGCGAACGGGTCTTTGTTCACGCATGGACTTGGACATTCGCCAGTCTGGATGGTTGCACGCGGACTGGATAAAGGCCCGGTCTGGATGATTCTATCAGCACTGCTATTTTCGCTGGTTGGCGTATTCGTCAAACAGGGCGCGGCCTATTTTTCGACCGCCGAACTGGTGTTCTATCGTTCTGCTGTGAGTCTGGTCGTTGTATTTCTGATGACCCGTATTGCGGGGGTGTCGTTAAGCACATCTGTCGCCCCCGCTCATCTGTGGCGATCTCTTGCGGGAACGGTCGCCATGATGTTGAGCTTTATTGCCGTCACGCAGCTGCCCTTAGCCATGGCAGCGTCACTCAACTATACCTCGCCTCTATTTTTTACCCTGTTCAGCGTGTTCTGGTTTAAGCAGCGCGTGCACCCCGTGGTTTTGGCCTCCATTCTGGTGGGTTTTGCGGGTGTAATGCTGTTACTGAACCCCACGTTTGCAGGTGTCAAATGGCAAGCGGGTCTGGCTGGAGTCGCCTCAGGTGCGCTGGCCGCAATCGCTTATCTTGGCGTCAATCGACTGGGCGAGTTGGGTGAACCAGAACAGCGAACGGTGTTCTATTTCTCACTGGTTGCAACCCTTGCATCTGGCGTGTGGATGGCATGCACACATATCCGCGCCATCCGTGCTCAGGATGTGCTCGTACTGGCCGGACTTGGCATGTGTGCCACGGGTGCGCAGCTTTGTCTGACTCGCGCCTATAGCAAAGGCAAGTCACTCGCGGTAACCTCACTGGCTTATTCCAATATCGTGGTATCGAGTATGCTCGGCATCTGGCTCTGGGGTGACCACCACTCAGCAGTGGAGTTTATGGCCATGGGGCTGATCGTGATGAGTGGGATTGTCGCAAATGTCGGGTTCAGATCCCGGTAAGTCGTGGCGCAAAGGAAAATTCTGTAACTGCCTGTAACCAGGATGCAGAATCGAAACGATCTGACAGGATTGTAGGTGACTTAATGACCGGATGCGCGATAATCACGGTTGAGATTGAAATAGAACAAAGAGTACTACCTTGAAACGGTCTTCGCATTACTTATGTGTGGCAGCAGCGGTATGGATGCTCGCCCTATCGACCAGCGCGAGTGCGCATGGCGAACGCCCCGAATTCACCGGGCCACCAGGCCATGGGGACGAGCTGCGTGCTGGCTTCGGGCAGGCATTTGACGCGCGAGTGGTGTACGAAGTCATGCGGTATCGGACAGAGTTACGTCTGACGCCACAGCAGGAAACGCTCGCACGGGATGCAGAAGATGCGTGGGCGATTTTTCGCAATCGTCATATCCAGACACGTACCAAAATGCAGGCAGACCTCACTGCAGAACGTGCCAAGGAAGTGATGGATTTTGAGAGTCTGTTGCGCGGTGTAGATGCCACGCGCATTGAAGTACAAAAAGCGTACGAACAATCACGTGATCGCTGGCTGGCCTTTTACAGAAGCCTGAGTCCTGATCAAAAAGCGACGTTGAGCAAGCTGGTGCGATCACGGCTCGCACAGATTGACGCTATGCGCGAACGTGCCATAAATCGGGTTCCTGCAGGTGAAGCACGTCCCTGAGATGCATGTGTCAGCCAGCATCTAGAAACAAAAACAGCCCGAACCAGTCGGGCTGTTTTTTTGCCGAACATGATCGAGATTAGTCGACCAGTGCGCGAGCCTCGGCAACCTGATTACGGTAGGCCTCGAAAATAGCGCGCAGTGCATCCCGCATTTCGGTCGTCGGCGCCCAGCCCAGATCGGTACAGGTGTTCTCGATCTTCGGTACGCGGTTTTGCACGTCCTGATAGCCCTTGCCATAGTAAGCGTCGGAAGTGGTTTCCAGCACTTGTACCTTGGCTGCATTTTCCGAGTATTCCGGATATTCGCGAGCCAGTTCCAGCATCATGCTGGACAGTTCACGCACCGAGTAGTTGTTGCTCGGGTTGCCGATATTGTAGATCTGGCGAGTCGCCTTGCCGTCTGCATTGTCGATAATGCGAACCAGTGCATCGATACCATCGTCAATGTAGGTAAAGGCACGCTTCTGGTTGCCACCGTCCACCAGCTTGATGTTTTCACCGCGCACGATATGACCCAGGAACTGGGTGATCACACGGCTGGAGCCTTCCTTCGGTGTGTGGATGCTGTCCAGACCTGCACCGATCCAGTTGAACGGACGGAACAGGGTGTAATCCAGACCTTCCTGCATGCCGTAGGCGTGGATGACGCGATCCATCAGCTGCTTGGCACAGGCGTAAATCCAGCGCGGCTTGTTGATCGGACCGTAGATCAGTGGCGACGCATCCGGATCGAAGGCTTCGTCGGTACACATGCCGTACACTTCGGAAGTCGACGGGAAAATCACGCGCTTCTTGTACTTCACGCAGTGGCGGATGATCGGCAGATTGGCTTCGAAATCCAGCTCGAACACGCGCAGCGGCTGCTGAACGTAGGTGGCCGGCGTTGCAATCGCAACCAAGGGCAGCACAACGTCGCACTTGCGGACATGGTACTCGATCCATTCCTTGTTGATGGTGATGTCACCTTCAAAGAAATGGAAGCGCGGATGGTCGATGAACTCGGCGATCTTGTCGCTGAGCATGTCCATGCCGTAGATTTCCCAGTCGGTCGTGGCCAGGATGCGCTTGCTGAGGTGATGGCCGATAAAGCCGTTCACACCAAGAATAAGGACTTTCTTCATGAGTCTGGATTCCGTATTAATGTGCGTAGTCTACCGCAACTCGGGCTTAAGGGGCAGTCAGCGCCTGTCAATTTGCCTCGAGGAGGGGGAGGGCGCATGCAGTATCGCCGAAGATCGTGACGAAAGATGTTGCTGTCAGCACCTGTCCGTCCACTTCTGCTCGCAGTAATTCTAGGCAGCTGCCATCGGCCATGCTGGCAAAAATCCTGCCGTCGATCGCATGCAGGTGGCCTGCTGCCAGATGTGTTTCGGTACGGACAATGCTACGCCAGATGATGAGGCGGTGTCCGCTGATATCCGCAAATGCACCGGGATAGGGTTCGCTGACTGCGCGCACCAGATTGTGCAAGGCTTGCGCAGACTGCTGCCAGTTAATCCGGCCGTCTTCTGCTTTGCGCCCGCTGAAGTAGCTGCCCTCAGCCAGATTCTGCGGCTTGAGGTCTGCAGTTCCCTGTTTGAGTGCGGGCAGGCTGCGATGCAATACCAGCTCCGCTGCCACAGTCACCTTTTCGAAAACTTCGCGTGCGGTGTCGTTTGGCAGAATCGGTACGGACATCTGATCCACGATGCGCCCGGCATCCGGCTTGGCCAGCATTTCGTGCAGGGTAGCGCCGGATTCTGTTTCTCCACGAATAATGGCCCAGTTCACCGGTACGCGACCGCGATACTTAGGCAGCATGGAGCCATGCATATTGAAGGCTCCCATCGGGGCCAGCTCGAGCAGTGCAGGGGACAGCATCTTGCGGTAGTAGAAGCTGAAAATCAGGTCTGGCTTGAGTGCGGCCAGCTGCGCAACGAACGCATCGGTATTTGGGTCGTCCGGTGTGACGACCGGAATGCCGTGTTCGCGAGCCAGACTGGCTACATTGCCAAACCAGACGTTCTCGTTCGGATCATCTTCGTGGGTGACAACGAGCGCAATATCCACACCGCCCGCAATCAGGACGGACAAGCAGCGATAGCCGACATTGTGGTAGGCAAAAACGACCGCGCGGCTCATTTTTGATCCTGTTCGTCGCGATGTTGCTCAAGCACGGCTGCCACCAGATAGCGCGGACGCTGGCGCACTTCCTGGTAAATCCGTCCGACGTATTCACCCAGCAGCCCGATACCGAACAGCGCGAGGCCGATCAGCAGGAATGCAATCGCAAACAGGGTAAACATCCCCTCGGCTTCAGGCCCCAGAATGATGCGGCGGCCAACCATGTACACCACCAGCACCGCCGACAGACCCGCAATCATCATCCCGACAAAACTGAAAAGTTGCAGTGGCATGACCGAGAAACCGGTCATCAGATCAAAATTCAGGCGAATCAGGCTATAGAGCGAATATTTGGATTCGCCCGCTGCACGCTCCTCGTGACCAACGATGACCTCAGTCGGATTTCGCGAGAAGGAATAAGCCAGTGCCGGAATGAAGGTATGCGTTTCCTTGCACTGATTGATTGTATCGATGATGCGACGATCATAGGCACGCAGCATGCAGCCCTGGTCGGTCATCTTGATATTGGTGATTTTCTCGCGCAGGCCATTCATGGCGCGGCTGGCAACGTGGCGCCAGGCGCTGTCATTGCGCTTGCGACGGATCGAGCCCACGTAATCGTGACCCTTGTCCATTTCTGCGAGCAGCACACCAATATCTTCGGGCGGATTTTGCAAATCGGCATCCAGCGTGACCACACGTTCGCCATGGGCGTAGCTGAAGCCAGCCAGAATGGCGCGATGCTGGCCAAAATTGCCATTGAGCAGAACGACGCGGGTGACGTCCGGACGACGTTCGTACTGATCTGACAGCAGGGCGGCGGAACGATCGCGGCTACCGTCGTTGATAAACACAATTTCATAGGTGCGACCCAGCTTGTCCAGCGCCGGGTAAAGGCGGTCGAACAGCATCTGCAGGCCATCTTCCTCGTTGTAGACGGGAATGATGATGGACACGTGGGGGGCTTTGGACACGATCAAGCTCTCCGAATTCAGCATTAAATCAGGTTAGGGCGCAGTACGGCATCGACGGCTTCGCATACGCGATCTACATCATCATCGTGCATACCCGGGAACAGCGGCAAGGTAATCGTCTGCTGACCGACAGCCTGCGAGATCGGGAAATCGCCCGCGCTATGCCCCAGGTGCTTGAATACGCCAAAGGTATGCATGGCCGGATAGTGAACACCCACCGCGATTTCACGCGCATGCATGGCCTCGATAAACCCTTTGCGGTCGATTTTCATGCGATCCAGCGGCAGCAAAGGCTGGAACATATGCCAGTTGCTTTGCTCGAAATCGGCAATGGGCAGCTCCAGTCCCAGATCCTTGGGAATCAGATTGAAATAGCGCTTTGCCAGCTCGGTGCGGCGAGCATTGAATTCCTTGAGGCGCGGCAGTTGTCCAAGACCGATACGTGCGGCGATATCGGTCAGATTCGCCTTGAAGCCGGAAATGTCACAGCTTTGCTCGCCACCCGGATGACGAACCACCCCCTGCAGACGCCACAGCTCGAAAGCCTTGGCCTCATCTTCATTGTTCAGAACCAGTGCGCCGCCTTCACCCGTGGTGATGTTCTTGTTGGCATGGAAACTGACCGAGCACAGATCGCCAAAACTACCGACAATGCGACCTTTCCAGTTTGCACCCATCGACTGGGCAGCATCTTCAATCACGCGCAGATTGTTGCGCTTGGCAATGTCGTACAGGCGATCGCGATCGACCGGCAAACCCGCCAGATCAACCGGCATGATGGCCTTGGTGCGCGGGGTGATGGCGGCTTCGACTTTGTCCAGATCAATATTGCGGGTGGCACGGTCGATATCGACAAAGACCGGCACCGCATCCATATGCAGTACGGAGTTGGCTGTGGCCACCCAGCTCATGGGGGTGGTGATCACTTCCTCACCCGCCTCTACGCCTGCGAGTTTGAGGGCAATTTCCAGACCGGCTGTGGCAGATGCGCAGCTGCGCACCGGACGGCCAAAGTATTCGCTCAGAGCGGCTTCGAATGCACGCATATTGGGGCCGCTGGTCAGCCAGCCCGACCGCAGTACTTCGGCAACCCCTTCGATAGTGGCATCATCAATCGAAGGGCGGGTAAACGGTAAATAGCTCATGTGGGCTCTCAATGATTGCGTACCGCGATGCGGCGTTCATCTTCGTAAATCGGCGACAGCGTCAAGCCATCCTTGCGCAGCACTACGGCATCGTCGCGCGACATGATGGCAATCGCAGGTTCGGCTGCTTGCCAGCGTGTCTTGAATGCATCCATCGTTAATGCGGCTTTGTCGGATTCCTGCTTCATGCCGAATTCAAATTCGTCAGCAAAGTCGACAAAGCGCATCGTCCGTTTCAGATAGAACGGGACGGTCTGATCGTAGTATCGAACGGCAAAAACAGGCAGGGTTCCGGCAGGATCAGTTTGCGCAATGGCCGCAGACATCTGCTTGCCGGATTGTAAACGGTTGAAGGCATTGTGCCCAAGCATGGCGAGCTGGCCGCCCAGCAGCATGGCCAGTGACATCACAATCACGGCGTGATCCGCCAGATGTCGATGTGCAAGCCAGACTGATAGTGCCCCGAGTACAACCAGACACCCACCAGCAATCAACACCCATTGACTAAACGCAAGGTAGACGGCTTGAGGCGTCGACTCGTCTCCTTTGCCAGGCAGGACGAACATCGACACACAAATAAGCGTGGCACCGAATAGAATGGGCGTTAATGCATGCCAGCGAAGTCCGTGTGCACGGGACTGAGTAATGGCTTGTGCTGCAAGCATCGCCAGTGCCGGGAAAATCGGCAAAATATAGGAAGGTAGTTTCGAGCCGGATTTACTGAAGAAGGCGAAGATGAAGACCGCCCAGATCAGTAGCATGCGCTCGGCAGAGAAGCCGCCAAAGTTTGATTTCATGCCGCGCCACAGGGCTTGAGGCAGCAGGCTGATCCACGGCATGAATCCGACAAACAGAATCGGGAAGAAGTACCACCAGGCGCCTTCGCGACGATGTTCGGTTGTCGCCCAGCGCTCGAAGTGTTCATGAATGAAGAAGAAGTGTGCAAATTCCGGGTTCGCGCGTGACACCAGAATGAACCATGGGGCGGCAACCAGCGCCAATACCGCTAATCCTCTCAGTAATTCGAGCCGCGTCCACAGGCGCCAGTCGCGTTGGATCAGCGTATACAGCACCAGCACAGCACCAGGCAGCACAATGCCGATCAACCCCTTGGACAGCATGGCCAGACCCATTGCTGCCCATGAGAGCAGCATCCAGCCTCGGCGTTGACTGTCTGGTGTGGTATCGGCTTGCGATAACAGCATGCCGCACAGACACACCGTCATCCAGCATGAAACACCCATGTCCAATGTATTGAAGTGGCCATTGCCAATCCACCAGAAGCTTCCGGCCAGTATGGCGCCTGCTAGCCAGCCACTGCGTTCCCCCCACAGGCGTGCGGCGGTGAAGGCTGTCATGATCAGGCCGATGAAGCCACAGAGTGCAGGCCAGAAACGGGCTGTCCACTCGTGTTCGCCGAACGCGTTGAAGGCGATGGCGGTCGCCCAGTATTGCAGGGCTGGCTTTTCGAAATACTTGATCGCGTTCAGTCGCGGCGTCGTGAAGTCGCCGGATACCGCCATTTCGCGGGCGATTTCGGCGTAGCGGCCTTCATCCGGGTGGATCAGCGCGCGATATTGCAGGGTGCCAAACCACAGCAACAGCAATGCCAGAGGCAATAGCCAGCGAATGGGGTGGGCGATCTGGAAGCGATTGGCGTTTGCATGTTTCATGGGGGCGGCACTTTAGCGGAAAGTGACCCGCCTTGCGAGTCTCGCGCACGGGATCGCACAGGATGGGTCAGTCATTCGATTTTCCGGATCGTAGCAGGATTAAGACTGCGCCGCTGCCACCCGAGTGATGCGGGGCTTCGCAAAATGCCAAAACTTCGGGCTTTTGCATCAGCCAGTTGTGGAGTTTGAGCTTGAGTACGGGTTGACCGGATGACGATCCGAATCCTTTGCCGTGAACAATACGGACGCATTTGATACGGCGTGCACTCATGTCCTGAATGAAGGCGACAACCGCGCTACGAGCGGCATCTGTATTCAATCCATGCAGATCCAGATTGGCGCCGGGTATCCACTGACCTTTGCGCAGTTTCTTGAGCGTATCCAGACGCTGCCCCGGACGTGCGAACATCATGTCGGGAGCGTCTTCGGGGCTGGCCCAAGGCCACATATCACTGACGTCATCCCCATGCAGCATCTCCTCCATGATGCTGTGACGCCGGCGGGTATCTGGCGGCAGGGGAGGATGCGCAACGCGCGGCGCGTGCTTAAGCGGTTTAACGTCCTGCGTGGCCTTTTTCCATGCGGACTGATCGCACACGACTGGCGTCGGCTTGATGATGTCGGCCGCGCGTACTTTTAAAGTCGCTTTCAATGCCTGCAGGGATTGTTTATGTGTGTCTTTCACGCGATTGCCGGGGGGAGGTTGGGTTGATTCGTCAGTTTTTGGTGTTTAGCAATTTCAAATGTAAATAAATTTTGTCAAAATCCGCATTTTTGTGTCTGATTTTTTCAGGTTCGAGTGATCCATGTATTTTAACCGACCCAGCGAACTTTCCCGCCTGTCACCGTGGTTTTATCTGCTGGTGTTTCTGCTGTTTGCAGTGCCGGGCATGATCGGACGCGAGCCTTGGAAGCCGGATGAGGCCTACACCCTTGGTTTGGTCAAACACATGGTCGATACCGGCGACTGGGTGGTGCCGACCCTCGCGGGCGAACCTTTTATGGAGAAACCGCCGATTTTCTTCATGCTGGCGGCGGCTTTTGCCAAGTGCTTAGGTTCCAGCGCGCTGTCGCTCGTTGACGCTGCCAGATTCGCTAGTCTCGTCTCGCTGGCGCTCGCCGCATGGGGATGCGCGCGCGTAGCGCGGCAAGTGGGGGCCAGTAGCGAGATTGCCGTGATCGGCATGTTGCTGGCGGGCGGCTTGATCATTAATGCGCATTTACTCATTACCGACCTCGCCTTGCTGGCGGGGACGAGTCTGGCATTGGCCGGCCTGACTGATCGCCAGTTTCGTAAGCGAAGCGCGGCCTTGCTGGGCGTAGGCGCGGGTATTGCGTTCCTGTCGAAAGGCTTGCTAGGCCCCGGTGTGCTGGCCATCACCGTACTGTGTCTGATCGCGCTTGATCCTGACTGGCGCAGTCGCAGGGCGGTCAATTATCTGATGCTGGCGGCCTTGTTTGGCGCGCCGCTGTTCATCATCTGGCCCTGTGCACTCTGGCTGCGTTCGCCTGAGTTGTTTCATCAATGGTTCTGGGTAAATAATTTTGGCCGCTTTACCGGGGCGCAGCACCTTGGCCCCAAGCCCGAGAAGGGCGGGTATTGGGCGATTCTTGCCTGGGCGGCTTTGCCCGCGTGGCCGTTAGCCTTGATTGCAGCCATACGCGGCCGAATCTGGGCGAATGCAGAAGTGCGTCCAGTCTGGCTGTATCTGATCGTGACATTTGCGGTGCTGTCCGTCGCGGCGGATGGCCGGATGCTGTACGCCACTCCGATGTTCCTGCCGATTGCTGTGCTGGCGGGATTGAATCCCGTGACGCCAGGAAAGCGAACGGGTGCGTGGGTGATGCTGGCGGTGCTTCTGCTGCTGAATGGGCTGCTCTGGTATTCCGTCTTGCACCTGCATGGTGCAATTGCCACTGAAGTGAAAGGGCCGTTTGAACGCATGGTCGTGACGATGCGCCCTGCTGATCATCCAGTTTGGCAGACTTGGCGAGCTGTCAGTGCGGGTGTGGTGAGCATCGGCTTGATTGTCTGGTTCGCGCGCGATCGCTCACTCGGACGATTGGCATTCATGCGTGCCTGGCTGGCAGGTATGGTGGGCATCTGGATGAGTTTCGCGATGCTTTTATTGCCATGGCTGGCTGTCGGCAATGACTACAAGGGCATGATGCTGGACGTGGGGCGGGTACTTCGTGAGGCGCACGCCACCTGTCTGGCATCCGAGCGCATTGGCGAACCGCAGCGCGCATTGCTCGATTACTACATTGGCGTGTTGCCTCAGCGTCTTGAAGTGGGACGAGGTCAGTCATGCGACTGGCGGATCATTCAGTACGAAACGCCTGATCGGGGCAAGGATGTATTACCCGGATTTGATCGCATCTGGACGGGAAGCCGCGTGGGTGATCAGAAGGAATGGTTTGTGCTGTGGCGCAGGCAGGCTTTAAACGCTCCGGTAAGCCCGAAATAACAATATTGACTATGAAAAAACGCCTGCATGGAATGTGCAGGCGTTTTGCGTTGTGCGGATGCTGAAGGATATTAAATCGAGTCCAGATAGCGATCGGCGTCCAGAGCAGCCTGACAACCCGTTGCGGCACTGGTGATGGCTTGACGGTAAATGTGGTCCTGCACGTCACCTGCAGCGAACACGCCCGGAATGCTGGTGGCAGTTGCATTCCCTTCGCGACCACCATGGGTAATGATGTAGCCGGTGCTGTCCATCTCAAGCTGACCCTTGAACAGGTCGGTATTGGGCTTGTGGCCGATAGCAATGAACAAGCCGGTTACCGTAATGTCGCGGGTGCTGTCATCCTTGGTGGATTTCAGTCGCACGCCGGTAACGCCCGTGTTGTCACCCAGGACCTCATCGACGGTGCTGTCGAGTGCCAGTGTAATCTTGCCTGCCGCAACCTTTTCCATCAGGTGATCCACCATGATTTTTTCAGCGCGGAAGGTATCGCGGCGATGGATCAGGGTGACGTGAGCGGCGATATTAGCCAGGTAGAGGGCCTCTTCTACGGCGGTATTGCCACCGCCCACAACGGCTACGTTCTGGTTGCGGTAGAAGAAGCCGTCACACGTCGCGCATGCTGACACGCCGCGGCCCTGAAAGGCCTCTTCGCTAGGCAGGCCGAGGTATTGTGCGGATGCACCGGTTGCAATGATCAGCGCATCGCAGGTGTATTCGCCACTGTCGCCAATCAGGCGAATCGGCTTCTCGGTGAGCTTGGCGGTATGGATATGATCGAACAGAATCTCGGTGCCGAAACGGCGTGCGTGCTTTTCAAAGCGAGCCATCAGCTCCGGGCCCTGAACGCCATCGGCGTCAGCAGGCCAGTTATCGACTTCCGTTGTTGTCATGAGCTGGCCGCCCTGTGCAAGACCAGTCACCAGGGTCGGCTTGCGGTTGGCGCGGGCGGCGTAAACGGCGGCGGTGTAACCGGCAGGGCCCGAGCCCAGGATCAGAAGACGGCTGTGCGTGGTGGTCATGTTGCTTACCTCTGGGTTGAGCGCAGCAGAGCGCTTGGTGTTGTAGCCCGCAGTGTACCGGGCGATTCGCGCAATAGTATAAACTTCCGCAATTCCATCAATAAATTGATTTTCGCAATCGAGCTGATCAATTACGGTGATGACCTCTTGTCTTGTTTGCTGCTAACTTGAGGATTTTGCGAAAGTATGTGTATAATGCCGGGCTAATTCGACCATGGTGGTCGGATAATTTGCTGTCTGCGAATGCCAGGGTGCACCGGGTTACGATTCGGGGTGTTGGTCGCAGACAGATATAACCCTTGCATTTGGAGCACATTCATGTCCGTTAGCATGCGCGATATGCTGGAGGCCGGCGTTCACTTCGGTCACCAAACCCGTTTCTGGAACCCGAAGATGGCTCAGTACATCTTTGGTCATCGCAACAAGATTCACATTCTGAACCTCGAAAAGACTCTGCCGATGTTCGAGTCCGCGACCACCTTCGTGCGTCGTCTGGCTGCAAACAAGGGCACCGTTCTGTTCGTGGGTACTAAGCGTCAGGCTCGTGACATCGTCCGTGAAGAAGCCATCCGCGCTGCCGCACCGTTCGTTGATCACCGCTGGCTGGGTGGCATGCTGACCAACTACAAGACGGTCAAGCAATCCATCAAGCGCCTGAACGACCTGCAAGTTCAATTGGCAGATGCAAACAACGGTCTGAACAAGAAGGAACTGCTGACCCTGAGCCGCGAAGTCGAGAAGCTGGAAACCTCGCTGGGCGGTATCAAGGATATGGGCGGTCTGCCGGACGCTATTTTCGTGGTTGACACCGGCTACCAGAAGGGTGCCGTGGTTGAAGCCCAGAAGCTGGGCATCCCGGTCATCGGCGTGGTGGATACCAACAATTCGCCAGAAGGCATCGATTACGTCATTCCGGGTAACGATGACTCCGCACGTGCGATCCGCCTGTACGCTCGTGGTATCGCTGATGCGATCCTCGAAGGCCGTGCCCAGGCAATCCAGGAAATCGTGGCTGCTGTCAGCGGCGAAGCTGCTTAATTTAGCGCAGTTTCATCGCGTTGAAACACGATTCCGCGACAAAGGGGCGTTTCGCCCCTTTTTTGCAACTTGATTGATCAGATTCAGGAGTACGAACATGGCGGAAATCACCGCAAAGATGGTTGCCGAGCTGCGCGAATTGACCGGCCTCGGTATGATGGATTGCAAGAAGGCACTGGTTGAAGCCAATGGCGATCTGAAGGCCGCTGAAGAAGCGCTGCGCATCAAGAGCGGCAACAAGGCCAGCAAGCTTGCAGGCCGTACCGCTGCTGAGGGTACCGTTGCTGTTTTCGTTGATGGCAAGGTTGGCGCACTGGCTGAAGTAAACTGCGAAACTGACTTCGTGGGCAAGGATGAAGGCTTCTTGGCTTTCGCCAAGCTGGCTGTTGAAGCCATCGTCAAGGGTAATGTTGATTCCGTGGAAGCCCTGGCAGATGCCAAGACTTCGACTGGTGAAACCGTTGAAGAAGCTCGCAAGGCCATTATCGCCAAGCTGGGTGAAAACATCGGCGTGCGTCGCTTCCAGCGTTTCAGCACCGAAGGTCATCTGGCAACCTACCTGCACGGCTCCAAGATTGGTGTTGTGGTTGACATCACCGGTGGCGACGAGCAACTGGGTAAGGACATCGCCATGCACATCGCTGCACTGAAGCCGAAGGCTCTGGATGCAAGCGGCGTGGACGCAGAGTCCATTGCGACCGAACGCCGTGTGGCAATCGAGCGCGCCAAGGAAGCCGGCAAGCCAGAAGCCATGCTGGAAAAGATTGCCGAAGGTACCGTTGCCAAGTTCCTGAAGGACGTGACGCTGCTGGGTCAGCCGTTCGTCAAGGACGACAAGGTCACCATTGAGCAACTGCTGAAGAACAACAACGCCAAGGTGAACGGTTTCACCATGTTTGTTGTGGGCGAAGGCATTGAGAAGAAGGTTGTCGACTTCGCTGCTGAAGTCGCTGCTGCTGCCAAGGTCTAATCCGACCTGCTGGCCTATACAACCGCCCGCCAGTTCGGGCGGTTGTATCGCATCTGGACTACGTGTTCATGGTGCATACTGATTCAAATCATCAGCCGCAGATGCTGATGAGCAAAAATAGCCTACCCATCTCCTTCATATGAAAGGTCTCCCATGTCCGCTACTCCCGTATACAAGCGCATTCTGCTCAAACTGTCTGGCGAAGCCCTGATGGGCGATGACAGCTACGGTATCAATCGTGCAACGGTTGAGCGCATCGTGAGCGAAGTGAAGGAAGTGGCTGGTCTGGGTGTGCAGGTGGCCGTTGTCATTGGCGGCGGTAATATCTTCCGTGGCGTAGCACCTGCAGCTGCGGGGATGGATCGCGCGACTGCCGACTATATGGGCATGCTGGCTACCGTGATGAATGCGATGGCCATTCAGGATGCTATGCGCCAGCAAGGTCTGGTGAGTCGTGTGCAATCCGCGCTGACCATCCAGCAGGTGGCAGAGCCCTACATTCGCCCGAAAGCCATTCAGTATCTGGAAGAAGGCAAGGTGGTGATCTTTGGTGCAGGTACAGGTAATCCTTTCTTCACTACGGATACCGCAGCAGCCTTGCGCGGCATGGAAATGAATGCTGATGTGGTCTTGAAAGCGACAAAGGTGGATGGCGTATACACCGATGATCCGAAGAAGAATCCGGATGCAGTCCGTTATTCTTCGCTGACATTTGATGAGGCCATCCAGAAAAACCTCAAGGTGATGGATGCAACAGCACTGGCTTTGTGCCGCGACCAGAACATGAATATCCGTGTGTTCAGCATCTTCAAGCAGGGTGCACTCAAGCGCGTTGTACTGGGTGAAGATGAAGGCACACTGGTGCATTGCTGATGTACAGGGTAAGCTTCACCGCTTGCCCTTTGTAGTTATGTAGAATTTGAACGGTTAAGACATACAGGAGCGCGTCAATGATCGCCGACGTGAAACAAACCGCCGACCAGAAAATGCAGAAGTCGGTTGAGAATCTGAAGAACAATTTGCAGAAAGTCCGCACCGGCCGTGCACATACCGGCCTGCTGGATCACATCCACGTGGATTACTACGGTGCGCCAACTCCGATCAATCAGCTCGCAAATATGAATCTGATTGATGCGCGCACGATCGGGGTGTCCCCGTATGAGAAGAAAATGTCAGGTGCTATCGAAAAGGCCATTCGTGACTCCGATCTGGGTCTCAATCCGGCCACGATGGGTGATCTGATCCGCGTGCCAATGCCAGCGCTGACCGAAGAGCGCCGTCGCGACCTGATCAAGGTTGTGCGCGGTGAAGCAGAAGACTCCCGTGTTGCAGTCCGCAATGTGCGTCGCGATGCCAATAACGATCTGAAGTCGCTGCTCAAGGATAAGGATATTTCCGAAGACGAAGAGCGTCGCGCACAGGACGATGTTCAGAAGCTGACCGACAAGTACATTGCCGAAATCGACAAGGTACTGGCCGCCAAAGAGCAAGAACTCCTGACAGTCTGAGGTCGTTTCGTGGTTTCCTTTGCCAGTTCGACCCGGGACATTCCGGATGTGAGTCAGGTGCCAGCGCACATTGCCATCGTCATGGATGGCAATGGCCGCTGGGCGCGCAAACGCATGCTGCCACGAGTAGCGGGCCACAAACGCGGACTGGAAACTGTCCGCGAAATGGTCAAAGTGTGTAGTAAGCTCGGGATTCGCTATCTGACGCTGTTTGCATTCAGTAGTGAAAACTGGCGTCGCCCCTCTGATGAAGTCTCCTTCCTGATGGGCTTGTTCCTGACTGCGCTGGAACGGGAAATCGAAAAGCTGTCAAAGGCAGACGTTCGCCTGCGTTTGATCGGTCGACGCGATCGTCTGCAGCCACGTATCGTCGAACTGATCGAAGCGGCCGAGCAGCGTACGGCGAATAATGAAGGTCTGACACTGACCATCGCAGCCGATTACGGCGGTCGCTGGGATATCCTTCAGGCGACACAGGCGATGCTCAAAGACAAGCCTGAGCTTGCCAGCGGGTTTGCCGAATCAGATTTCGAGCCATACCTGTCGATGAGCTGGGCGCCTGAGCCGGATCTGTTTATCCGGACTGGCGGCGAACAGCGCATCTCCAATTTCCTGTTGTGGCAAAGTGCCTACACAGAATTTTATTTCACCGACATTCTCTGGCCGGACTTTGACCGTGCAGCACTTGAGGCCGCGATTGCATCGTATCGCACCCGTGAGCGCCGCTTTGGTCGTACCAGCGAACAGGTTCAGGACGCCAGCTAAGATGCTGAAAGCCCGTATCATCACCGCACTGGTGTTGTTGCCCATTGTGCTCGCCTGCCTGTTTGCAGGTTCCTCATTGCTATGGGGCGGCTTTGCCCTCTTTGCGCTGACCGTTGGTGCGTGGGAGTGGGGACGCTTTGCCCGGCTGGAATCCGCTGAATCCAAAGTGTTCATCGCCAGTTTTGCGCTGATGGGCGGAGCATTGCTTGCGCTTCCCCCGGCCATTACGGTCGTCTGGGCGCTGGTATTCGATATCTTTGCGCTGGTGTTCTGGTTAGCGGTCATTCCACTCTGGTTGGCGCGTAAATGGGCGCTTGCTCCAAAATGGCGTGCCGCGATCGTCGGTATGCTGGTTTTGATGTCTGCATTGTCCGCAGTGACACGCCTTCATGCACTTACGGATGGCCCCTTGGTGCTGCTTATGACGCTTGCCATCGCATGGATTGCGGATGTCTCTGCATATTTCGCCGGCCGTGCCTTTGGCAAGCGCAAACTTGCGCCTTCGATTAGCCCCGGCAAGTCCTGGGAGGGCGTGTATGGGGCGTTGATTGCAGTCACGCTTTACGCGCTGGCTTTGCATCAACTCAATGTACCGGTTTATGGAAAACTGCCCTTGTACGTGCTGATTCCGGTATTCCTGCTATTGACCGCTGTCAGCGTCATGGGAGACTTGTTCGAGTCGCTTCTCAAGCGTATGGTGGGCATGAAAGACAGTAGTCAGTTGCTGCCCGGTCATGGTGGTGTGCTGGATCGTGTAGATAGTTTACTGGCACTCGCACCGCTGTCGGTCTCCCTGTTATTCTTTTACGCAAGATTTGCGCCCTGAGCGGCGTATTCGCTTGCGTTCAGCCTTTCTCAGATTGCCATGTCCCAACCGATTCGTACCTTAACCGTTCTGGGTTCCACTGGCAGCATAGGCGTCAGTACGCTCGACGTCGTCGCCAGACATCCTGATCGCTACACAATTCATGCGCTGACCGCAGCGTCGCGCATTGATGCGCTGGTCGAACAGTGTCGCGTGCATCGCCCGCGCTTTGCGGTAGTCTCGGATGCGTCCGCCTATGGTGCGCTTAAGTCTGCCCTTGAAGCGGCCGGGCTGCATGATATCGAAGCAATGGCCGGGACCGATGCCCTAGTTCAAGTTGCTACACAGCCAGAAGTAGACATGGTGATGGCCGCCATTGTTGGCGCAGCCGGCATGCCGCCTACCATTGCTGCTGCGCGAGCAGGCAAGCGCATCTTGCTTGCCAATAAAGAAACGCTGGTCATGGCCGGGGCGCTCTTCATGCGCGCTGCACGTGAAGGCGGTGCAGAACTGCTTCCCATCGATAGCGAACATAATGCGATTTTCCAATGTCTGCCACAGCCATTTTCTGGTGATGTCCGCCAGGGCGTCCGCCGGATTTTGCTAACTGCCTCTGGCGGCCCATTCCGTGGCATGAACCCGGAACAATTGCGCGATGTCACGCCCGAGCAGGCGGTGAAGCATCCAAATTGGTCGATGGGACGAAAGATATCGGTTGATTCGGCCAGCCTTATGAATAAAGGTCTGGAAGTGATCGAGGCACGCTGGCTGTTCGATTTGGCACCGGATGATATTTCCGTGGTTGTGCATCCGCAAAGCGTGGTGCATTCAATGGTTGAATATCTGGATGGATCTGTGCTTGCGCAAATGGGTAACCCTGATATGCGTACACCGATTGCGTATGGCATGGCGTGGCCAGAGCGCATCGATGCAGGCGTGACTTCGCTGGATCTGTTTCAGGTCGCCCGATTAGACTTTCAGGCGCCTGATCTGCAGGCCTTCCCATGCTTAAAGCTTGCGTTTGATGCCTTAAAGATGGGGGATGCTGCACCAGCCATGCTGAATGCGGCTAACGAGGTGGCTGTGGCCGCGTTTCTGGATCGTCAAATACGGTTTGATGAGATTGCCGCAGTTAATGCCAGCGTATTGGATGCCGCACCGCAAACAGGTCACGTAGCTGAACTGGATGCACTGGTTGCGGCTGACCATGAAGCCCGTGAACGCGCGCGGAGTTGGATTGCACAGCGGAGCCGTGCATGAGCACACAAGCCTGGTTGCTGGTATTGCCCGCCTTTATCATCGCCATTGGCGTACTGGTCACCGTACATGAATTCGGGCACTACTGGGTTGCCAAGCGTTGCGGCATCAAAGTGCTGACGTTCAGTATTGGTTTTGGTCGGCCGCTGGCTCAGTGGCAACGGGGCGAGACGACGTGGCAAGTGGGGGCGATTCCACTGGGCGGTTATGTCCGTATGCTGGGTGAGCACGATGATGAGATTGATCCGTCCGAGCTGACCCGATCATTTAATCGGCGTCCCGTCTGGCAGCGAATGGCGGTACTGCTGGCGGGTCCAGTCGCCAATTTTCTCTTTGCCATCGTCATCTACTGGCTTATGTATATGGTCGGCGTGACAGTCCTGCGGCCGGTTATGGGCGATGTATTTCCGGGTTCTGTTGCTGCGCGTGCGGGCCTTGAGCAAGGCGATCAAGTGATTGCCATTAGCGGTGAGGCCGTTAGTTCCTGGGATGATATCTATTCCGGTTTGATCCGCGCAGCTGTCTCCGGGCAAGATGCTTCATTGCTGGTGCGGAGAACGTACGGTATGGACATGCTGATCAAATTGCCAACACGTTCCATGATGTCGGATGCCTTTGTGGAGCGTCCGGATGCTCAGCTCGGCATTTCACCGTTAGTCTCAACCCGTAAAATCGGATACGTCGAAAAAGGCAGTCCCGCTGAAAAAGCTGGACTGAAAGTCGGCGATGAACCCGTGGAAATCAATGGTCAGCGGGTTAAAACGTGGTTTGATTTTGTAGAGACGGTCCGGTCACAGCCGGGCGTTCTGCTGCATCTCTCGGTGCGACGGGGCGGTGAACTAATCCCGCTACAAATAATCCCAGTAATAGCAAGCAAGCATGGCGCGGCCTCGGGACGAATTGGGGCTGCACCTGAACTGGATCATGCGGCTTGGGCGTCATTGCGCTTCGAGCAGCAACTTAACCCACGTGAAGCACTGGGACAGGCACTGAGCGCTACATACAATAGTGCGGCATTTCTGCTGAAAATGGTTGGCAAGATGCTGACAGGCGATGTATCAACTCGACAGCTGTCCGGGCCGGTTTCCATGGCAAAATCCGCTGGTGAAACCGCTGCACTGGGGATCCAGACTTACTTGCGGTATTTGTGCATGATCAGCATCAGCCTTGGTGTGATGAACCTGTTGCCTATCCCTGTGCTGGACGGTGGCCATTTGATGTATCATCTCGCCGAACTTTTGCGGGGCAAGCCTGTGTCCGACCGAGTAGCTGAATTTGGCCTTCGAATCGGCATAGGACTTTTAGTCAGCCTGATGATGTTTGCGCTCTGGAATGATCTGACGCGCGTCTCCGGCGGTTAAACTGGCTCGATCCACCCGACAAACCCTTTGATAGCGCTCGCCACCTGAATGTGGCTGTGCAAGATTGAGTATGAGACCGAACCCACTTACGCTCGCCGTTATTGCTGCACTTGGATTGTCGATTCCCGCTCGCGCGTTCGAGCCCTTTGTCGTCAAGGAAATTCGTGTTGACGGTATCCAGCGTACCGAGGCTGGTACGGTGTACAACTACCTGCCCGTCAAGGTCGGTGAAAAAATGGATAACGACCGCGCTAGACAGGCCATTAAGGCGCTGTTTGCGACCGGTTTCTACAATGATGTCCGCATCGAGTCTGAAGGTGATGTACTGGTTGTGTCAGTCGATGAACGACCAGTGATTGCCAGTATTGAAATCAAGGGTGCAAAAGAGTTTGAAAGTGATCAGCTCATCAAGGCACTCAAGGAAAATGGTCTGGCGGAAAGCCGCGTTTTCGATCGTTCCATGCTGGATGCGGCTGAGCAAGAACTGAAAAAGCAGTATTTCAGCCGTGGCAAGTATTCGGTCAAGATCAATACCGAAGTGATGCGTCTGGAGCGTAACCGTGTTGCAATCTCCTTCGATATCTCCGAAGGCTTGGTAGCGAAGATTCGCCAGATCAATATTGTCGGTAATGAAAAGTACCCGGAAAGCGAGCTGAAAGACGGTTTCCAGCTGGGTCTGACGAATTTCTGGTCCTGGTTCTCCAAGAACGACCAGTATTCCAAACCAAAAATGCAAGATGATATGGAGAAGATGCGCTCCTGGTATATGGATCGCGGCTTTTTGGAATTTAACGTCAGCTCGCAGCAGGTGGCGCTGTCGGAAGATAAGAAGGACATCTTCCTGACGGTGAATCTGTCAGAAGGTCAGCAATACCGCGTAAAAAGCGTCAAGGTAGCCGGCGAGCTGGTGGTACCAGAGGCCGAGTTGCAGTCGCTGATCGAAATCAAGGCTGGCGAATTGTTCAACCGCACGCACATTGATGAAGCGGTAAAGCGCATGACAGACCGTCTGGGAGATGAGGGCTACGCATTCGCCAACATCAATCCGGTACCGGAAGTCGACAAAGAAAAGAACGAAGTTGGATTCACGTTCTATATCGATCCGGGTCGCAAGGTCTATGTTCGCCGCGTCAATATCATGGGCAACACCCATACCCGCGATGAAGTCGTGCGTCGTGAAGTACGCCAGCTTGAAGGCACGATGTATTCGGGTTGGAAAATCAAGCGCTCCAAGGAGCGTCTGGATTTAACGGGCTATTTCTCTGACGTCAATATCGAAACCCCATCCGTTGCGGATAGCAACGATATGGTCGATCTGAATATCACCGTTACCGAACGTCAGACGGGTAGTGTTCAAGCAGGCCTGGGTTATTCGCAGTTCGATGGATTGACGCTGACGGGTTCGTTCTCGCAAACCAATATTTTTGGTTCGGGCAATATTTTCGAGTTGAGTGCGAACACCAACCGCTATTACAAGACGGCTTCACTGTCATTCACTAATCCGTATGCAACGCCGGATGGCGTATCGCGTGGCTTCGATATCTATCGTCGTAACACAATGGCGAATACGGCTACGCTTGCTGCGTATGCCAGCGATGCGGTGGGTGGCGGTCTGCGCTGGAATATGCCGATCTCGGAATTCGAATCGATCTCTGCCTCGCTGAGCGGCGAGCGCAATACCATTTCGCTGTACTCCAATAGCCCCGCCAGTTACGTCGACTTTGTGAAGCAATATGGCGATACAACTGAAACGCTGATCGGGTCGCTGGGCTGGGCAAGTGACACGCGCGACAGCTCTATTTTCCCGACTCGCGGTACCTTCCGCCGGGTGTACACGCAGGCGGCATTGCCAGTAGGATCGATGCGGTTTGTGAAGGTAGGGTTCCAGAACCAGTATTTCTATCCGCTAAACCGTAACTTCACGCTGTACTGGAATTTCCAGTATGACCAGGGGCACGGTTATAGTGGCAAGGCATTGCCGTTCTATCAGGTCTTTACTGCGGGCGGCTTTGGCACGGTGCGTGGTTACGAGGACGGGACACTCGGTCCGAAAGATCAGTACGGCAATGCGGTTGGTGGTGCTTTACGTCTAGTGAATAATTTCGAAGTGCTGATGCCAATGCCCGGCATGAAAGCGGATAAGTCCACACGTTTGTCGGCCTTCCTTGATGCCGGACAGGTCTGGATGGAGAACTCCAAGCCACGCTATACGGATTTGCGCTATTCTGCCGGTATTGCCTTGCAATGGACGTCACCGATGGGGCCAATGAAGTTTAGTCTGGCCCGAGCACTCAACGCGCTGGATGGTGATAAGAAGCAGGCATTCCAGTTCACACTGGGCAAGGTATTCTGATGACAGTTTGGGCCTGATCGGGAAGGTATTATGAAGATGCTTCAACGCGCATGCGCGCTCTTTTTGCTGCTGACCATTGTAGTGCCGGTCTCGGCTGCCGACTTGAAGATCGGGTTTGTGGACTATAACCGCATCATCCGCGAAGCACGCATTGCCGAGCGGATTGCCAAAAAGCTGGAAAAGGAATTCGCGCCGCGCCTGGCTGAAATCAATAACCGGAGCGAAGATATTCGCTCCCGTCAGGCCGATATCGATCGATTGGGTTCGTCGCTGCAGGGAGCCGAGTTGCGCGAACGTGAGCGCGAACTTGCACGTAAGAGCGAAGATCTAAATCGCCTGCAGCGTGATTTCCGCGAAGACCAGAATAAGCGTCGCAATCAGGAAATAGCAGGATTGCAGGAGCACGCGTTCAGCATCATTACGCAGATTGCAGTCAGCGAAAAATATGATCTCATTCTGCAAGATGCACTGTATTTCAATCCACGTCTCGACATTACCGATAAAGTGCTTGAGCGCCTCGTCAGAGTGATGCCGAACTGATGGTATCTGTGAAACCGATGTATACCCTTTCCGAGTTAGTTGAACAGCTGGGTGGGGAAGTGCGGGGGGAAGACTTTCGCGTCGAGCGTGTTGCTTCTCTTGAGTCCGCGACTGCGCAGGATCTAGCCTTCATCACGGGGGCGAAGTATGTCAGTAAACTGACCGCATGTCCGGCCGGTGCGCTGATCGTGCCTGCGACGTTGCCAGATTGCGATACGCGGCCGCGAATTGTTGCCAAAGATCCCTATCTCTATTTTGCTCAGGTCGCGGCACTGCTGAATCCGGTTACCGTACCACCCGCGGGCATACATGCGAGCGCAGTGGTCGATGCATCTGCCATTTTGGCCAAGGGCGTCAGCATCGGACCTCAGGTGGTGATCGGAGCAAATGTCCGTATTGGCGAGGGCTCAGTCATCCATCCCGGTGTGGTGATCGGGGAAGGTGTGGTCATTGGCGAGGATTGCATCCTGCATCCCAATGTAAGCATCATGCATGGCACGATCATGGGTAATCGCGTCATTATTCATCCCAACGCCGTCATTGGTTCCGATGGCTTCGGCAACGCCTGGGCGGGCGATCACTGGGAGAAAATCCCGCAAGTTGGCTGCGTCCGCATCGGCAATGATGTCGAGATTGGTGCCTCCACTACCATAGATCGCGGGACGCTGGATGATACGGTGATTGAAGAGGGTGTCCGGCTCGATAATCAGATTCAGATTGCGCATAACGTCCACATTGGCAAACACACCGCCATGGCGGGCTGTGTTGGCGTGGCAGGATCGACCCGAATTGGCGCGTACTGTACCTTCGGTGGTAGCGCCATGATTCTGGGGCACCTGGACATTGCCGATCGTGTCAATGTGATGGCCGGGACGCTGGTGGGTAAATCTATCAGGAAGCCTGGCACCTACACCGGCTGGTATCCCGTGCAGCCACATGAAGACTGGCTAAAGAATGCTTCGCACCTCAGACATATGGATGCCTTGGCAACCCGTCTGAAGGAGCTGGAAAAAAAAGTGGCAGCATTTGAACGTCTGCCCAACACTGGAGAGAGCGCGTGAGCGAACTGAATTCAATGGATATTCTGGGCATTCTGGAACATCTACCGCATCGTTACCCATTTTTGCTGGTCGATCGAGTGACCGAGCTTGTTCCGGGTGAACGCATCGTTGCACTGAAAAATGTGACTTACAACGAGCCCTTCTTTACAGGGCATTTCCCGAAATACCCGGTAATGCCGGGTGTACTGATTATCGAAGCGCTGGCTCAAGCGGCTGGCGTACTGAGTTTCAAGTCGACTGGCGAGCGCCAGGATGACGGTTCGCTCTACCTGTTTGCAGGCATCGATAATGCCCGATTCAAGGCTCAGGTGACGCCGGGTGACCAATTGGTTCTGAAGGTTTCAATTGAACGTAAGCTGCGCAATATCTGGAAGTACAAAGCTGTTGCGGAAGTGGCGGGCAATGTGGTGGCCGAAGCGGACATCATGTGTGCTCAGACTAAAGCGCGTTGATTGACCGGAGTCCGAATGGCGAACATTCATCCTTCTGCAGTGGTTCATGAAGATGCCAAACTGGCTGACGATGTGCGTGTTGGCCCGTTTTGTGTCATTGGTGAGCACGTTGAAGTCGGTGCCGGCACCGTTTTTGGTCCAAATTGCGTCGTTGAGGGGCACACACGCATTGGCGAGCGCAATACGTTTCATGGCTCCGCGCATATCGGTTGTGCGCCACAAGATAAAAAGTATGCTGGTGAGCCGACCCGCTTGGTGATTGGCAATGATAATGCGATCTTCCAGTTTGTGACGATCTCGACAGGTACTTCGCAGGATCAGGGGCTGACCCGGATTGGCGATCGTAACTGGATCATGGCCTATGTGCACATCGCACACGACTGTATGCTCGGCAACGACTTGATTCTGGCGAACAACGCGACGCTTGCCGGACATGTGCATGTCGATGACTGGGTCTTTTTGGGCGGATTTACGACGGTGCATCAGTTCTGTCGTATTGGTGCGCATGCCATGACCGCATTTACGGCGGCAGTGAGTCAGGATGTACCACCTTACGTCACGGCTGCGGGAAATCGCGCAAAGCCTGCCGGTATCAATTCGGAAGGATTGAAACGTCGTGGATTTACGTCTGATCAAATCATGGATATTAAGCGAGCCTACAAGCTGATCTACCGTCAGGGGCTGTCGCTTGATGAGGCCATGGCCGAAATTTCTGCAAAAATCGACACATCACCAGTATTGAAGCCCTTTGTAGAGTTTGTATCCTGCTCGGAACGTGGCATCATTCGCTGATAGCCTAAAACAGTGACAGGTTCAATGCAGCAAGAACAGCTTTTTGAGCGGGCTTCCGGGCCACGCATTGCCATTGTCGCCGGAGAAGCCTCCGGCGATTTACTTGGTGCCAGTCTGGTCGCAGCCATCAAGCGACGACTGCCGGATGCGCAGTTCGCCGGTATTGCCGGGCCCCAGATGCAGGCTGAAGGCGTGAAATCCATCTGTGCGATGGAACGGCTCTCAGTGATGGGATACGTCGAAGTACTCAAGCATCTGCCCAGCCTACTTCGCCTGCGTCGCGACCTGAAAAAGCGCTTATTGCGTGAGCGCCCCGATGTATTTATTGGGGTTGATGCGCCCGATTTTAATTTTTCGATCGAAAAGACGATGCGATCGGCGGGTATTCCTTCGCTGCACTACATTAGCCCGTCAATCTGGGCATGGCGGCCCAAGCGCATCAACAAGATTCGCAAATCCAGCAGTGAAGTGCTGTGTGTCTTTCCCTTCGAAAAGCCGATCTATGATCGCGCCGGGTTAAAGGCAAGTTATGTCGGACATCCTGTCGCTGACGAAATGCCCGTGGTGGTCAAGCAGCACGAGGTGCGAGAGCTCATTGGCGTAGGCGCACAGCAGAAGGTCCTCGCATTTTTGCCGGGCAGCCGGCAAAGTGAGGTGGCACGCCATGCCGAGTTGTTCATTCAAACAGCCAAGATGATTTGCGCAACTTGGCCGACCGCGCAGATTCTCGTTCCACTGGTGACTCGGGAAACGCGTGTACTCTTCGAGAACGCCATTTATGCGCATAAGGCACAGGATCTCCCCATTCGCATGATGTTTGGTCATGCTCAGGAAGCCATGCAGGCCGCCGATGCAATTCTGGTGGCGTCAGGTACGGCTACGCTCGAGGCGATGCTGGCCAAGCGACCGATGGTAGTGACTTACAAGCTGAGTCCTACGACGTACCGCATGGCTAAGCGCAAAATGCTGCTGCCGTACGTGAGCTTACCCAATGTGCTGGCGGGCGAATTCATTGTGCCGGAGTTTATTCAAGACGATGCGACGCCCGAGAATCTCTACCAGGCGCTGCGAAATGCACTTGAGGATCGTACCTATGCGGCAAAGCTGGAAGCGAGATTCACTGAGCTGCATCAATCCTTAAAGCAGAATGCTGCCGAGCGCGCGGCCGATGCTGTACTTGCTTGGATACGTCGATGACGACTCATCTGATTGCTGGCGTGGATGAAGCCGGACGCGGGCCATTATCCGGGTCGGTCTTTGCTGCTGCGGTGATTCTGGGTGAGGGTCATGGCATCGTGGGACTGGCAGATTCCAAAAAGCTTTCAGAAGCTGCACGTGAGCGCCTCAGTCTGCAGATTAAGGAGCGCGCGCTAGCTTGGGCAGTTGCATCGGCAGATGCTGGTGAAATTGACCGCCTCAATATCCTTAAAGCCACCATGCTGGCGATGCAGCGCGCGGTCAATGCGCTCAGCGTAGTGCCGCATCATGTCCAGATTGATGGCAATCGCTGCCCAATCCTGCCAATGACATCCGAAGCGATTGTAAAGGGTGATGCCAAGGTACAGGTGATCTCCGCCGCCTCCATCCTGGCAAAAGTTGCGCGCGATGCCGAGGCGATGGCAATGGATGTCATGTACCCGCAATTTGGTTTCGCTCGCCACAAAGGTTATCCCACCCCCGAACATCTAGCGGCGCTTGAGCAATTCGGGCCCTGCAAAGCGCATAGACAATCGTTTGCCCCCGTCAGACTTGCCATGGGGAAATGCCAGGGCGAGCTCTGGTAAGTTAGCAACCTGTCCTAGGTTGTGGTGGGACAGAAATCTTCCCCATTCTTTTTGTCATTCCGGAAATCCGCCGTCTACACTGACATTGGCAGTGACCCCGTTGAGGTTGGTCAGTGCCTCAACGGAGGGGGTTGCCCGCGATGTTTGTCGTCATTGGCTACATTTTTATGCTGCTTTGTATCTTTGGTGCTTATGCGGCGCACGGTGGTGAACTGCATGTGCTCTGGCAGCCGGTTGAGTTAGTGATCATCTTTGGTGGTGCGATTGGCGCCATGATCGTAGGTTTTGGTGGCCCGCCGCTCAAGGCTACGGTGAAAGCACTCCCGACCGTGTTCAAGGGGTCTCCGTTCAGCAAGGCGTTTTATATGGACCTGTTCGCCTTGATGTTTGAGATTCTCTCCAAGGTGCGTAAAGAAGGTCTGATGTCCATCGAAACGGATATTGAAAATCCGGACAGCAGCCCACTTTTTTCCAAGTATCCCAATATCTTGCATGATCATCATGTGGTTGAATTTATTACGGATTATTTGCGATTGATGGTGGGTGGCAATCTGAATGCATTTGAAATTGAAAATCTGATGGATGTCGAAATTGAAACCCACCATCACGAGGCGGAAGGGCCTTCCGGTGCAATTGCCAAACTGGGGGATGCGCTGCCTGCCTTCGGTATTGTGGCTGCGGTGATGGGCGTTGTGCATACGATGGGTTCACTTCACTTGCCACCGTCAGAGCTGGGGAAGCTGATTGGTGCGGCGCTCGTGGGTACGTTTATGGGTATTTTGCTGGCCTATGGTTTTGTTGGCCCGCTTGCCACTATTCTCGAGGCCAAAGCCAATGACAGCACCAGAGTGTTCCAAACCATCAAGGTAACATTGCTGGCAAGTTTGAATGGCTATGCACCACAGGTTGCTGTGGAATTCGGTCGGAAGGTGCTGGAGTCTGGTGTCCGTCCATCCTTCGCCGAGCTTGAAGAGTTTGTAAAGAACGCCAAGGGTAAGTAAACCTGCGTGAATGTGAAGGGAGACGCCGGTGAGTGATGATTCCCAACGGCCCATTATCGTCAAGCGAATCAAAAAGGGCGGCCATGGACACCATGGTGGCGCCTGGAAGATCGCCTATGCCGACTTTGTAACGGCGATGATGGCCTTCTTTCTTCTGATGTGGCTGCTTGGCTCAACGACTAAAGGTGATTTAAAAGGGATTGCCGACTACTTCCAGAACCCGTTCAAAGTTGCAATGGCGGGCGGGAGCGGGGCGGGCGAATCCCAGTCGATCACGCAGGGCGGTGGTTTGGATCTATCCAAGCAGGCTGGGGATATTCGTCGTGTCCGTGCGAAGGACGTCGAGAAAAAACGTCTACAGTCGCTGAAGGCCAAAATTGAAAAAGCGATTAATCAATCTGATGGCAAGCTGGGTCAATTCAAAGACCAGATCATGTTGGATGTCACGCCCGAGGGGCTTCGTATCCAGATTGTTGATCAGCAGAACCGGCCAATGTTCAAGAGTGGTAGTTCTCAGCTTGAAACGTACGCTAACGATATCCTGAAAGAGCTAGCCAGCATTCTCAATGATGTCCCCAATAAGCTCAGCTTGTCAGGGCATACCGATGCATCGGGATTCAGTGCGGGCGAGAAGGGATTCAGTAACTGGGAACTATCGGCTGATCGCGCCAACGCCTCCCGTCGTGCATTATTGAATGGCGGAATGGAAACCGAAAAAGTATTGCGGGTGGTGGGACTAGCCGATGCAGTGCCATTCGATAAAGATAACCCCGCGAATCCGGTAAACCGGCGTATCAGTTTAATTGTACTGAATCGAGAAGCCGAGGAAGGCATTCTGAAGCTCGCGGGCAAGCAGGCAGGTGAAGGCGGAGACGCGGAGCAAGGGGATAAACCGGCTGAGGCGGTTGGCCCATGAAGACTCGGTCACCTATTCCAATCGCACTCTTTATTCAGGCCACCTCACTCGCGCTCGCCTACGTGTCGGTCGAGGATAAGGCGCTGTATTTACAGCCAATCATTGCCGTGTTGCTGTCATCTGCCTTGAAGCAGCCATGGTGGTGGCGCGTGATACACGCCACATTTTTCCCGCTCCTCCTGCTGATGCATATCGTACCAGTCCCGTCTTGGTTCTGGTTGGTCATGTTCATATTGAGCTGGTTTGTATTTGGGGGCGTTCACCGCAATCGAGTCCCACTCTACTTGAGTAGTCAGCGAGCCGTTTCCGCGCTGTGCGAAGTACTCCCCATGGGGGCGCATGTGCTGGATATCGGGTCGGGTACCGGAACGGTGCTTATTGGATTATCACGTCGCCCGGATCTTAAGTTGAGTGGGGTCGAGCACGCATGGGGCCCCTGGTTGCTGGGGCAGATCCGCCTGCGCCTTGGCCGCATTCAGGCACGACTGGATAGAAAAGACATGCTGGCGATGGATTGGCGTCCATTTAATGTGGTGTATGCATTTCTGTCCCCGGCGGCGATGCCAGATGTATGGGCAAAAGCAGAGCGTGAGTTAAGTAGTGGCGCATGGCTGGTCAGCAATAGTTTTCCTGTTGAGGGACGACCCGTTGATCGCGTCATCGAAATCGGCGAATCAGAGGGAGCTCGCCTTTACCTATGGCAGATGCCCTGAAGACACCGGCAGTTGCCGGAAACAATGATGCGTGGCTTGCCTGGTGGCTAGCCCGCCCCATTCCTATTCTGAAATCCACCAAGCGGATGTTCAAGCAGCTTGCTGGCAGGCTCGCATCCGTGCGCATGGATGAAGTGGTATCGGCAGTCCTGAAAGATCCTTTACTCACGGCATACGCTTTACGTGCAATTAATCTGCGCGAACGTAGCAGTCTGGCAGCAGATATTGTCTCTATCGAAGCGACTGTGCTCATGATGGGGATGGAAAACCTGATTCACCAGTTTTGCGAGCTGCCAGAAGTGGAAGAGATTCTGCTTCCGGGGCATCCCAAAGTGTATGCCGAGCTATTGGGCGAAGTCGCTACTGCCAGATTTAGCGCGAGAGTAGCCAGAACAATGGGGGGGATGCGTTACGACGCCCGTCTGGACGAAATATTTGTCACGGCGCTGGTCGCACGGTTACCCGCTATGCTGCGCTTACTCGAAAAGGGCTATGCGGAGAAAGTGCCAAGCTGCGATCCTGCCACCATGACACTGCAGCTCTTTACCCGCTGGCGACTTCCCGATGTGTTTACCGCTTTATTGGATGAAAGCGGCACGCTGACCCAGCGAGCCCAGTTGCAACAGGCTGTGCTTTATATGTGTGACTCTCTGCAAGCCGGATGGTGGGCCGCGGGAGTAGATGAATCCTTGGATGTTATCTCCCGTACCCTCAGTACGGACAGGCAGGCTGTATGGGCTGAAGTAACACGCATCATGCTGCACTTCGCTCATAAAGATTGGCCTTACAAACAGATCTATTCGCCAGCGCGCTGGCTGGCCATGCTGCCCGGACCGTGGCCTGATGAACGGCCTAAACCTGCCCAGACTGCGAAGCCCAGTTTTGGCGATTACTGTCGCGAGATCAAACGCGCAGGCGAGGGGGATGCAAGTTTCAATCAGATCATGGCGTTAACCATTCGCGCGCTGTCTGACGCTGTGCTGCTGGAACGAATCTGCTTCATGCTGCTGATGCCGGGACATAACGCCATCAAGACCCGCTATGTGATTGGCGCCGAAATGAGTGATCCCTTGCGCACCTTGCAAGTGGAACTAGAGGCGCCTCATCTAGTCACCAAACTGATGCTCAAACAGCAGTCCTTCTGGATGACAGATCAAAACCGCCCGCAGTATGCCAAGCTGGTGCCATCTGCACTTTTGCAGGCCGTTGGCAAAACGGAGTTTGCCGTGATGTCGCTCCATGTCGAAGAAAAACCGGTGGGGCTGTTTTATGCAGACAAAAAAGGCGCATCGCTCTCTGAAGCCCAGTACAATGCGTTCAAACAAGTCTGTCTATTGACAGCCCAAGCCCTGACCACTCAGGCACGCAGACTGACCGCTAAAAAGTAGATGCGTGCCTCTTCGTATTGAGCCCGTGCATTCATGGAAGTTATCCGTTCCAGACAAAATTTGCAGATTAAAAGTTGTGCAAAACTCATCGAAAGCAGGCGTGAGCGCCTAAAAACCGGCCGCGCAGTACTGGATGGCATTCATCTCATTGAGGCCGCGCTCGACGCTGGCATGCAGATAGAACGCGTCCTGGTGGCAGAGTCAGCCTCAATCAAGCCGGAAATCGCCATCCTGATGACCCGATGCGATGGCGTAAGTATCATTGACGACGCCTTGTTTCGTGAATTAAGCGATTTAGACAGTATGACCGGTGTGCTGGCCATTCTGGCTGTACCCAAGATGCGTACTTGCGTGCGTCAAGGATGGGTACTCGCCCTCGATACAGTGCAGGATCCTGGCAATGTAGGTTCGCTCATGAGGACTGCGGTTGCTGCCGGTGTCGATCAAATCTGGCTGGGGGAGGGATGCGCGGACATTTGGTCGCCCAAGGTGCTTCGCGCCGGTATGGGCGCACACTTCTCGGTTGATATGGTGGAGCGCGTAGATTTACCTACGCAACTGAAGGCATTTGGCGGGGATATTGCAATAACTGGCCTGGATGGAAGCCGTAGCCTCTATGAATCCAATCTCACGGCAGACTTGGTGCTGGTGCTCGGGAATGAGGGGCAGGGTGTATCCATGGCGGTTCGCGAGTGTGCTGATGTTGTGTTGAAAATTCCCATGGCGCCGGGCATCGAGTCGCTGAATGTTGGCGCTGCGGGGGCAATCTGCATGTATGAACGTGTACGCCAGCATGCGCACACGATCGGCTAGGGGCAATTCATGACCTCGGGCGCATCACTTGAACTGACATTGCGTTGCCCGATTGCTTGGCGTGATCGAGCAGCGTTACCCCTTAATCCGGTCCTGGTCATGAGCGTACTCGCTGATATGGAGGCCGCAGCAGCTATGCCCGAATCCGGGGAGGATGCGCTTAGCCGCATTATCCCCAGACTTGATCTAGGTTTGCAGTTGCTTGCCGGTTTGTGGGCTGAAAAGCACGATCTGCTGCCGTGTGAGGATGTTCAGGTGAGTCTTGAGGGGGCGTCGTGGAAAAGCGAGCAGCCGCCCTGTCCGGGCGCGGAGGGATACGTTTGGCTCACGCCCTCCAGGCAGTTGCCGCTGCCTTTGATCTTGCCTGCACGGGTTCTCTCTGCGGATGATGGTTTGACCTGTGTTGTCTGGCAATTTACATCGGATGTCGAGCAGGACTGGTTTTCCCGAACGCTGTTCAGATATCATCGGCGCGATATTCAAACAAGAAAGCGCGAAGGTTGATTGCATGAAGTGTCTACCCGAATCCTGGAAATCATTACTCGAGACTCGGGTACCACAAACAACATGGTCGGCAATTGAGGCATTTCTACTTCATGAAGAAGCTGCAGGGAAGATCATTTATCCGCCAGCGGATCAGCGATTCTCCGCGCTGACCCTTACGTCGCCTGATGCCGTCAAAGTGGTAATTCTTGGGCAGGATCCCTATCACGGCGAAGGTCAGGCGCATGGTTTATCTTTCTCTGTGCCCAAGGGTGTTCGCCCCCCGCCTTCCTTGCAAAATATCTTCAAGGAAATACAGCGCGATTTGGGATATGCGCCACCGGGGCACGGTGATCTGAGCGCCTGGGCCCGTCAAGGTGTCTTGTTGTTGAATACCGTGCTCTCTGTTGAGGCCGGTAAGGCAGGCTCACATCAGAAACGTGGCTGGGAGGATGTGACCGACGCCCTTGTGCGCGGATTGTCCAGCACGCACGAGGGGATTGTATTCATGCTATGGGGCAGTCACGCCGAAAAAAAGGCGAGCCTGATCGATGCGAGCAAGCACCTTATTTTACGTAGTCCACATCCTTCGCCATTATCAGCCTATCGCGGCTTTATCGGAAACGGCCACTTTTCCGCCGCGAATCGATTTCTTGTCCAGCATCAGCAATCAGACATTAACTGGAAGCTCGACTCATCCATTTGATTCCAAACAGGCTAGTCTTGCATTAAGCCCGCCCGAACCCCGCGGCGATAGCGGATGATAATGTATGTCATGGTTAAGGCGAGCAAACTGCCAAAACCAATGATGATGCCGATCATGGGCGGCAAACCTGTCGCGAAAAACTGTCGAGCGGGGCTCGTCAAGGTGTCTGGTATCGGCGTGCTCAAATAGCGAACCACCAGCGCGTGAGCACCGACCAGGACTAGAATGCCGAGATTCTCGTTGAAGTTCTGCACTGCGATGGAATGCCCTGCACCCATCAGCATGTGCCCGCGATGCTGCAGCATGGCATTCAGCGGAACCACAAAGAAACCGCCGAGTGCGCCAACGGCAAAAATAAATACCGCCGCGACATGTACGTTGTACACGAAGATCATGCTCACCATCATCACACCCATCAGGACGCCAGCAGGCAATACACGGAAGGCCTGTTCAAGTTTGATGTAGCGTCCTGCGAGAATGGCACCAAAAGCCGTCCCAAAGGCGACGACTGCGACCAGACGGGTTGCCTGTTCCAAATTGAATGACAGCCAGAGTACGGCCCAGTTGATGACCACTAGCCGCATTGTGGCGCCCGCACCCCAAAATAGCGTGGTGACAGCAAGCGACAGCTGTCCCTGTGGATCCAGCCACAGGCGTTTGAGGCAGTCAATAAACTCGCGAATGAGCAAGAGCGGGTTCAGGCTTAATGGCTTGATCACGACGTCAAGCTTTGGAATGTAACGATTGATCCAAGCTGCACTGAGGTAGAGTAGCGTAATGACGCAAATCGCCAGAATAGATGCGTCAAGCGGGAATCCATAACCATGCAGCAGCGCATTCATACGGGGACCTGCCAACAGGCCGCCTAATACAGTGCCGAAAATAATCGCACTGACCGTGGCACCCTCTAACCAACCGTTTGCCTCGACCAATCTATTGTGAGGAAGATATTCCGTAATGAGGCCATACTTGGCTGGAGAGTACACTGCCGCACCAAATCCAACCAAGGCATAGGACAGGATGGGGGGCATACCGACCAGCATGCCGATGCATCCGGCCAGTTTGATCGTATTGCAGATCATCATGGCACGGCCCTTATGCATAGAGTCGGCGAATGACCCTGCAAATGGCGCAACCAAGACGTAGGACACAGTGAACGACCACAGCAGCATCGACTGATGCCACTCCGGCGCATGCTGACTTTTAAGGAGTGCCATTGCGGCAATGAACAGTGCATTGTCTGCAAGCGCAGATAGAAATTGTGCACCCAGTATCGTGAAAAAGCCGCGATTCATTAAGCGTTTATACCCGTTTCACGTCTGGTTTCATGAAGATACATGGTGAGAAATCCCATCTAAGATGGGGCATTTATACCATGAATGTGTGCAAGTTGAAGTGGCGCATTTCAATTTGTAATACGCGCTTGTCCGAACGCAAAGGGAAAAATCGAGCCTGTGATATGATGCCGGCCTGTTTTGTCACCCGGCTTGCCCTATGGACTTCCTCTCGCCACTACTGGCCTGCTTTACTGAGTATGGTTATCTGGCGGTTTTTTCTGTTCTGATGCTGTGTGGATTCGGGATTCCGATTCCTGAAGACGTCAGTCTGGTTGCTGGTGGCATCATTGCCGGACTCGGCTACGCAAATCCCCATTTGATGGTGCTTGTTGGATTGGCCGGCGTGTTGGGGGGGGATGCGTTGATCTTCTTTATCGGGCGGCATTATGGCAATCGCGTGCTTGCCTATGGTCCTGTTTCAAGATTCATGACCCCCGACCGTGTTGACGCAGTAGAGCGAAAATTTACTCATTACGGTAAGCGGATGATGTTCATGGCACGTTTTCTTCCGGGCATGCGCACAGCAATTTTTTTATGTGCAGGCATGTGCGGTAAGGTGTCGGCCAAACGCTTTTTCTTTTCGGATGGACTTGCCGCGTTGCTCAGCGTGCCATTTTGGGTTTACCTCGGGTATGCCGGAGCCAGCAATCGAGACTGGCTGCTCATGTGGATGCACCGGGGGCAGCTCAGCATCCTGTCTGTCGTGGGTGTGATAATTGCACTTCTGTGCTGTTATTCGCTCGTAAAACGGATAAAACGAAGTAAATCGTGCATTTGCAAATAGAAAATCAAGGGCCTTCGGGCCCTTTATTTCTTGTTATGCTGCGTTGCACTAAGTCTTGGGCGCAAAAGTTCTAATTCTGCGCATTCTATGCACTTGTTTTAACCAACGGCATTGATTAGATTGGTAGTTTTTTTGCCCGAGGGAAGACATGGCGCTCATAGTACAGAAGTATGGCGGCACCTCAATGGGCTCGCCTGAGCGTATCAAGAATGTTGCGCGCCGGGTGGCCCGGTATCGTGCCGAGGGGCATGATCTGGTAGTTGTGGTTTCAGCCATGAGTGGCGAAACCAATCGCTTAATCGCACTGGCAAAGGAAATTCAGGCCAGTCCGGATCCACGTGAGCTGGATGTCATTATTTCGACTGGCGAACAGGTCACTATTGGCCTGTTGGCCATGGCACTGAAAGACTTGGGTCTGGATGCGCGCAGTTACACAGGCGCCCAGGTCAAGATTCTGACCGATAGTGCCTTTACTAAAGCCCGTATTCAGCATATCGACGATGCCGCCATGCGCGCAGATCTCGCTGCTGGCCGCGTGGTGATCGTGGCTGGCTTCCAGGGTATGGATGCAGAAGGCAACATCACCACGCTGGGTCGCGGCGGTTCCGATACCACGGGTGTGGCGCTGGCTGCAGCGCTTAAAGCCGAAGAGTGCCAGATTTACACGGACGTGGATGGCGTGTACACCACCGATCCGCGTGTCGTGCCGGAAGCACGCCGCCTGAAAACGGTGACCTTTGAAGAAATGCTGGAAATGGCCAGCTTGGGCTCCAAGGTTCTGCAAATTCGTTCGGTCGAATTTGCCGGTAAATATAAGGTCAAGTTACGCGTACTGTCCTCCTTCCAGGATGAAGGCGAGGGCACGCTGATTACGTTTGAGGAACAAGAGAACATGGAAAAGGCGATTATCTCCGGTATCGCATTCAATCGAGATGAGGCGCGTATCAATGTGGTGGGCGTGCCGGATAAGCCTGGCATGGCCTATCAAATTCTTGGCCCGATTGCGGATGCAAACATCGACGTCGACATGATCATTCAGAATGTCGGCGCCGAGGGAACGACTGATTTCTCCTTCACGGTTCACCGCAACGATTTCAATCGCGCACTGACGATCCTGGAAGGCGTGCAGGCGCATATCGGCGGCAAGTCGGTATCTGGCGATGACAAGATCTGCAAGGTCTCTGTCGTGGGTGTTGGCATGCGTTCGCACGTCGGGATTGCGTCCACCATGTTCCGCACGCTGGCGGAGGAGGGGATCAATATCCAGATGATCTCGACGTCGGAAATTAAGATTTCCGTTGTACTGGACGAGAAATATCTTGAGCTGGCCGTCCGTGTCTTGCACAAGGCATTCGGACTGGATCAGGAGTTCTAAACACTCCACCGAAAAAAAGTTGCAATTAATGCTTGACGTGGGCGTGTAGGCTTGTAATAATGCGCCCCTCTTGTGACGGAGAAGTGGCCGAGAGGTCGAAGGCACTCCCCTGCTAAGGGAGCATACGGGCCAAAACTCGTATCGAGGGTTCGAATCCCTCCTTCTCCGCCAGTAAGAAAAAATGGATGCGCCCGTAGCTCAGCTGGATAGAGTACTTGGCTACGAACCAAGGGGTCAGGAGTTCGAATCTCTTCGGGCGCGCCAACCAAATTAAACAATTGTGAATGCTGTAGACTATACTGATATTCTCAATTCAAAGATAGTGCGCCCGTAGCTCAGCTGGATAGAGTACTTGGCTACGAACCAAGGGGTCAGGAGTTCGAATCTCTTCGGGCGCGCCAATTTAAAAAAAGCCACGCATTGCGTGGCTTTTTTTTATTTTTATCTCGTCAATCGTCATGTCAAATATTTCCGACTAGCAAAGTGCGAGTGATGCAAAATAGCAACAAACCATGTTGGTGTGCCACTGGTACGTAATTGATTTTTAAGGCTAAAATATCAATAGCACAATGGCATGAGTGGATGGCTTAATATTGTGCGGCGCACAACCTTTTTTCGTTGCCCTGCGATTACGAAGTGACTAATATCCGACGTCTGTCCATTACAGGTTGTATACGCAAGTTGATTCTGGTCAAATATATATAATGATCAAGTGGACTTGTTGTGGTATTGATCTGGTATGGTGTAGGATTGCATTGCATTAGTTGGCTGTGTGTGGGACGCTTCAGTTATGTCTGCTTCAGTAGAAGCGCATACTGATTATGTGCCAAGGAGTCGATGCCGAAAGGTATCGTGTTGCTTAATCCTACTCGAACGCATGTCGAGTAAAGAGGGTCAAACATGGATTATGCGCAAGAACAGAGGAATCCGAGAAAGCACGTTGTTGGCTTCTCGATTGTGATTCTTCTGCACGTTGTGTTGATTTATGCCTTGATGAACGGGCTCGGGCGCAAGATTGTCAAGCTTGTGCAAAAGCCTATCGAGGTGAAAATTGTCGAAGAGGTGAAGCCGCCTCCTCCCCCTGAAACCCCGCCGCCCCCGCCTCCCAAGACGGATGCGCCGCCTCCTCCGTTTATGCCGCCGGTTGAAGTACAGGTTCCGCAAGCGCAGGTTGTAACGAACACCCCGCAAGTTAACACGACAAGTGTCGTGCCTACTGCGCCGGTTCGTCCTCAGCCTCCCGCTCCGTCAGCGCCCGCTCCGGCACCGGCTCATGCGAAGGCAAGTGCTGCATCGTGTCCTAACTGGGAAACTGCAGTTAAGGATTTCAGCATCAAGCTGTCGAAACTTGCCGAAGAAGAAAATCTTTCTCCTGGCAAAGTTGAAATCGACCTTGAAGCTTCGGTTTCCGGCGATGGCGCACTCAGCGAGCCCGTTATACTTAAGTCAACTAATTCAGCTGTGAACAATCTTGCTAAACAGCTTGCTCGTAGACTGAAGTGTAATAGTGGCGGAAGCTCGAAGATTCAAGTTCCACTGGTGTTCTACATTCCCGACTAAGCAAAACCAGCGTCTGGTGTGTAAATCCCCAAGCGGAAACGCTTGTTAGTAGTTGAAAAGTTTTAATGAGTTCCGGTGCAGTGCTTTGTACTGCATGCCGGGTTAAGTGGTAGTTTTTGACTTTCGATTATCGAGTCAACCTAGCTTAAGGAGCTGGAAGGATCATGTCTGTAGCAAACCGTTTGTCCGCACTCATTGCGGCAGTTGCTCTTGTTGCGGCACCGGCGGCAACGCTTTTCGTTTCCCAAGCAGCGTACGCTGAAGATGCAGCGCCTGCAGCTGCAGCCCCTGCTGCTGATGCTGCTGCTCCGGCCGCCGCACCTGCAGCAGAAGCTGCTAAGGATGCAGCTGCCCCTGCAGGCGAGCAACATACGCCTAACGAACTGGTGCACGCTTGGGAAAGTGGTGACTCCGTATCCCACGGTACCTTCATCATCCTGCTGATTATGTCGGTTGCATCTTGGTACATTCTGTTCACCAAGCTGTGGGAACAGTCAAAGCTGAATCGTCAGGCTAAAGCTGCTCGTGAAAACTTCTGGAGCTCCGGTTCCGTGAAGACTGGCGTTGGCGCCCTGGATGACGGCAGTGCTTTCCGCTACATTGCTGAAACCGCTCTGACCGCCTCTGAGCACCATGAAGGTGCGCTGCTTGAGCAGATCGACCTGAACACATGGGTTGGTAATGCGATCGAGCGTTCGGTTGATAACGTTAACAGCCGCCTGCAAGATGGTCTGGCCGTTCTGGCAACCGTGGGTTCCACCTCGCCGTTTATCGGTCTGTTCGGTACCGTTTGGGGTATCAAGAACGCGCTGGGTACCATCGCTCAATCCGGTCAGCCGTCAATCGACAAGGTTGCAGGTCCGGTGGGTGAAGCGCTGATCATGACTGCTTTCGGTCTGTTCGTTGCTGTTCCTGCAGTTCTGGCATACAACTGGCTGATCCGCCGTAACAAGGGTGCGATGGAACAAGTTCGTGCATTTGCTGCTGATCTGCACAATGTTCTGATCGGTGGCGGTAAGGCTGCAAAGCGAGGCTAAGCCATGAGTATGAGTGTCGGGAGTGATTCGGGTGATAACGACTCAATGGTGTCGGAAATCAACACCACTCCACTCGTTGACGTGATGCTGGTGTTGCTGATCATCTTTTTGATTACGATTCCTGCAGCCGAACTTGTGAAGAAGGTGCCCCTCCCGAGGGAAACGATTACGCTGAACCAGTCCAAACCCGCAGATATTAATATCTCGGTGGACAAGGATGGCGAAATCTACTGGGGTATCCAGCATGTCGCCAGTAATGACGAACTGATGGATCGCCTGAAGAAGGAAGCCGTGAAGGTTCCGCAACCGGAAATCCATATTCACGGCGACCCCAACGGCCATTATGATGCGGTGGGTCGTGTGGCTACGGACTGTCAGCGTATGGGTATTCTGAAGGTAGGCTTCATTACCCAACCGCCGGACCGTGGCTGATACAACCCTCTAGAAAAGGAAGGAACGAACCATGGGCATGAGTGTTGGCTCTGGTAACTCCGGACAGATGGAAGTCATGGGGGAAATGAACACCACGCCGCTTATCGACGTGATGCTCGTTTTGCTGATCATGCTGATCATGACGCTCCCCATTCAGCTTCACTCTGTGAAGCTGGACTTTCCGCCGCCCTCGCAAAATACGAACGTGGAAGAGCCGGAAAAACATACCGTGATGATCGATTTCGATAACACGATATATCTGGATCAAAACGTCGTAGATATGGCGACGCTGGAAGGCAAACTGACTCAATATGCATCCGGTCCGCTGGAAAATCAGCCTACAGTGCTGATTCATCCGGACAAGATGGCATCCTACAAAGTGGTGGCAGCTGTATTGGCTTCATCGCAGCGTCTGGGTGTCACTAAGATCGGCCTGCTCGGTGGCGAGCAGTTCATGTAAGTCTGATACCGACACCGCATTGCGGTGTCGGTTTCTTTTATTCGCAAGATTCTGGATCAAGAACATAAATGAAGCGTACCCGCCCTTTATACGCAGGTCTGTTGGTATGGACCCTTCTTGGATTCCCGCTTGTTTCGCATGAAATGTCCAGCCCTGTCGCTGCGCATGCGGACGAAGCTTTGCGTGCAGATGTGGCTAAGCCCCTGCAACAAGCTGGTGCACTGATCAAATCCGGGAAGTACAAGGATGCATTGGCCAAAATTCACGATGCCGAAGGCGTGAGTGGCAAGAATGCTAACGAAACATTCATGATTGAGCGCATGCGCTTGAGCGCGGCCATGCCTGCAGGTGATTTGCAGCAGGCCAGCAAGGCCGCGGATGTCGTCCTTGCCTCAAGCAAGCTTTCTTCGAATGAGAAGCTGCAAGTCATGGAAGGTATGATCAGCCTGTATTCCCGCGCGGGTAATAATCAGGCTGCAGCGAGCTGGGTTGCACGCTACATGAAGGAAGGCGGCAATAATCCTCGCATTGCTGCTATGGCCAAGAACCTGCGCTTCTACAGTGGCGACTATGCAAACCTGGCTAAAGAACTGGGTGCCTCGGTTCGTGCTGAAGAAAAGGCTGGTCGTCGTTCATCTGAAGAAGATTTGCAACTGCTTGCCAATTGCTATCTGAAGTTGAAGGATGAGGCTGCGTATGCCGGTACCATGATTCGTCTGGTATCGCTGTATCCGAAAAAAGATTACTGGACAAATGTCTTATCTCAAGTGCGCCGCAAATCAGGGTTTGCTAATCGCTTGTCACTCGATCATTTCCGCCTGAAGTTGGCAACTGACAACCTGAAGACTGCTCCCGAATATATGGAGATGGCTCAGCTTGCTGTCCAGGAAGGATTTAACACTGAGGCCAAGAAGGTGGTTGATGCTGCCTATGCCGCTAACGTGTTTGGATCAGGGCAGGATGCTGATCGTCAAAAACGTCTGCGCGACATGGTTGCTAAGCGCCTTGCAGATGAAGGCAAAGCTGCCGCGCAGCTGGAAGCCGATGCAAATGCCAATGCGGACGGTTCGGCCGCAATTAATGTTGGTTTGAACCTGATTCAGCAAGGACAAACCGCAAAGGGTGTGTCTTTGGTTGAGGCTGGCCTGAAAAAGGGTAACTTCAAGCGTGAGGATGATGCCAAGCTGCGTGCAGGTATCGCATTTGTGGTTGCTGGTCAGAAAGCCAAGGCTGCACAGGTACTGAAGGGTGTGAATGGCAACGATGGCTCGTCCGATCTTGCCAAGCTGTGGGCGATCAAATAAGCCTACCTATGTTTGCACGAAAAAACGGGTGCTAGTTAGCGCCCGTTTTGTTTTTCTGGCGCAGTTTTATTTTACGAAGTGCAGGAGTCTTGTCGATTGACGATGAGTTTCCTGCAGCGTACATTTTCGGCGACGAAATCCGTATTGGCATGATTGACATGCTTGAATCAAAGGAGAAGAAGATGGCCGTTTTGGTTGGCAAGCAAGCCCCTGATTTTACTGCAGCTGCAGTGCTCGCAACCGGCGAGATGAATGAGCAATTCACATTCTCGGCTGCCGTTAAAGGCAAATATGCAGTGCTGTTTTTTTACCCGCTGGATTTCACTTTTGTCTGCCCTTCAGAGCTGATTGCCTTCGATCATCGAATCGAGGAATTCAAAAAGCGCAATGTCGAAGTGATTGGCGTGTCCATTGACAGTCAGTTCACGCACGCTGCCTGGCGCAATACGCCGGTAGATAAGGGCGGCATTGGTCCCGTGAAGTACACACTGGTCGCTGACATCAAGCATGAAATTTGTCAGGCATACGATGTGGAGCTGGCAAGTGACGGGGTTGCACTGCGTGGTTCATTCCTCATTGATCGCAATGGTATGGTGCAGCATCAGGTGGTGAATAACCTGCCGCTTGGCCGTGATATTGATGAGATGCTGCGTGTTGTGGATGCCTTGCAGTTCACAGAAGAGCATGGTGAGGTTTGCCCCGCAGGCTGGAAGCAAGGCAAGGCCGGTATGGCAGCGAGTGCTGATGGTGTGGCAGATTACCTAGCAAAGAATGCTGCGCAACTGTAATCCACGTTGCTTGAATGAAAAAGCCGCCCAGTGATTGAGGGCGGCTTTTGTCTGTTCATGGCTGCCTGTTGTAATGGTTATTTCAGAAAGCCATTGGTAATCGGATAGCGCCAGTCCTTGCCGAAACCGCGCGGGGTAATCCGTGCGCCAACGGCAGACTGCCTGCGCTTGTACTCATTCACTTTGAGTAGTTTCACCACGCGCATCACATCGGCCTCGGCAAAGCCTGCCTTGATGATGTCGGCGATGGATTCATTGCGCTCGACATAGCGCTCCATGATGGCATCGAGCACTTCGTAAGGCGGCAGACTATCCTGATCGACCTGATTGTCGCGCAGCTCTGCCGAAGGCGGACGGGTGATGATGCGCTCGGGAATGATCGCGCCCAGCGTATTTCGGTAGCGGCACAGGCGGAACACCAGCGTCTTGGCAATATCCTTGAGTACGGCATAGCCGCCGCACATATCGCCGTACAAAGTAGCGTAACCCGTGGTCATTTCCGACTTGTTGCCTGTTGTCAGGACGAGTCGGCCCGTTTTGTTCGACAAGGCCATCAGCAGCACACCACGAATGCGGCTCTGCAGATTTTCTTCGGTGGTATCTACCGGTAAGCCTGCGAACTGAGGTGCTAGTGCCTCAAGGAAGCTATTGAACATGGGTTCGATGGTGATCTCGTCGTATTGCACGTTCAGGCGCTTAATCATGTCGCGCGAATCATCCAGCGAAATATCTGCTGTATAGCGAGACGGCATCATAACGGCACGTACGTTATCCGCGCCCAGGGCATCCACAGCAATCGCTAGCGTCAGGGCAGAGTCGATCCCGCCTGACAGGCCGATGATAGCCCCCGGAAAGCGGTTCTTGCGGATGTAATCGCCGGTCGCCAGCACAAGCGCCTGATACACCGCAGCTTCCTCGTGAAGAACAGGTGCGATCTCGGACGATTGCAGATCGCCATCGCGGTATTCGAACACCCCACTGGCGGCGCTGAATGCCGGCAGACGCGCGACGATCTCGCCATTGCGGTTCATTGCGAATGAACCGCCGTCAAACACCAGTTCATCCTGTCCGCCAACTGCATTGCAATACACAATCGGCAACCCGGTTTCTTCCACACGATCGCGTACGATGCGCTCGCGTTCATCTTCCTTGCCCACATGGAATGGTGAAGCGTTGGGTACCAGAATGATATCCGCGCCGCAATCCGCGACTTCTGCGGCAGGTTCGAGATGCCAGATATCTTCACAGATCAGGATCCCGACATTTACGCTGCTACCGTCGTAACAGGCTTGTTCGAATACCAGCGACATGGCGCCCGGCGTAAAATAGCGGCACTCGTCGAACACTTCATTGTTCGGCAACTCCATCTTGTCGTAGCGACCCAGATAATTGCCGTCCCGCATCACGGTGACGCGATTGAAGCGCTCGTTCCCATCCATGTACGGGTGACCAATAACCAGCGTCACGTCGTCTGATGCATCCAGTAAGCGGTCGAGCTGTTCATTGCAGGCCCGATAGAAGCTGGGGCGCAGCAGCAGATCCTCTGGCGGGTAGCCGCTAATGGCGAGCTCAGGTACGAGCAGAATGTCTGCTTTTGCCGCTCTCGCCTTGTCGATCTCGGCGAGTATTTGATCGGTATTGCCTTTGAGGTCACCAACGGTGCCATTGAACTGGGCGATATGAATTTTCATGGGAGCCTACTTTCCGGCGTACAGCACAAACATGGCCGGACGTTTATTGAGTTCGGGGCGGGGATCGCGTTTCCAGCCTGATACCGGTTTACTGATGATCAGCTCATCCTCGGTAGACAGGTCGCGTGCCACGGTCAGCATGGTATCAGGTCGGCAGCTCTGCAGGATGGCATCGACCATGGCTGGATTGCGGTAAGGCGTTTCGATAAACAGTTGCGCTTCGTCCAGCTTGGATGAATCCTGTTCGATGGCCTGCAGGCGCGCTTTGCGCTCTGCGGCGTCTACAGGCAGGTAGCCATGGAAGCGGAAACGCTGGCCAGTTGCACCGGCAGCCATCAGTGCGAGCAATATCGATGACGGTCCAATGAGCGGGGAAACACGGAATCCACGCGCATGGGCCAGGCGAACAAGCAATGCGCCCGGATCGGCCACGCCGGGACAGCCTGCCTCACTCAGGATCGCGACATCATGCCCCGCTTCCAGTGGTGCCAGCAGGGCCGCTACAGCACTTGCGGGCGTATGTTCGTTCAACTCACTCATCTGCAGCGTCGAAATCTGCCGCTCCGGACCGTACTGCTTCAGAATGGCACGCGCCGTTTTCGGGTGCTCAACCACCCAGTGCTGGATGCGGTTGGCAAGCTGGATAACATCTGGCGGCAGGATGCTGCTCAGAGGAGACTCGCCCAGCGGGGCAGGCATCAGATACAAAGTGGCGCTCACAGTGAAAATCCTTCCCTGCGCAGCATATGACAGAGTTCGATTAGTGGCAGGCCGATGATGGCAGCGGGATCAGAGCCTTGCATGGACTGGATCATGGTCACGCCCAGACCTTCGGTTTTGGCACTGCCGGCGCAATCATAGGGTTGTTCGCGCTCGAGATAGTTGCGAATCTCGTCATCGCTATAGTTACGCATCGTGACATGCCAGGGCACTACAACTTCCTGTGTCTGGCCCGACTGACTATTAAATAGACAGAGCGCAGTATGAAAGACAATGGTCTTGCCGCGCATGGCGGTCAGTTGCGAAAATGCCCGCTCGAAGTTTCCAGGCTTGCCAAGTTGCACGCCATCGAGCAGCGCAACCTGATCCGAGCCTATAATCAGCGCGGCAGGGTAGGTGGAGGCCAGCGATTGCGCTTTGATGCGTGCCAGGCGACAGGCGGTTTCAGCTGCTGTCTCACCGGCAAGCGGGGTTTCATCACAATCGGGTTTGGCTACACTGAAGGTAATGCCAAGGCGCTCAAGGAGTTCGCGGCGATAGCGCGAAGTTGAGCCGAGGACCAGGGGCAACATCTTGGTTATCCTGAAATTTTTTTGACTGTACACGTTTGGCAGTATATCATCCCACGTTTATGTCTGACCTCGTATTCGATAACGCCGACTTCTGCCGACAGAATCAGACCCGTGAGGGTACTCTGTCGCTTGAGATGCTGCCTCGTGTAGCAGAGAGTGCGTTGAGTGCGTCGAGCATTCAGTACGGACTGGCAGGCGGCACCGATTGGCGCCACCGCAAAACCATCGATGTGCGCATTGTGGGTGAGCTTCAGCTTACTTGCCAGCGCTGCATGAAGGTTATGCCGTTCGAAGTGGATGTGACATCGCGCTTTACGTTGTTCAAGGATGAAGCCGCGTTAGACGCTGCTGAGCTGGAAGACGAAGATCTGGAAGGTCTCTTGATCGAGCAAGAGTTTAATGCACTCGCGCTGATCGAAGACGAGATTTTGCTGACGCTGCCCTATGCCCCGGCGCACGATGCGTGCGAAAACCCGGACATGGCAGTAGAGCAGCGGGGCGCTGTGCCCGAAAAGCCGAATCCGTTTGCTGTACTCGCTGGCCTGAAAGGCAAGCTGAAGTCCGGTGATCAGTGAGTTGGCAACAAACAGAAATTGACTTGATCGTAGGAGCATTACCATGGCCGTTCAACAGAACAAGAAATCCCCGTCCAAGCGCGGCATGCACCGTGCTCATGACTTCCTGACCGCACCTGCGCTGGCTATCGAGCCCAGCACTGGTGAGGCTCACCTGCGCCACCACATCAGCCCGAACGGTTTCTACCGTGGCCGTCGCGTGCTGAAGGCCAAGGGCGAGTAATTTTGCCAGGCTGTCATGGTCTGACTGTTTTATGCAGTTGACTTAGAAGAGGCGCACTCCAATCAGGGTGCGCTTTTTTGTTAAGAGGTATCGTGCAAGCATGTCGATGGAAATTACCGTAGCAGTTGACGCCATGGGTGGCGATCACGGCGTGCATGTTACCGTGCCGGCGGCACTGTATTTCCTTGAGAAGCACCCGGATGTGAATGTGGTGCTGGTCGGATTACAGGATGCCATCGAAGCCGAGTTGAAGGCGAATCGGGCCCAGACAGGGTCGCGCCTGCGTATTCATGCCGCCAGTGAAGTGGTGGCGATGGACGAGCTGCCCCAGCTGGCGCTCAAGAATAAAAAAGACTCCTCCATGCGGGTGGCCATTAATCTGGTCAAGCAGGGGAGTGCTCAGGCGAGCGTGTCGGCCGGTAATACCGGTGCGCTGATGGCCACAGCGCGTTTCGTATTGAAGATGTTGCCCGGGATTGAGCGGCCTGCTATTGCCAAGATGATGCCGGGCGTGGCCGGGCCAACCTGCGTGCTTGACCTTGGCGCGAATATTGATTCTACCCCGGAACAGTTGCTGCAGTTCGGCGTGATGGGAGCCAGCCTGTATTCGGCAATCCGTCAGGTGGAGCACCCGACTGTCGGTATCCTGAACATCGGTTCGGAAGACATGAAGGGTACGGAAGCCATCAAGCAGGCGGCTGAGCTGCTGCGTGCATCTTCGTTGAACTTCAAAGGCAATGTCGAAGGAAACGATATCTACAAGAGCACAGTGAATGTGATCGTGTGTGATGGTTTCATCGGCAATGTGGCGCTCAAGGCCAGCGAAGGGCTTGCCAAGATGCTGGGTGATTTCCTGCGCGAGGAGTTTACGCGGAACTGGTGGCGCAAATGCATTGCAGTGCTGGCCATGCCGGTGCTCGATAGTTTCAAGAAGCGGGTCGATCCGCGCCGTTTTAACGGGGCAAGTCTGCTGGGTTTGCGCGGCATCGTGGTGAAGAGCCATGGCGGGGCAGATCGCATGGCGTTTTATTTCGCCATGGAGCAGGCACTTGAGGAAGTACGATCCGGCGTAATTCACCGAATCGCCGAATCGGTAACAGGACACAGTGATACATCCTCGGATACACTGGATGTCTGACGCAGACCGGATGCCTCGATGCATCCGGCTGCACATGCAGTACCCAATACAATAATTCGAGGTCGGTCCGCCGGGAGCGGGCTGGCTGACACCCAAGTTCCCCACAGGGGAGTCGGGCCGGCAATACACGCGAAGCGGATGCCGGCGCAGATGTATGGAGATCATCGATGCCTTTTTCCCGCATCATCGGGACCGGCAGCTATTTGCCTGCGCGGATCCTGACCAATGCCGAGCTTGCTGCTCGTGTGGATACCACTGATGAGTGGATCGTTACCCGTACCGGCATCCGCGAACGCCGGATTGCCGATGAGTCGGAATTCACAAGTGACCTGGCCTACAAGGCCTGTCTGGCTGCGCTGGATAATGCGGGTCTGCAGCCGTCCGATATTGATTTGATCATTGTCGCGACCACCACCCCGGACATGGTATTTCCCAGTACCGCTTGTATCCTGCAGGATAAACTGGGTCTGCATAATTGTCCGGCGTTCGATCTTCAGGCGGTGTGCGCTGGATTTGTGTATGCCTTGTCAACCGCCGACCAGTTCATCCGCAACGGTCAGGCGAAGCGCGCGCTGGTGGTGGGTGCTGAGGTTATGTCACGTCTGCTTGACTGGACTGACCGTACAACCTGTGTGCTTTTTGGTGATGGTGCCGGTGCAGTCGTGCTTGAGGCCAGTGATGAGGCCGGTATTGTGGCTACCCGGCTCAAGGCCGATGGCCGTCACCGGCATATTCTGTGCACACCCGGTGGTAGAGGATCGCCCGAAAGTGCAGCAAAGGCTTGGTTGCACATGGAAGGGCCTGCCGTCTTCAAATTCGCGGTCAAGGCGCTCTCCGAGCTTGCATCCGAAACGCTGAATGCGGCGGGTATTCCGCAATCCGAACTGAAGTGGCTGGTGCCGCATCAGGCCAACGTCCGCATCATCGAGTCTACCGCCAAGCATCTGGGGTTGCCGATGGAGCGCGTAGTGCTGACGCTGGCCCGCCATGGCAATACCTCGGCTGCTTCGATTCCGCTTGCGCTGGATGAAGCCGCGCGGGCCGGTACATTCCAGCGGGGTGATCTGATGATGCTGGAAGGCATCGGCGGTGGCTTTGCCTGGGGGGCTGCCCTGCTGCGCTGGTAGGGTGTTCGTGCTGCGTTTTGCAATATTTCACCTGTATGATTGCGCTCAATCGAGCGTTCGCTTGCTGTTCATCTTGATCAAGCACAGGTAAGATCGCGTCCACTCGTGCGGATTGATTCCGTATTTTTGCCGAAGATGCGCGGAAATCCGCGCAACTCGGTAGCAACAAGGGACACAGAAACATGAAAGTTGCTTTCGTTTTTCCGGGACAGGGATCGCAATCGGTGGGCATGCTGAATGCCTTTGCCGATCTGCCAGAAGTGCGTACAACCCTCGAGGAAGCAAACGATGCGCTGGGCTTTGATATCGCTGGCATGATTGCCAGTGGCCCCGATGCAGACCTGGGTTCCACGATTAATACTCAACCCGCCATGCTGACTGCCGGTATTGCTACCTGGCGCGCCTGGTTGGCTACAGGCGGTCGTCAGCCTGATGTGCTGGCTGGACACAGTCTGGGTGAATACTCCGCGCTGGTTGCTGCAGGCAGTCTCGGATTTGCCGATGCCCTGCGCCTGGTGCGCCTGCGTGCCGAAGCTATGCAATCCGCTGTGCCGGTAGGCGAAGGTGCCATGGCCGCCATTCTTGGCCTGGAAGACGATGTCATTCGTGCTGCATGTGCTGAAGCTGCACAGGGCGAAGTGGTTGAAGCAGTGAATTTCAATTCGCCGGGGCAGGTGGTGATTGCCGGTGGCAAGGCCGCTGTCGATCGCGCCATTGTGCTGATGAAAGATAGAGGTGCCAAGCGTGCTCTGCCACTGCCTGTTTCTGTACCGTCGCATTGCGCGCTGATGAAGCCGGCGGCAGAACGTCTGGCGGCTGCACTTGCTTCGATCCAGATCAATTCTCCAGCCATTCCGGTTTTGCATAATGCGGATGTGGTGTCGCATGCGACCCCTGCTGCTATTGCCGATGCACTGGCACGCCAGCTGTACAGTCCGGTGCGCTGGGTGGAGACCGTTCAGGCATTTGCTGCGACTGGTGTGACGCTGGTTGCCGAGTGCGGTCCGGGTAAGGTGCTAGCTGGTCTGACCAAGCGAATCGATGGCAATCTGCAGGGGATCTCACTGACAGATGTGGCGCAGTTTGATGTGCTCAAGGCTGCGCTGACCGCCTGAGCCAGACCCGATAAGGATGGCCTGCGTGAATCACGCAGGCAGTGAGGAGACATAATGAGTCTGCAAGATAAAGTTGCACTGGTAACCGGTGCTTCGCGTGGTATCGGTCGTGCGATCGCTGAGACACTGGGTAAAGATGGCGCAACCGTTATCGGTACCGCAACCACTGAAAATGGTGCGGCTGCTATTACCGAATACCTGGCTGCTGCCGGTGTAAAGGGTATGGGTATCGCTCTGGATGTGAACAGTGCTGAGGCCATCGACGCTGCGCTCACCCGCATCGAGAAGGAATTCGGTACAGTACAAGTTCTGGTGAATAATGCCGGTATCACGCGCGACCAGCTGCTGATGCGCATGAAGGAAGACGAATGGGATGCGGTGCTGGACACCAATCTCCGCTCAGTCTATCGCCTGTCCAAGGCCGTGCTGCGCGGCATGATGAAGGCTCGCTGGGGGCGTATCGTCAGCATCTCTTCCGTCGTTGGCAGTACTGGCACACCGGGGCAAACCAACTATGCGGCAGCCAAGGCCGGTATTGAAGGCTTCAGCCGTGCACTTGCACGCGAAGTGGGTAGCCGCAATATTACTGTGAATGCAGTGGCCCCCGGCTTCATTGATACCGATATGACCGCCGTGCTGCCGGATGACTATAAGCAGAAGCTGCTGAGCCAGATTCCGCTGGAGCGCCTCGGTCAGCCGCAGGAAATTGCGGATGCCGTGGCATTCCTGGCTTCCGATCGTGCTGCCTACGTGACAGGAAACACCCTGCACGTCAATGGCGGCATGTTCATGAACTGATTTTTACATTGCCACTGGGCAGTTTTGCCCGCGTGCATTGCGTATGCTGTGCATTTTTTTGATAGAATGCCGGCGCTTTTGACCATCCAATACGAAAGGTTTGGGATCAAGAATGGAAAATATCGAACAACGCGTCAAGAAGATCGTTGCCGAACAACTGGGCGTAAACGAAGCTGACATCAAGATTGACTCGTCCTTCGTTGAAGATCTGGGCGCTGACTCGCTCGATACCGTTGAACTGGTGATGGCACTGGAAGAAGAATTCGAGTGCGAAATCCCTGATGATGAAGCAGAAAAGATCACCAACGTTCAGCAAGCCATCGACTACGTCACGGCTCACCTGAACAAGTAACTCCACACCGCTGGAGTCGAAACCCCTGCAGTGGCGTGCCTTCTTCAAGTCGCCCTCAGGGGTTTTGTCGCATTTTTCACCTGTTTCGAGCGAACGCTTGTTCGGAATGGGTTTTGATCCATTTGGAGGATTTCCGTGTCCAAACGCAGAGTCGTGGTAACCGGCCTTGGCCACATTTCGCCGGTAGGTAATGATCTCGCCAGCGGCTGGGCTAATCTGCTCGCAGGCAAGAGCGGTATCAGCACCATTACCCGTTTCGATGCCAGCGATATGGCATGCCAGATTGCCGGTGAAGTCAAAGGATTTGACATCACTCAATACATTTCCGCCAAGGAAGCCCGCCGGATGGATATATTTATCCATTACGGCATTGCAGGCGCCTTGCAGGCAATTGCCGATGCAGGACTTGATGACGTACCGGGTCTCGATAAGACGCGTGTAGGCGTCAATATCGGCTCCGGTATCGGTGGTCTGCCACTGATCGAAAATACCGGCGTGGACCTGATCAATGGTGGCCCACGCAAGATTGGCCCGTTCTTTATTCCGGGTTCGCTGATCAACCTGATCGCAGGCCATGTGACCATCCTGAAGGGCTATCAAGGGCCGAGCTACGGCATCGTGTCAGCCTGTACGACAGGTGCGCATTCCATTGGTGATGCGGCTCGCGTGATTCAATACGGCGATGCAGATGTGATGGTGGCTGGTGGTGCCGAGGGTGCCATTTCCCGTCTGGGTATTGGCGGCTTTGCTGCCATGAAGGCACTGTCTACCCGTAATGATGATCCGGCAACCGCATCGCGTCCATGGGATAAGGGCCGTGACGGCTTTGTCATGGGTGAAGGTGCTGGCGTACTGGTGCTGGAAGAGTACGAACACGCCGTGAAGCGTGGTGCGCGTATTTACGCGGAGCTGGCCGGTTTCGGTATGAGCTCCGATGCGCACCATATCACCGCACCGAATGCAGAAGGTCCGGCACGTGGTGTGGCGAATGCACTGCGCGATGCGGGCATCAACGCTGATCAGGTAGATTACGTCAATGCGCACGGTACATCGACACCGCTGGGTGATGCGAATGAAACTAATGCGCTGAAGCTGGCATTTGGTGATCACGCCAGCAAACTGGCTGTGAACTCCACCAAATCCATGACAGGCCACTTGCTGGGCGGTGCGGGCGGTGTCGAAGCGGTGTATTCCGTGATGGCGCTGTACAATCAGGTGGCGCCACCGACGATCAATCTGTTTGATCAGGATGTGGAAGGCGGCTGCGATCTGGATTACGTGGCGAACACCGCTCGTGACATGAAGATCAATGTAGCGATTTCCAATTCCTTCGGATTTGGTGGTACCAACGGTACGCTGGTATTCAAGCGCGTATAAGTTGTGCTGCGATATGCTCAAGAAGAAGCCGCCAGACATGGCGGCTTTTTTTCGTTAGAGATCGATGCGTGACGATTAATCGGCTTGCCCGGCAGGCGTCGCCTTCATCAAACCGGCAATACTGCGGGCAAGTTGGCAAGCGGGTGAGTCTTTGCTTGTCCATGCAGAGAATGCCGCAAGTGGATTGGCACTTTTGAATGCCTCGTTTTGCGGCTGCGTAGCAAGATACGCTTCAGCTAGACCCTGTAAGGCCGCACTCGCTTGCTGATGATTGGCGAGCCAGCTTCCAAGTGCATCCTTGCCGCCGAGGACGGACTGACCAAGTTGCATGATCTGCGCGCCGGTTATGCCTGAGATCCCTGCCATAAAGTCTGCGGACAATCGATCGCCTGCATGAAACCATGCGCCAGGAAAAGGGGCAAGTGCATTCAGGATGGGGGCCTGAGCCGCCACTTCAGGTGCCGTGCCGCCAACGATGCAGGCGAAGCCGAACTCTGCGGCAAATGGATGATCCTGCAGATGAAGTGTTGCGCATGCCCCGGGATAGCGTAGAACTTCAATGGACTTGCCAAACCACAGTACGGAGTCCTGCTGCCGGGATGGGACGGGTACACTGGTCAGCCAGCAGACGGAACCGGCTGGCAAATCCTGAATCGTGATATCTGGCCATGGTAAGGCATGTTCATCGGCAAAACGGTGACCTTTGAATCCCTGACGAACCAAGCGTTGCAGCACGCTTGGCGGAATGTGTGAGGCAATCAAGGTTGGATACATGGTGTACACCCCAGTGCGCGAATCACGTCCGGACGCGATAATTGTTCGATAAACCATTTAAGCGCATTACCCGTCGACTTGCTTGACCAGGCCGTATGTAAGCGTGCATTTCGGCTCATGCCGTTAACTGGAATGGCAACGAGTTCCCCGCTGTCCAGAAAAGGTTGAACCAGGGGCTGGGGGACAAAGCCCACCCCCAAGCCTGCAAGTTGCGCCTGTATTTTTGTTTCATGGTCAGGCACGGTCAGTGTGGGCTGGCCGGTCAGGAGCATGGATGTACGTGCTTGGAGTGAACGAGAGGTATCGGCAACGCTCACGGCGCGAAACTGGCGAATTTCATTCATTTCCAGTGGCCGGCCGAGCAGGGCAAGCGGATGAGTGGGTGGAATTGCGAATAAAAGGACAAGATCACCTAAAGGGACGTGTTTAAAGGTGCCAAGCGGAGGGGCTTCATCTGGTGCACCAATCGACAGATCAACCCGCCCCGTATAGAGCGCATCCCAGCTGCCACCAAATCCTTCGCGCGAAAAACGCAGGCGGGTTCCACTGCCGAGTAAATCGAACTCATGTATCAGGGGCATGAACCCATTGATGCAGACGAGGTCGCCCACTGCAATTCGCAGCTCGGGTTCCCAGCCATGGGCAACATGCTTCACACGCGCTTCGAGCGCCCACGCCGCATCTAACAGGGTGCGCCCCTCGCGAAGCAACTCCTGTCCGGCAGGTGTCAGTTTGGCGCGATGACCGCTACGGTCGAATAATGCTACGTCCAGCTCCTGCTCAAGCTTCTGGATGGTATAGGTAACTGCAGAGGGAACGCGGTGCAGGGTTTCCGCTGCGGCGGCAAAGCTGCCCTTACGATCAATGGCATCAATTACCGCGAGTGCATCCAGGGTCAAGCGCATGGGCATGGTCTTCATGCTCTAAGAAAAGTGGGTGGATGAGGCATTATCACCTGAAGCGAGGGTGTTCTGGAAATCTGACATTCAAGCTGTTGATTTCTTGATGCATTCCATCTGTCTGATTTTTGCCATGATGCAAGGCACGCCGTCCGTCGGATTTTGCTATGCAGCAAATTGAAAGACTGAGATGAGTATTTGCCTATCTTGTAAGTTGCTGCGCTGCACATTATTCGCCATTGTTTCTTGTGCAAGGTTCATTTCCTCATCTTACTGATTTACAAGCTATTTGACGTTTATCAATGCAGGAGTAGGATGAATCTCAGGCGCTTAACCTGTATCCCGAAGCGGGTTCATGGAGAGGACAAAATGAAGATCAAAACGATGTTAGTGCTGTGGCCCTCTTTTGTGATGGCCGGTATTCTGAATTCGCTGTTTTTTACGCTGTTTGACCCACTTGAGCTGTTCTCTAGTGGTGAGCCGTTGTTCCAAAGCAGAATGGTGGCTTACTCGGTGGGCTTTTTCGCGTTTTGGATTTTTGCGGGTTGTTCCAGTGCGTTGACCTTATTCTTTGAGCGCGATAGAGAACAGGTAAATCGATACTGCGCTGTCGATTTCAATAAGCCGGTTCGCAACGACGATCACGGGACGCTTGCCCACTAATTGTCTCCACCGTTGGCGGGGTGATTGAGGGCATTGCGTAGCTGGATGAACCAGTCGTTGGATGTAGTCTGTCTCGCGCTTGGCAAAAAGGACACCTGCAGGTGTCCTTTTTATCTGTGCTGCGAAATGATGCACCCGTGATGGGTGAGCGGTAACTTATTCGTGATTACCGCTGCAGCCTGATAAGAGCTGCTTCAGTAACGGGATGTCGATGAGCTCAACGTATTTGCCTTGCACCTTGATCATGCCATCTGCCTGGAATTTGGAAAAGGTACGACTGACCGTCTCCAGCTTCAGCCCCAAATAACTGCCGATCTCCTCGCGTGTCATGCGCAGGTGGAATCCCTTGGGAGAGAACCCGCGGGCATGAAAACGCTGGGAAAGATTCAAGAGAAATGCTGCCAGACGTTCTTCTGCACGCATATTGCCCAGCAAAAGCATCAGACCCTGGTCGCGAACGATTTCCTTGCTCATCAGCTTGTAGAAGTGACGAGTAAGCGACGGAATCTGGCGAGAGAGTTCATCAAGCAGCGCAAAAGGCAGTTCGCAGACTTCGCAATCTTCGAGGGCGATGGCATCACATCCGTGAATTTCGTTGCCCATGGCATCCAGGCCAATCAGCTCGCCGGACATGTGGAAACCGGTCACTTGCTCGCGTCCATCTTCTGACGTGACGGTGGTTTTGAAGAAACCAGTGCGTACGGCATAAAGCGACTTGAAGGCATCGCCGCTGCGGAACAGCGCTTCACCACGCTTGATGGGGATGCGCTGCTTGATCACTTCATCAAGCTGATCGAGCTCTCCATGGCTCAGACCCAGAGGCAAACACAGTTCCCGCAATGAGCAGGTAGTGCAGTGTGTTTGCAGTTCACGCAGGGGAACGACTTCGATGGGCGTGATCATGGACGACATGGCGTGTGCGCAAAAGTGACAAGGCCTATAGTTTGCCGCGTTCGGGCAAACTCCACAACCAAAGCTTGTTCACAATGTTTACTCAGGATGGGGAATTGCGCGATTTTAGTGGATGAGCTGTCGTAAAAATGCACTGCTCAGGTAAGATTCGTACCATGGAACATACCTTGATTTCCCTGATGTGGCCTTGGTTTGTCGCGGGCTGGCTAGGCGGAGGCCATTGCCTCGCGATGTGTGGCGGACTGGGTGTTGCCGCTGGTCTGGGCGCCCGGGGAAGGGGACAATGGATACGATTGCTCGTGATGAATGCCGGGCGAATCACCTCGTACATGATGGTGGGTGCATTACTGGGCGCCATCATCTCAGTTGCGAGCAGGGTGGGAATGGCCTTGGTGCTCCAGAAGTCCTTATATGTGGCATCGTTGATACTGCTTGCATGTATGGGGGCGTACATTGCAGGTGCTGCGGCTTGGTTTGTGAAAATTGAACGGAGCGGTGCTGTATTTTGGCGCCTCTTGCAGCCTGTCTGGGCATCACTTTTTCCGCTCAACACTGTGCCCCGGACGTTTGTTGCCGGGCTGTTATGGGGCTGGTTGCCTTGTGGACTGGTCTATACCGCAGCGATTGGTGCTCTCGCTTCCGGTCGTGGAGACCACGGAGCTGCCGTGATGCTGGCGTTTGGTTTGGGTACCCTGCCCAATCTTCTATTGCTTGGCGTGGCCGGGAAGGTGACGCAGGAATGGCGGAAAAAATCATGGGTTCGTAAAACTGCTGGCGGTCTGCTTGTTGCCTTTGCGCTATATAAACTTGTGGCGATGCTTGCATAATTACATGCAACTGCTTGTTTTTGCTTGGATGTCCATCTATACCGGCATTTGTCGAAAAAAACTCGGTGGCGATTGTTGCGATTGTCCGTCAATGTGTGGCAGCATTCGTGCAGCTGTTTGGCAGTGCGACGCAGAAGGTGTCACGGAAAAAGCGCAAAATCGGCAAAAAATGCAGATGATGATGAACAACATGATCATCTGTACACGATTGTCGGATTTTGATGCTTTTATTTTCCTTGGAAGCTGCTAGAATCTGTGCCGCCGGTCTTCATTCGTGAAGTGCCATTGCTTTTTAGTACGAAAGTTTCCGGTTTGATTCCGGGTGCTTTTTGATTTGTGGTCCTACTTTTAACGTTAAAGGTAAAACGATGAAACATTCCCTGCTCGTCGCTGCTCTGCTGGCTGTTGCCCTGACCGCTTGTGGCAAGAAGGAAGAAGCTGCTGCTCCGGCACCGGCTCCTGAAGCTGCTGCTCCTGCTGCTGCCGCTCCGGCTGCTCCGGCTGCTGACGCTGCTGCTGCTCCGGCCGCCGCTCCGGCTGCTGACGCTGCTGCTGCTCCGGCTGCCGCTCCTGCTGCTGACGCTGCTGCCGCTCCGGCTGCTGCTCCGGCTGCTGACGCTGCCAAGAAGTAATTCTTCGGTAGACAGCGAAAGCCGACCTTCGGGTCGGCTTTTGTTTTTCGTACGGCCAATTGACGGTTGATTGAATAAACGATTGGTCTGTACAAAATAAAACGCCCGGCAATTGCGGGCGTTTTTGCATGGTAGGGCAGCAAACTGGATGGTGGATGCTCAGGCCTGTGGCGGAATGCGTGGCGTGCTGACATGTACGTCGGCATTCTGGGCTCGGTGACGTAGTGCATGGTCGATTAGAACCAGTGCCAGCATGGCCTCTGCAATGGGGGCGGCGCGTACGCCCACGCAAGGATCGTGACGACCTGTAGTGGACATGTCGGTTGCCTGTCCATCCAGATCAATCGAGCGACGGGGCTGTGGAATGCTGGCAGTGGGCTTGAGTGCCATACTGACTCGAATCTGCTGCCCGCTGGATATTCCGCCGAGAATGCCGCCTGCGTGATTACTGGCAAAGCCTGCCGGTGTCAATTCGTCGCCGTGTTCGCTGCCCAGCTGATCGATCACGCCAAATCCGTCGCCAATTTCTACGCCCTTGACTGCATTGATGCTCATCATTGCATGGGCGATATCGGCATCCAGACGGTCATAGACCGGCTCGCCCCAGCCAACAGGCACGCCGTCTGCCACGACATCGATGCGTGCACCCACAGAATCCCGCCTGGCGCGAATGTCATCGAGATATGTTTCGAGTTGTTCGGTCATATCCGGATTGGCTGCGAAGAAGGGGTTGCTGTCGACATGTTCCCAGCTTACGAATGGGATCTTGATGCGCCCCATCTGGCTCATGCAGGCGCGGATGGTGATGCCGAAATGTTCGCTTAGCCATTTCTTGGCGATTGCGCCGGCTGCCACGCGAACTGCTGTTTCACGGGCGGAGCTACGGCCACCACCACGGTAGTCGCGGATGCCATATTTATGCCAGTAGGTATAGTCTGCATGTCCGGGACGGAAGGTTTGCGCGATTTTGCTATAGTCCTGACTGCGTTGATCCTGATTGCGGATCAGCAGTGCGATGGGCGTACCGGTTGTTTTGCCTTCAAATACACCGGATAGAATTTCGACTGTATCGGGTTCCTTGCGCTGTGTGACATGGCGTGAGGTACCGGGTTTGCGGCGGTCCAGCTCTTGCTGGATGTCTGCTTCGCTAATGGATAGGCCGGGCGGGCACCCGTCGACAATACAGCCAATCGCAGGGCCGTGACTTTCACCAAAGGAACTGACGGTAAACAATAAGCCAATCGAACTGCCGGACATCTGTGCATTCCTGAGTGGGAGAGACACGGGCCGCTTGCCTTGTGGCCGAGTCTCTTGGATGATTCGGGTTTCGCGCAACCGGTCGATTCTAGCACAGTCGGAACGACCATCCGGATCATCGCGGTCCGGTCCAAGAATCACAGCGTTAGCAGCGTACCCAGGCTGCATCCACACAGGAGAGATAACCCATGTCAGGGTTCAACAAGGTAGTACATACATACGAAGAAGCGCTCGCCGGCTTCCAGGACGGCATGTCCGTCATGGTGGGCGGGTTTGGTTTGTGTGGTATTCCGGAGGGACTGATCCACAAGGTATACGAGATGGGCAACAAGGGTCTGACCGTTGTGTCCAATAATGCCGGCGTGGATGGCTTCGGCCTTGGCAAGTGGCTGGAAAAACGCCAGATCAAAACCATGATCGCGTCTTACGTGGGTGAAAATGCCCTGTTTGAACAACTGCTGCTGTCGGGCGAGATGGAAGTGATCCTGACTCCGCAGGGCACGCTGGCTGAAAAGTGTCGCGCCGGTGGTGCAGGGATTCCGGCCTTCTATACCGCAACGGGTTACGGTACCGACATCGCAGCGCACAAGCCGACTGCAGAGTTTGATGGTCGCATGTATGTGCTGGAAAAGAGTCTCACTGCCGACTTTGCACTGGTGAAAGCCTGGAAAGCTGACGAGTACGGCAATCTGGTGTTCCGCAAGACCGCGATGAACTTCAATCCGGTGATGGCGACTGCTGGCCGCATTACCGTGGCTGAAGTGGAAGAAATTGTGCCTGCTGGCTCGCTCGACCCGAATCATATCCACACACCGGGCATCTACGTGAACCGTGTGATCAAGGGTTCATTCGAGAAGCGTATTGAGCAACGTACCGTTCGCAAGGCTTGAGGAGACAGATATGGCACTTTCACGTGAACAAATCGCCATGCGTGTGGCACAGGAGCTGCGCGATGGTTATTACGTCAATCTGGGGATCGGCATTCCGACCCTGGTGGCGAACTATGTACCGGGCGGCATGGAAGTGATGCTGCAATCGGAAAACGGTCTCTTGGGCATGGGCCCGTTCCCGTTTGAAGAAGATGTGGATGCTGACCTGATCAATGCAGGCAAGCAAACGGTGACAGCTGCCAAGGGCGCTGCATTTTTCAGCTCGGCTGATTCATTTGCCATGATTCGCGGCGGCCACGTTGACCTCACGGTGCTGGGCGCATTCGAAGTGGACGTGCAGGGCAGCATTGCCAGCTGGATGGTGCCGGGCAAGCTGGTGAAGGGTATGGGCGGTGCGATGGATCTGGTGGCGGGCGCCCTGAACATCGTGGTCACCATGTCGCATACCGACAAGGCTGGTAATTCCAAACTGCTGAAGAAGTGTACCCTGCCGCTGACCGGTTTTAACTGCATCAAGAAGGTGGTGACCGATCTGGCCGTGATCGAAATCCGTGATGGCAAGTTCTACTTGCTGGAACGTGCGCCGGGCGTGTCGGTCGATGAAATCGTCGCCAAGACCGAAGGCGAGATGGTGGTGCCGGAGCACGTGCCGGAAATGCAATTCTAAGCCGTCCTGTTGCATGTACCATACAGGCCGCCCGAATTGGGCGGCCTTTTTGTCGGCAACGCAGATGTGCGGTTTGATTAGAGTCAAACAAGCATTTGATTGGTGTTTGAATATTCCTATATGTGCTTGCTGATGAACTGATCATCTGCGAATGTACGTTTTTTCCGGGAGAATGCAGCATGCACAAGATTCGCCTGTGGGATGTCCCCACCCGCCTATTTCACTGGTTGCTGGTGTTGGGTGTGGCATTGCTTTGGCTGACGGCAGAGCAGGGTGAGCTGGTGGCGAAAGTATTGCCGGGCATTGAGACGACACGTTTGCATTCCTGGCTGGGCTACGGCGTACTGGGTTTACTGGTGTTTCGATTGATCTGGGGCGTGGTGGGTAGTGACACCGCACGATTTGCGCAGTTTGTGAAAGGCCCTAAAGCGATTCGCGCCTATGTGCGCGCATCCAAAGCAGGGGAGCCTACGCATGTCATCGGGCACAATCCCGCTGGTGCGCTGATGGTGGTGGCTTTGCTTGTGCTGCTGCTCACTCAGGCGGTGACCGGCTTAGGGGCGTATGACGACATCGATTTCCAGGGGCCACTGGTGAATGCGCTGGGCGAAGAGGTGAGTCATTTATTTAACAAGATTCACCATCTGAATTTCAATTTGATCATTGCTGCTGTTGCGGTGCATGTGGCCGCAATTGTCTTCTACAAGAAGGTCAAGCGCGACGATCTGGTTACGCCGATGATTCGCGGCAGTAAAGAGGTGGATGCATCCATTGCTCAGCCGCGTATGCGACCAATATGGCTCGCGCTTCTCGTTGCGCTGATTGCGGCCGCAGTCGTATGGGGGGGTATCGAATGGGCTGGCGCGATTGGAGTGGTGCAGACATCGGGCTAACACCGCTGTAGCGGGGTAAGCATTCGCTGTTTGTCCTGCCAGATCGTGTTTTGTCGTGGCTGGACGCCTTTTGTCGAGCGCGACTCCCTTTTCGGATGGATGCAGGCCAGAATACAGGTATACGCACGGCGAGGTGTGCTCGCGGGAGCGCTGACGCACTTGGCAAGCCCGCCGTGGGTATCTGAAATGTGCGCGTAGTTGGTGCCGGTCTGGTCAGTTGCGTGCAACTGACCTCAGGTCAAGGCGCTCCCGCCTCCTTGCCTTTCCATGCTTAGGCGAGCAGTTGCAGTTCCCGTGCAGCCTGAACCAGCAGCATGGCATTGTTGACATGAAACTTTGCCATGAGATTTTCGCGATGCTTGTCCACGGTTCTGGATGAAATCTGCAGGCGTTCGGCAATTTCGACGCTGGATTGACCAGTGGCGATCGCTTGCAGAATCTGGAATTCTCTGGCGGTTAGTTCGACTCTTGCCGATCGCAGCCGTTCTCGCGCCGTGGGACAAATATGCTGATGTCCCGCCGCTACACGTGAGATGCCTGTTAGTAGTTCGTCCGCTTCGCTCTCTTTGAGCATTACACCATCGGCGCCTGCGTCCACCAGATGCTGCAAAACGGCGCCGGACTGGATGCCTGTGACCACCATGACACGCAATGCAGGATAGCGTTTCTTCAGCCATGCCAGCACCGCTGCGCTATCTTCCCCCGGCATCTGGTAATCCATCAGTACCATGTTGACGTCATGCTGTTGTACAGTCTGCTTGAGGGTAGAGGCATCCCCGACCTCGGCAACGATTTGCCAGTCAGGCTTCTGCGAGAGCAACATTTTCAGGCCCTGTCTGAACAGGGCGTGATCGTCGGCAATAATGATGCGCATGGCAACTGCCTATCTAAAACTGTACAAGTGGACTATTTTCGCTGCTTTGCTGCTATTCGCCAAGGTAGGATGGGCTGCGCACGCCTCGGATTTGCGGATTCAACCACTCACGGTGCGCTTGCAGGCTGCATCTGAGGCACTGTGTCCGGGGGAAACGGTACCTCAGATTATTCCATCCGAGGCGACATGGTGGCAGATAGACATCGATGCTGATCACGATGTGCGGTTGCTTGGCCTTGGTGTTCCCGATATTGAATTCGCCTCGCTTTACACAATCTCTTCGGGGGATACGCGCTGCCTATATCGATTGGTGCCGGGGAGTCGTTATGCTGATCGCCCCTGGCCATCACGTATGGTGCAGCTACCGATTCCCGCCTCGACCGAACGTACTCGCTACGTGTTGGTCTGGCATGCCCATGCCAATACACCCCTGGCGCTGACGCTGCAGACGCCACTTGCTGCGGAACAGGCGCTGAGTGTCGATAATTTGCGCATTGGTTTGGTGACGGGATGCTTGCTGGCGCTCTTTTTACTTGCCTGTATGCATTACGCCATCGAGCAACAGCCTGCCTATCTCTACTATGCCGTGACTGTGGCTTGTGCGTCGGTGTTTCTGTTGCAGATCGGCGGCTTTCTGTTTGTCTGGTGCTGGCCTGACTGGGGGAAGTTCAATCAGGCGGTACCGGTCTGGCTGCAGGTGGCCATTCATTGCTCGCACGCAGCGTTTACGGTGCATTTGTTTGATTTGCGCAGACGTGCGCCATGGCTGTGGCAAGCCTATCTGTTTGTCATGCTGATGACGCCTAGCGCGGCACTGGTCTTCCAGCTGACGGGTAGCCTCCTATTGGTCTATCCGATGCTGGCGTTTTACGTGCCCTTACCCATTCTGGCTGGCGCAGTCGCCATGCGGCAGCGCTTGCCATCCGCACGGACGTATCTGGCCGGTGCGCTGTGCATGCTGGTCTGCGTGAATGGCCTCTTTGCATTGAGTGTCATGGGCATTTTGCGTGACTGGCCGACGTTTGTGTTTCCGCAGATTGGCTATTTGCTGGAAGCCCTCTGTTTTGCAGCGGCAGTGGGAATGCGCATGTTTACGCTGCAGCGAAGTCATGCACGTCAGCTGGAGGCTCGCCTGCATGAGGCAGAGCAACTCGCTCAGCTCGAGGCCGACAAGCTTGAACTGCAGCAAAAGCATGTTCACCAGCAGATGGAGATGGCTGCCGCAGGCCATGATTTGACGCAGCCGATTGCAGCCATTCGCCTTGCCATTCCTGCATTGCGTGCTCAGGCAGGGCTGACGAGTGTCGGTAGCCATATCGAGCAGGCGCTGAATCATACCGAGTCGCTATTGCGCGAACTCATGGGGCAGGCACGATCCGGACATTGTGCAACCCGACTTGATCTCAATGAAGTACTGATCGGCGTATATCAGCGGCACAGGATGGCGGCAGAAGCAAAAGGATTGCGACTGCGCTATGTCGATACATCACTGGATGTAGTGGCATCGGATACCGTGTTATTACGACTGCTGGATAACTTGGTTGGCAATGCCATTCGCTATACCCATTCAGGTGGGATTGTGCTGGGAGCCAGACGCCGCGGTGCCGATATCGTGCTGCAGGTATGGGACAGTGGACCCGGTTTACCTGAGGTCGATCGCGAGCGGTTGATGCGCCCTTTTCAGCAAGGTGGTCGTTTCGCGCAGGAGCGGCAGGGCTATGGGCTTGGCCTGTATATTGTCCGGACATTATGCGAGCAGTCCGGCTATGGATTTGCGATTGCATCCCGGCCGGGTAAGGGAACGGTGATGAGCATCACTGTTCCCGGAACATAAGTCAGGCTGCCACTTGCGGGGTAGGGCGAGTTGGCGGGTCGCTGAATACGGCATGCATGCTGAGATCAAAGCTGTCCACTTTTTCCCCGAAACAGCATGGGTGCGGTAGATCAATGCTGGCTTTCTCGAGTGCAAGGGATGCCAATTCCATGTGTAGCGGGTTGACTGAGAACCAGTCGAACCGCATCAGATGGCGCTCGCCCCGTTTGTGAATGGCCTGGTAGAGCGCGATGGCTTCTGCAAAACACCCGAACACCACGCCGCGGGAGAGCATGAGCTTGCTCCAGGCCAGTGGCCCCAGAACGTAGTGCAGGCGCTTACCGAATGCATTGCCAGCATCTTGGCGTACGACCAACTCGCGAACCTTTGCATGGGTATCGATGTCCAGATTAGCTGGTTCTGCCACATCTACCACCAGAAGCTTGCGCCCCGGACGACGCAGACTTTCGATGCAGGCCGGTGTGAGCTTGGCGGTTTGGCTGTGTGTACAGGCAATGACGGCATCTACTTTACCCAGTCCGCGAATCTGTGTGCCGACTTCGATGCCGTATTGTTGCTTGATCTCCGCCAGTGCCGAAACATTGCCACCGTACCCTACCACTTCGTGTCCGGCTGCAATCAGGCGATCGGTTGCTGCTTCGCCGAGAATGCCATAGGGTCCGATGACCAGTACGCGGGAGCGCTTGTTCAGACCCGCCTTGTTCATGGCGCGCTCGATGTCGCGCCACAGCATGTTGGCTGTGCCATTGTCGCCAATGGTGAACAGTAGATTCGGAAAATGCGCCTTGAGCGTGCGGCCATCGCGACCAAACAGACGTTTGGTGGATGCGGCAAGCAGTACAACTCGAGCGCCGCGCTTTTCTGCCCATTCACAGGCGCTGATGAAATGTGCCTGTGCTTTGCGCCGGCCTTCGCGCGTCATGAGCTCTTCGGCTGTGACATCAATACCGCGTACCCGGGCTGCGACACCGTTGTGGTAAACGCGCGGGCCGTTGGCATGACCACTGGCCGGGCGCCAGCGCCCGAAGAAGCGCTGCCGTTCGGCTTCGTCGCGCAGATTGCTGATGAATACGACGTCCACAACGGGTTGTCCGGTCAGGATGCGCCACCAGGCACGATAATCACAGATTGCCACCAGCCAGCGCCACAGTTCTCCGAGCATCTTGTTCACTCCTTGTGAAAATTGAATGAACGTATTGTCGGAAAACGGTAGGCTCGCTTGAATACGCAAATTTGCGTAATTCACCGACTAAATCGAACGATCCTTCAATATGGAGTTGCCGATGTCCTGTTTTGTTCCGGTTGCCCTTGCGCATGCCAGTCGCCTGATTAACCATGGCCCGACCGTACTGGTGACGACCGCGCACAATGGCCGCCGCAATATCATGGCGGCTGCCTGGTCGATGCCCGTCGAGTTCACCCCGCCGCGCATTGCGATCGTCATCGATAAACGTACCCTGACTAAAGAGATGATTGCCGCGAGTGGCGTATTTGCGGTGTGCATTCCGGGTGTGGCGCAGGCAAAGCTGACCTACGCGGTCGGCACTTGCAGTGGCCGGGATGTCGACAAATTTGCGCACTATGCTATTGACGCGGCGACTGGTCCGGTGACGGGTGTGCCAGTGCTGGAGTTAGGTTGTTCCGCGTGGATGGAATGCCGGCTGATTCCCGAGGCGCATACTGAACAGGCTTACGATACCTGCTTTGCCGAAGTGGTATCGGCCGCAGCCGACCCGTGCATTTTCTGCGAGGGACACTGGAATGTGGATGAGCGCAATGGCGATCTCCATACGATTCATCATGTGGGGGCTGGGAAGTTTGTGTCGGGTGGGGGGATGTTTGGGGTTGGGGCGAACAATGTTTGACCGCCCTTTTGCACTTACCTTACCCCTTACCCCTTGTCCTGCTGATGCTGGGAGTCGGCATTTCACTCACGGTGCAATGGAATGCCCCAACGCTATCGCATAAGGAATGGCGAGATGTGATCGCAAAAACGATGGAGGCACATGCTGCTGCATCGATCCACTCCTGCGGCGTAGTGTTTCTTGGTGAGGATGGTACCGCTGCTGATCAATGTGTTTCAATTGCAGAGCAAATTCATGCGCCATTCTGGGTGGTTTCTCAGGTGAAAGGGGAGGACACCTTTGTCTGGATTGCACTTCATCGTTCGCAGCAAGGACAATTGAGCCAGCTTACACTTGATTCATACGGGGGAAGAACAATGGACAAATTGGGCTGCATGTATCCGAACGCGTGTGTACGTCAAACAGGGTAAGTAAGTTGCCAGCGGCCAGGCGAGATGTTTTGGTGCCAGCGTTTGATTGTTTGTAAAACACCGGTTCGAATTTTGAATGGAGCTTAATTGTGAAAGTCTCCGTATTCGCAGACATCAACAGTACACCTGCAGAGTTGTTTCATTTGTCTCAGGATTATCAGCGGCGACTGGAGTGGGATGTGTATCTGTCAGAGGCATATCTGCTGGGTGATGCAATAGAAGCAAATGTCGGTGTGGATTCGTTTTGTAAAGGCACATCGGGAGCGGTGATGATCTCAAGGTATGTCTCCTTCACTCCGCCAAGTGTGGCGGCTGTCACCATGATCAAAGGCCCGCTTATCCTTGATCGATTTAGCGGGAGCTGGTCATTTAAATCATGTGAGGGTGGTACGCGAGTGACTTTCACTTATAACTTCAGAACGCGCCCAGCTTGGCTTCGCTCCATCATCGAACCATGTGTGGCTTGGCTTTATCGACGGGATATGGCGCGCAGATTACTTGCATTCAAGCGTTGGGTAGAAACCAAGAGCGGCGAAGCGAAATAAAAAAACAGGCGCCCTCAAGCGCCTGATCCAGTGAGCGAGTGGATTGAAAATCAGTGTTCGAAGGCGGGCAGGCGAAGCTGCTCTTCCTTGCTGAACATGCGATCGCGCAGTTGTTGTAGTGCGGTATCGGCATTGACGGTGCTGGCGCTCTGCAGAACGTGCTGTCGCGCTTGGGTATAGGATTCGATGCGCGCTTGCCAGGCAGACTCTTCTCGGTCTAGTTCGGCGAGACGCTGTGCCGCTTCTGCACCTACCGTCTGAGCGCGGATCTCAAAAATCTGCGCGGTGGAAGCGCCCTTGGCGCGCGCACTGTCCACGGCGGAGGCCAGAGAGAGATGGCTGATGCTAGCATCCCGCTGCTGGCGTTCGGCCACGGATAAGGTCGCATCCAGTGCAGCTTCGCGAGCCCGCTTTTCTGCGTCGCTCAGTCTGCTGTCATTACGCAGGGCAACCCGCTGAAGTGCCAGATCGTCTTCACGGTCGTTGCTGCCGAACAGTGCCGCAATTTCCTTTTCAGAAAAAAATTGTTTCCGCGTGTCACGGTAGCGTTGCAGGCGAGTCTGCAATGCGCTGAGAGACTGACCCGACTGATCGGCGGAAAGCTTGATGCCTTTGAGTGCTTCGCGGAAAGACAGATAGCGTCCCAGCAGTTCCTTGGCCTGTTTGGCTGCGGATAGGGCAAGATCTTGATCGAGCGAAGCTTCGATTTCGCTGCGAATCTGGCCGAGTGATTTTTCGCCGCTTTGCGATAGGAAGTACTCGAAGCGGCGCAGGAGTTCGGGGCTGAGAACCAGTTCGCCCTCTTCGCTGCGAATATACCCATCCATACGGGTACCGAAGAGCGAACCACCTGCCGCAACATGTTGCGGCGCTGGTGATAAGGTGGCGACCGGGGCGGAGGCGTTGGCGTCTGGCCTGACCATCCAGATGATCAGGCCACCCGCTGCAGCGCTACTGACTGCAAGGGCGGCCCAACGCATTACACACCTGCCTGTTGCAGACGATTGGCGTGTTGACGGAAGAGTGTGACCGGGCTGGTTTCGAACCAGCTGACCAGACCGAAGAGCTGGTTGATTTCGTCGGCGTGGTTCATGGTGTAGTTGTCACGGATCACGGTGCCGAGGTGAGTGGCGCAGGCACTGACCAGTCCATCATTGGCTTCGCCGCCAAAGGCCAGGCCAGTTGTCACCAGCAGGGCATCGCTGGCATCCAGCAAATGGGTCAGCGTGCTGCTGCCGCTCCAGGAATAGTAGCGTACGCCATTGGCGACGGCGGCACCCTGGCCGCAGGCCGTTGTCGGCACACCGGCCGGGTACTTGGCGTTGAAAGCATTCATGCCCGGCGTGGACAGATCGTACAGCGCAGCTTTTGCGTCTTGCGGAAGCCCTGAGTGGCCAGAGACCAGTGCGACCAGACTACCGAATGCGTTGGCGATGCTGGAAGCGACGCTATTGGAAATCGAGCCATTGGGCAAGGTGCCTGCGACAACATCGGCAAACTTCGAGCCCTTGTTTACTCCCCCCACAGTGCTGACCGATGCCACCAGCTGTGGCGCGACCGCAGCGACGTACCGGCTGGTTGGCGCGCCCTGGCTGTGGCCAATCAGGTTCACTTTCTGTGCGCCGGTGATAGCAAGGATCTGTTTGACCTGACTGAGCAGCTGTTCGCCGCGCACGGCATTGCCGTTGACAGCGGAAACGTCAGCGATGAAGACCCTGGCGCCATCTTTTTGCAGCGCGCTGGCGACGCCGTTGAAATAGTCGACACCCAGTGCTTTGTCGAAGCCGAACAGGCCATGTACAAGAACGATGGGGTATTTGGTTTGGGTATAGCCTGCAGCAAAAGAAGGGATCGACAGGGCGAAGCAAAGCAGGACGCTGCCGAGGCGCCGGATGGTGCGTGTCATCGAGTTGTCTCCAGTTTTAGTGTGTGTGCCGGTGTTGAACCGGCCAGGTGACGCAACCATCTTCGGGTTGTCATCACCATCTAGCGCTCACTAGAACTGAGCGCTTGCTATGGAGTATTGGCAGGTCTTTCGGTTAAATCAATTTTGGATTCAAAGAGTTGTCACTTTGCGGCAACAAAAGTGTGCGAACGGGCGTTTGAAATTAGGTGCCGAAATCCCAGTCAGACCCTGAATAGAGTGAATTGCTGGAGCGGTAGATTGGCGGCAAAATGTAATGGCGGTAAGTCGATCTAAATAAACCGGACAAATTGGGACAGGAAGAGGAATGCTAAAATATCTTTTGCTAATGGCTTGTTTGAGTTCGGCTTACGCCGATACGATTTATCGATGCACAGAAAAGGGCAAAGTCACGCTGCAACAGACGCCGTGCCCGGTTACGTCAAAGGAGAAAACGGTCAATCTGGTGCCCAATGTGATTGATCGTAGAGAAGGGCGAATGAATGATCGAGCAACTGCAGAGCGTGTAGAGCGGCAGCAATTTGTGCAAGCACAAGCGAGAGCACAATACGAGGACGATCCTTGGGAGCGAGATCGAAGAGAACGCGAGCGCAAAGCGCAGTCTATTGAGTGCGGCAATGCCAAACGTACCGTTGAGCATTACCGTGCGACCAATAAAATCTCTCGTAATTCGCGGGAGTGGGAAGGTGCAATGAATGCGTGTTGGCGGGATTGCGGCATTTATTGCTAATTAAGTCTCGGTACGGACATGCGCGTACAGCTGGAAATCGCTCGGCTGGCCGCGCACCATGCGCAGGCAGTGCAAGGTGCCTTCATGGATGAATCCGGCGCGTTCTAGCACGTGAATTGAGCGGGTATTATCCACATGGGCATGCGTCTGCACCTGGATGATGCCGACTTCGCTGTGTACCCAATCGAGCAAGGGCGGAATCAACTGCGCCAGTGTGCGTTTACCCCATGCTTTACGGGATAGATCGTAGGCGAGTTCGGCGGTGCAATGCGCAGGCTGAACTGAATGAAAGCCGATGGAGCCAATTTGTGTATCGGCCGCATGGCTGGCCGGATCGTATATCGCATGCACCAGCTCCGAGACCGCTTTGAGTACCCTGCTGGTGTGATCGAGAAAACCAGGGACGGTCAGGTAGTCGAACCAGTCTTGCAGATCGCTTTCGCGAATCGGACGCAGATAGACATGTTCTGTTCGGATGTCGGGTAGCTGACTAAATTGCATGGTCAGCCCCCGAATTGCTGCCGCAGGACATTCTTCTGTACCTTGCCCATGGTGTTGCGCGGCAAGTCGTCGACAAGATGAACAGCTTTTGGCACCTTGAAGTTTGCCAGCGTGGCTTTAAGGGTGGCAATGATGTCGGCCGGACTCAATGCGGCACCCGCTGCAGACGTGTCCCGAACCACGACTGCCGTGACCGCTTCGCCGAAATCTGCATGCGGCAGTCCGATGACGGCCGATTCCACCACGCCGGGCAAGGCGTCGATCAGCTCTTCGATTTCCTTGGGATAGACATTGAGGCCGCCGGTGATGATCAGATCTTTGGATCGTCCGGAAATCGACAGATAGCCATCGTCGCTCCAGCTACCCATGTCGCCCGTTTTGAACCAGCCATCGGCAGTGAATTCTTCACGCGTTTTTTCCGGCATGCGCCAGTAGCCCGCAAACACATTGTCACCCTTGACCTGAATGTGTCCGACTTCACCCGTCGCACAGGGCAATCCGTCGTCATTGAAAACGCGCACCTGTGTACAGGGAAGAGGCTGGCCGACCGTGCCGCCCCGGCGTTCGCCTAGATACGGGTTGGACGTGAACATCCCGCCTTCGCTCATGCCATAGCGTTCGAGAATGGTATGGCCGGTACGCTCGGTGAACTGGGTAAAGGTTTCTTTGAGCAGCGGCGCCGAGCCGGAAATAAACAGGCGGATGGATGCGGCGATCTCACGAGTAAAGGCTTCGTTTGCCAATAGACGCGTGTAGTAGGTCGGCACGCCCATGAAAACGGTCGACTTTGGCAGCAGCTCAATGGCACGCTTGGGGTCGAATTTTGGCTCGAAATACATGGACGAGCCATTGAGTAGCATGCAGTGGCAGGCCACGAATAATCCGTGAATATGGAAGATGGGCAGCATGTGCAGGAGCACGTCGTTGGGCTGGAAATGCCATGCGGTGTGAAGGGTGGTGACATTGGCGGCGAGATTACCATGCGTCAGCATCGCACCTTTGGATCGACCTGTTGTGCCAGATGTGTAGAGAATCGCGGCGAGATCATCTTTGTTGCGCGGAATCGTTGCAAAGGTATCGGGCAGGTCTGCTGCTGCATCCATGAGCGAGCCGTGGCCCGTATCGTCCAGTGTCAGCACATGCGGGGTGCCCGCACCCTGCGCCAGTTCGGTTGCCAGTGCCAGTTGCTCCGGTGCGCACACGAACAGTCCCGGCGTGGCATCGTTGAGAAAATAGTCGAGCTCGTGACGCTGGTAGGCCGGATTGATGGGCAGAAAGACGGTGCCCGCACGTAACGAGGCCAGATAGAGCGCCAGCGCCTCAGCGGTTTTGTCGACCTGAACGGCGACGCGATCACCGGGTTGCAGGCCGAGTTGAATGAGCAGATTCGCCAGTCGGGCGGCGGTGCGGTTGAGGTCGTCGTAAGTCCAGATGCTGCCATCCGGCAGGTACAGGCAGGGCGCATTGGCTTCTTTGGGGAAACGGGTAGCAAAGAGGTCGAAAAGGTTGGCGTTGGACATGGCATCTGTGTGCGTTGCGTGGGATGCGACACGCTATCACAGCACACAGATGCGGGGAAACCGGATGCGTCAGGCAGGTTTGCTGATCTTGCCCGAGCGGGTTGGCCCGACGACAGCCTCGATCTGTGCCTTTAACTCAAGACACATGCCCAGCATGAACAGCGCTTCGCAGGCCACAAACAGCGGGCCGATGATGAGACCGGTGAGATCATCGACAAAGGCGGGTTTGCGGCCCTCGAATACATGACCGACAAACTGGATGATCCAGCCCACCACAAAACCACCCACACCCAGCATCAGCCAGGTTTGCGTGTCCTGTGCTGCGGCAGCGTAGCCTGCCCAGACCGAGAGCGCCATCAGGATGGACATCAGGATGCCAATCGGGCGATTCAGGTTGAGGTAAAACAGACTGGCACCCGCCGCAACCACGGCCGCCGCACTGAAGCGCCAGCCGACGATCAGTACGGTTAGCTTGCTCAGCAGAATGGCGACTGACACCACAATCATGGGAATCCCGACAAAATGCGTGGCGATATTGCGCGTATCGCGGTGGTAGGCGGCGTAGTTGGCCAGATGGGCGTCGAGGGTTTTCACATTGTGTCTCCGGTGAGGTTTTCTGTATTCTGGTGCGGAGCCACCTCTATCGTCTGTCAAAAATCCGACATAGCACCAAAATGACACAATCCCATTCTGCACAAACTTTTGCACCGCTGTTGCGCACCGGTAGCTGGTTCGCCTCCTTGCCGGACACATTGCAGTCCGCCTTGCTGGCGCTCGCACAGGTGCGCCAGTTGGCCGCGGGCGAGACGCTGTTTGTGCGTGGCGATGCGCCGGATGGTCTGTATTGCGTCGTGGACGGCTGCATCCGGGTGTCTGGCCTTACTGAGTCAGGCAATGAGGCCTTGCTGGCGATGCTGGATGCACCCCAGTGGTTTGGCGAGATTGCGCTGTTCGATCGCAATGTGCGGACGCATGATGCGCGAGCTGAAGTGGCGAGTGTCCTGCTACATGTGCCGCAGAATCAACTGGAGGCGCTGCTGGATGCGCATCCGCATTTCTGGCGGCACATGGGGCGATTACTGACGCAACGACTGCGCATTCTCTTTGGCGCAGTGGAAGATTTGCTGCTGCTTGAACCCACCGAGCGCGTGGCACGGCGTCTGGCGTCGATGGCCACCGGCTACGGGGCGCTGGATGGCGCCAGCAAGCGCATGGTGCGGGTATCACAGGAACAACTAGGCACCATGCTGGCGCTGTCCCGGCAAACCGTGAATCAGGCGCTGAAGACGCTGGAGTCAACCGGGGCGATCAGGCGCAGCAGGGGGGAGATTGAGATTGTGGACATGTACGCGCTGCAATCTCAATCCAGATAAATGGCCTCAGGCGAGTCGATACCTCACCCGTAACCCCGCCTCCTTCCCCGGCTGAAAATGTATCCGCGACGCATCGCCGCCCACGGCCTTGATCAGGCGCGGGTTCATGACGTGGAACCACAGCGGGGGCAGGTAGGCGATGACAAACATCCCGAAATAGCCATTGGGCAGGGTGGGCAGATTGTCGAAATGGCGCAGCGACTGGTAGCGGCGCATCGGGTGGGCGTGATGGTCGGAGTGCCGTTGCAGGTGGAAGAGCGCCCAGTTGGAAAAAATGTGGTTGCTGTTCCATGAGTGATGGGGCTGGCAGCGCTCGTACTGACCGTTGTCCTGCTTGCGGCGCAAGAGACCGTAGTGCTCGATGTAATTGGCCGAGGTGAGCTGGAACCACGCCCAGACCGCGATCCCGAGCAGCATTGGCAAGATGGCGGTGCCGAGCCACACAATCATCCCCGTCCATAGCGCCAGCGTAATCAGACTGGTGATGATCAGCTCGTTATGCAGCGACAATGGCGCGAGCCCGGCCTGGCGGCAGCGTGCCCACTCCAGCTTCCATCCGCGCATCAATCCGCCCGGTAATTCCCGCAGCGCAAAGCGGTAGATGGATTCGCCCATACGCGAGGAGGCCGAGTCTTCCGGCGTGGATACATGCTTGTGATGCCCGCGATTGTGTTCGATGACAAAATGGCCGTATGCAAAAGGCGCGAGGACCAGTTGCGCCAGTCCGCGTTCGTGCGCCGGACGCTTGTGGCCCATTTCGTGCGCCAGATTGATCGCAAATCCGCCGATGCCACCGGCGATGATAATCACGGCAATTACGCCATGCAGTGGTAAGGTCTGCGTACCCAGAAACCATAGCGAGAACGCCCACGCAGCGCCCAGAATCGGCACCAGCGCAAAGGTGATGTAGCGATAGTAAGCCACTTGTTCAAGCGCGGGGACGGCGGATTCGGGCGGATTGGAGCGATCTTCACCCAGCAGCCAGTCCAGCATGGGCACCACGCCATACATCACCAGCAGCGGGAGCCATAGCATCCACGCGGCATGAAATTGCAGGTAGAGCAGAGGGCCGGCGCCAACCGTGGCCGGTACCGCCAGCGAGGCCAGCCAGACCCATTTCTTGCGGTCGCGGTACGGCAGATCTGCTGGGGTGAGATGCATGTCCATCGAATGTCTCCAGTGTGGGTGTTGTAAGCATGAGTATGCAAATGCACCCGTTTTGCTAACACCGTTGAAACTGTCAATTGATCGTCATAAAGTGACAAGTCGACTTTAAATTGCACAATCATGCTGAATTTTCCGGTGATCCATCCCACCTACATCCGCCTGCTCTGCCATGTGCTGCGCGAGCGTGGTGTCGCGCTTGCGCCTGTGCTGGCGGCGGGAGGGTTGGCGGAGGGAGAGCTGGGGCAACGCCGATTGCCGGTCGGACTGGCATCAACCGTGGCGCTCGTTGCAGCGGCGGAACAGGCTGCGGACTGTCCGTGGCTGGGGCTGATCTTCGGGCGGGCGCTGCCGCTAACGGCACATGGCCCGATTGGTTATGCAGCTGTCGCTAGCCCCGATGCCAGACGGATGCTGGAGGTGATTCAACGCTATGGCGGGATGCGTATGCCGGTGCTGTCGTTCGAGCTGATGCCGGATGAGGGCGGCGTGCGCTTGTTGGTGCATGAACGCATGTCGCTGGGGCCATTGCGGCGCTTTTTGCTGGATGGCGTGGTGGCGGCGTTTTGCCGTCTATTCGAGAGCAATCTGGGCGGCACGCTGGCGGGCGTGACGCTCGCGATACCGTGGTCGCAGCCAGACTGGCTGGATGAATATGAACAGGCGGCTGCAGGTGCCTCGATTATCTGGTCGGCACCCGTTTTGTCGTGGCGGTTTCCGGCAGCCTTTTTGCTGCGGCCGTGTCTGATGTCGGATGAGACCGCTGCGGTGGATATGCATGTACAGCAGCACATCGAATCGGAACTGCCTTTGTCGGCACGGATTGCGGCGCGTCTGGGCTCGGCTGAAACGGGCTATCCCGCGCTGGACGATATGGCTGCCAGCCTGCATCTTTCATCACGCACGGTGATTCGTCGCCTGAAAGCTGAAGGGTGCACTTATCAGGATCTGCTGGATGAAAGCCGCAAGGCGCGGGCCGAATGGTGGCTGCGGACGACGCAGCTGGCGGTGGACGTGATTGCGGATCGACTCGGGTTTGTTGATACGTCCAATTTCAGCCGCACCTTCCGGCGCTGGTTTGGCATGACGCCGGGGGAGATGCGAAAGGGGGACGGATTGTCCCCCATGTCGTCTACCGCCAGTTCGACTGCACAACCGCGTGGTTAAGCCGCTTCCTGCACCTCATTTCGTCCAATCGCATACCAGTTCACCTTGCGGGTAAGCATCATCACGGCGGTGAGGGCGGCGAAGAGCAGCAGGGTGCCGCATAGCAGCGCGTAATCTTCCATGCACAGCAGCAGATAGAGGATGCCATAGAGGCCTGCCAGCATGCCTGCATGAATCAGACCCGCTCGACGGCTACCCAGTGCATGGCCGCCATATAAGCCATTCTGGATGACACAGGCAGACGCCGCGATCAGATACGCCAGCCAGAAGGGCAGTTGCTCGGCCAGCGAGAGCAGAAGCAGGAAGAAAATCGCCAGCGACATACCCACCAGACCATATTGCACCGGGTGGATGCTGATCTTGCGCATGATTTCATTGAGGAAAAACGCTGCAAAAGTCAGGATCATGAACAGGATGCCGTATTTGCTGGCGCGGTCGGTCTGCATGTAGACATCAACTGGCTCGAAGAGGCGGGTACGCAAGGCCACATCGCGGTATTGATCGCACTGACCGCTCATGCATTGCTCGAAGTGTTCGTTCATGCCGTTGGACATCCAGCTGGTTTTCCACTGCGCGTCGAATCCCTTGGCCGAAAACACCCGCACGTCCGGCAAGTAGCGGCCGACAAAACTCGGGCTGCGCCAGTCCGATTTCAAATGCAGATCGGAATTACGACCCAGTGGTACGACGGAGAGTTCGTCCATGCCTTCCAGGGGCAGGCGGACCTGAAAATGAATGGTGCGCGCATCGCCATCATGTTCGGGCAAATCGATATGGATACCCGTCGCGATCTTCTTCATCTTGCTGCCGGGCTCGAAGGTGTGATCTATGCCATTCCAGGTCAGAACGGGAATTTCCTTGATACCGCGCATATCGCTGATCCCCAGCGCGACAAACGGCTTGCCCCAGATAATGTTCGGGTCTTTGCGTTCGGCACGGGTATCGGGCAGCGTGATGTCGCCACTCAGGGTCAGGTCGGCGTGGTAGAGCAGGGCCTGATACATATCGCGCTTGCGGGTGTAGGTACGAATATCGCCGTCTGCTGACAATTGATCCGGCAGGACGCGATACTCCCGCTCTTCCCAGTGATAGGTCTGGACGCCATGTTCATCCGGTGCATTCATCACTTTCTTGCGAAACGGCAGCACCCATACCAGCCCCTCCACCCGTTGCATGCCGGCGGCACCATCGGCGATGGAAGATAGCGCTTCAGTCTTATAGGCTCGTCGGGAAGCCACCATGCCTTCGACCATGCCAAGCGCAATCATTAGCACCAGCATAACCACCCCGATGGCAATAAATTTGAATGTCAGATGCTTGGACACACGTCACTCCTCTGTGTTGTTCGTTGGAATGACGCAAGTGTGACAAGCCAGATTGAAGAATCTGTGCGCTGAATATGAAGTTGTGTGAAGTGCGCGGTGGCTCGCCAGTCAAACTTAGTCTGCCAGCGTGAGCTCGGCGACCGCCCCACCGTCTGGCGCGTTTACCACGCGAATGTGCCCGCCATGCAGACTGGCAACTTCGCGTACGAATGGGAGACCCAGCCCGGTTGATTTCGGGCGATGGTCGGGGCGCGGCAGGGAATAGAAGCGCTCGAAAATGCGGTCGCGGGCAAAATCGGGCACGCCGGGACCATGATCGCGGATGGTGAGTTGCACATTTTTCTCGTCACGAATGAGACTGATATCGATCAGACCCTTCTCTGGCGAAAAATCGATGGCGTTATCGAGCAGATTGCCTATGGCCTGACTGAGCAGAAACGCATCTCCCCGCATGAGGAGGGATGATTCGGAATCAAGGGAGATGACGATGTTGCGCGGGGAGGCGATCGCCTCCCGGTTGCGGATAACATCCCGAACAAGGGGCACCAGATCGACAGTCTCCGGGTGCGCCAGCGTGCGCATGCCCTCCAGCTTGGCCAGATCCAGCAGGCGCTCGATGATACGGGTCATGCGGTCAGATTGCGCGGCGATATTGCCAAGAAAGCGCTGGCGCTCGGCCTCGGGCATCTGCTCGTTGATCAGTTCTGCTGCGCCCTTGATCGCGGCCAGCGGGCTTTTTAATTCATGTGTGAGCGCATGAACGTATTCCTCGGCATAGCGTTTTCCTTCCAGCTCTTCGCGCATGTGCTCGATGGATTGGCCGAGCAGGGCGACCTCGCCGCTGCCATGCAAGGGGGGCAGGGTAACATTACGTTCGCCGCGCGAGACAGCTGCCGTATAGTCCACCAGCCGGTGCAGCGTGCGGGTCAGCCACCACGAGAGCAACAGCCCTGCCAGCAGGCTGAGGGCCAGCGCCGCTTGCCCTGCGCGAGTCAAGCCACGATACGCCTGCACAAAATAGGGTTCGACCGATCCCGCCGGCTTGGCAACAGTGACCACGCCGATGATCTTGCCATTGTCCAGAACAGGGGCCGCAACATGGAGAACGGCGTCGCCGGTGTTGGGGTCTTGTGTGGCCCGTGCGCCGTAGCGGCCGTGCAGCGTCAGGTAGACATCATTCCAGCGGGAATAATCCTGACCGGTTGCTTCCACGCTGGAATCAAACAATACGATGCCGCGCGCATCTGTGACGTAAATGCGGTAATCCGGGCGGTCGCGCTGTACGCCCCAGATACTTGCACCCATGTGTCGTTGCTGAAAACGACCGACTTGCTGCGCTAGCGCGCTGTCGCCTGCCAGCATGCCCTGACGGATGTCGTCGCGTACCTGTTCGGCCAGCAAATTGGCGCTATCGAGCAGGCTGTCTTCCATGGCTTGCCGCAGTGCCGGTTTGAGCGCATTGCGGGCGGTATCGACCAGAAACCACGCGGTGATGCCCACCACCAGGAAATACCCCAGAAAGATACGCAGGCGGATCCGCATCAGGCCAGCCTCAGGCTATAGCCCAGACCGCGATGGGTGTGGATGTACTGGTTGTCCGGGTCGGCCTGACGCAATTTGGCGCGCAGGCTTTTGATATGGGCATCCACAGTGCGCTCGAAGCTGGCCTCGGGTTCTTCCCATGCATGATCCATCAGTTGTGCGCGGGTAAACACGCGCTCAGGTGCGTCGAGCAAAGTGATCAGCAGGCGATATTCATAGCGGGTGAGATCGAGGGGCGTCTCGCCCAGAAAGACTTTTGCTCGGGCGACATCGTGGCGCAATGCAGAGCCAGTCTGCACGGACTGTATGCCGCGACGCAAGATGGCTTTGACCCGCGCCACCAGTTCGCGCGGGCTGAACGGCTTCAGTACATAGTCATCTGCACCCAGTTCAAAACCAATAATCCGGTCAATCTCTTCCGAGCGGGCGGTGAGAAAGACTACCGGCACATCGGACTGACGCCGGATCGCTTTACAGACCTCAAAGCCGCTGATGTCCGGCAGACCGACATCCAGAATCACCAGGTCGGCGGGACGTGTCTGCAGGTGTGCGAGTCCATCGGTGCCCAGCATGGCCCAGTGCACCTCGAATCCTTCCGAGCGAAGGGCGTATACGATGGTGTCGGCGATGGCGGCTTCATCTTCAATCAGGATAATCCGCTGGCTCATGAGGGTTTCACGCACGCCAATTGTGCTTTGAGGGAGGGCGATGCTTTGAGCAAAGCCTGATTGTAATGCTCGGCAAACTGGTAGGCCTGCGTGTTGAAGCGAACACCTTGTTCGCCGCAGACCGAGTCCGATGTGCCTGCAATGATCTTGACCATATCCTTGGGGAAGGGGCAGCCCGCCAGTTCCGGCACGCCGGGGGTGACGACGGCAAACCCGCTAATGGCGAGCAACTGCGGATGCGCGGATTTGGCTGCGCGCTGGGCAGCACGTACCGGGTTACCTTTAACAAGCTTGAGCGAATCCGCGGGTATGTCCGGACAGGAAGCGCTGATGGCCGCAGTCGACACGGCAGTTACCGCGCCCAGTATGAGCATGAATTGGATGGTGCTGCGCATGGCATCTCCCGAAAGGATATTGGTCAGTTTCAGCGATTCACGAGACTAACCCAAGTCTGCCGCGCTTCCAACACGCATTACATTCAGTCTTCATTCATATCCTTGCGTGCAACATGAAGTCACAAGCCCATCCACTTGGCCCTGCGACTGCAACCGATGCCGCAGGGATATCAACCTGAAGAGGCGACATCATGAATCAACGTGCATTTGCATTCCAGACCCTGCGTGACCTGCGTGAAGCGGGGCGTGACGAACTGGCAGACTATTTGCGGTCGTGGGGATTTTCCGTGGACAAGCAGGATGGCCGCGCACAATTGCTCAGCGCAGCCATTGTGAATTTCGAGAGTGAAGGTGCCGGTTACGGGCCCTTGCAGATGGCAGCTTGAGCTTCAGGCGGCTGGCGTCGAGTGCTTGTCACGCCGGCGGGCTGACAATCCACTTGCCAGCTTGATCCAACCGCCCGCTTCCAGCAGCACGCCAGCAATCAGACAGGCTGTCCAGCTGTGGCTAAACCCCTGTTGATAGGCAATGAGGGCAAGCACGAACAGTACAACGGCGATGATGTGGTGCTTCATGTTTCCTCCGGATGGACTGGATAGGGTGTTGTTTTCATCAACGTAGCGCCTTTGCCTGTTCGGGTCAATGCGCTGATCGAATAGATTGTGATGTATGGCGTCGTCATTCGGTGGCACACTTGCGGCATCTGTGTGGCATGACTCGATGATGAACGATAGCGATTATGAAATGCTCGTGTGGACGCTTGAAGCGGAAGCACGCGAGCAGCCGGGGCAATTCCGGCTCAAGGTGATTTTATTCAGCCTGACGGCGTATCTGGTGCTCTTTGGTTTGCTGGCCGGCTTATGTCTGGTCGGCGTATGGCTCTATGGCTGGGTAACTGAATCGCATTCGGTGCGCGGCATGCTGATACTGGCCGGTTTTGCGATCACGGTGATTCCGGTGTTGTATGCCACTGGCAAAATGCTCATGATGCGGCTGGATGTGCCCACTGGCAGGGAGATTACTGCTGCAGAGGCACCCAAGTTGTTTCGCTGGCTGGAAGGTTTGCGTAAACAGGAAAATGGTCCACCCATCTATCGGGTACTGATTACCCGAGAATATTCCGCTTATATCTCGCAAGTACCGCGATTTGGCCTTTTCGGGGGCTACCGCAATTATATGGTGCTGGGCTTGCCGTTTTTGCAAACGATGAGTCCGCGCGAAATGATGTCCATCATCGCACATGAGTATGGTCATCTGAGCGGTAGTCACGGCAAGCTGAGCCGCTGGATCTACCGGCAGCGGATTACCTTTGGTGCGGTCCAGGCGCATGCCAGCGCGCATCGTGAGGAAGACATGGTCAATGGTTTACTGGCTTCGCTCCTTGATCGATTTGGTCCGTATTACAACGCGTATACCTTTGTTCTGTCCCGAACCAACGAGTATGAGGCAGATGCGGCGTCCGCACGCACTGCGGGTGCGGAAGCATCTGCCAGCGCGCTGATCCGCTGTGTGCTGCTCGGCGAATGGATGAGCGAGACCTTCTGGCCGAAGCTGTACGATCAGGTTAAGCAGCGATCAACACCAGCATTTATGCCATTTTCTACCTTGCGCAAGATCGCCAGTGCCACGCAAATGGAATGGGCAACGAAGGAGAAATTGCGTGCAGCATGGAAAGTGGATTCCGGTGTGTTTGATACCCACCCCTGCCTGCGCGAACGTGTCACTGCGCTGGACCAGACTGCCGCATTGCCGCCGGATGTAAAAGTATCGGCGGCAGATGCCATGCTGGGCGAGTTTGCCCATATGCTTGCACGTGAGTTTGACGAAGCATGGTGGGCGGAACAAAAGAAAAACTGGCAAGACTATCATCGCCGTTACAGTCGGGGGCAGGCCCGAATTGCCGAGTTATCTGCATTGCAGCTGGATAGCCTGTCCGCGGGAGAGGCGCAGGAGTATGCGTTATTGCTGTCCGAATTCCGCTCGCATGCCGAGGCCAAGCCTGTTCTCAAGCATTTGCTTGACCGTTCTGGCGAGCGTTATCCCAAGCCGGTGTTCTACTACGGCAGGGTGCTCCTGAGCGAAAATAACGAAGTGGGTCTCGACTATCTGCACGAGGCCATGCAGCTTTCGCCGAGCCTGACCAATGACTGTGCCCATGCCGGATATGACTGGCTGATGCGAAATCGCGGCGAAGAGGCGGCAGAGCGCTGGCTGGTACGGATTGGTGTCGTCACTGCATAAGCGGATAACGGGCGCAGGGTAGGCCCGTTCTATCACTTGCTTACAGGCCGCTACAGGCCTAGTTCACTCAAGCCCGGATGATCATCCGGTCTGCGTCCCTGCGGCCAGTGAAATAGCCGGTCTGCCTCGCTGATAACCTGATCATTGATGCTGGCGTGGCGGATTTTCATCAGCCCGTCCGCATCGAATGCCCAGTTTTCGTTACCGTGACTGCGGTACCACTGGCCATCCTCTGCCTGCCATTCGTAGGCAAATCGCACCGCAATGCGGTCTGCATCAAACGCCCATAATTCCTTGATCAACCGATATTGCTGTTCTTTGGCCCACTTGCGGGTCAGGAAGGCTTCGATGGCTTCACGGTCGGCGATGAATTCGGCGCGATTTCGCCAGCGGCTATCTGGTGTATAGGCCAGTGCGACGCGGGCAGGGTCACGGCTGTTCCATGCATCTTCGGCCAGGCGAACCTTCTGGATCGCCGTTTCACGGGTAAATGGCGGGAGCGGGGGGCGACTCATGTGCATACTCCTGTGGCTGAACACCCGGCGAATCGCTTCGCCGGGCGCAAAAGTGGTGGGTGATCAGGCTGCAAACGGTGCAACTTCGGGGAAGTCGATCTCGGTTCCTGCGACAGAGTTGATGTAATTGGTCCAGGTGTTCAGGGCCACATGCAGCACGATCTCTACAATCTGGGCATCGCTATAGCCTGCAGCTTTCACGGCAGCGACCGCGTCTGTACCGACATGTCCGCGTTTGCTGACGACCTGTGCTGCAAAGGTGACGGCAGCGGATGCCATGGCATCTTCGGACGCACCCTTGCGGTTGGCGATCATTTCCGATTCGCTCAGGCCGGCCAGATTTTTGCCCAGATAGGTATGGGCAGACAGGCAGTAGCCGCAGCGGTTGATTTCGGCCACGGCCAGGGCAATGCGTTCGCGGGTGGCCGCTGGCAGTGTGCCCTTGCCCAATGCGCCGGAGAGGTTCAGATAGCCTTCGAGTGCAGCCGGGCTATTGGCGACCAGACGGAACAGATTGGGGACGACGCCCAGTTGCCCTTGCACGGCTTGCAGTAAGGGTTGCGCAGCGGCTGGTGCGTCGGCAATGGTGGCGGCGATATGAAGATGTGTCATGGTGTAGTGCCTTTCGGTTGGGTGGTGTGCATCGACAAACCGAACAATACGCACTATCACTGAATGTGATAATTGGGCAAAATTGCGAATCATCTTTCCAATAATTGAGAAAATAATGGATCGTCTCGATGCCATGAAGCTGTTCGTCGCGGTCGTAGATCATGGCGGGTTTTCTGCGGCGGCTCGGGTGGTGGGGATGCCAGTTGCGACTGTGAGCCGGCGTATTGGCGAACTGGAAGCGCATTTGCAGGCACGATTGCTGATGCGATCTACCCGGAAGCTGGCGCTGACGGATGCGGGGCGAGACTATCTGGGGGGGTGCCGGCGGATTCTCGATGAGGTGGGGGAGCTGGAGCGGGCCGCGACCGGTGAGTTGAGCCAGCCCAAAGGTGAACTAGTGGTAACTGCACCGGTAGTGTTTGGCCGCATGCATGTGCAGCCAGTGATACTGAGTTTTCTCAATGCTTTTCCGGACATCCGGATCCGGTTGGTATTAAGCGACCGCGTCGCGCATTTGCTCGAAGAACATATCGACGCCGCCATCCGGATTGGTCCGCTGCCCGATAGCAATATGGTAGCCATCCGGCTGGGGCAAATCCGGCAAGTGTGCTGTGCCAGTCCGGATTATCTTGCCCGGCACGGCATCCCTGCTGTGCCCGCTGATCTGGCACAGCACACCAGTATCAACTATGACGGGCTGTATCTGCCGCAGCGCTGGCAGTTCGGTGTCGGGAGCCAGAGCGAGGAGATTGGCATGCGCTGCCGGCTGTCGGTCAACAGTGCCGAAGCAGCAATTGAGGCGGCCATTGCAGGGCTGGGCTTGACCCGGGTGCTGTCCTACCAGTGTGCGCCTGCTGTGGCTGAGGGGCGGCTGAGTCTTGTATTGGAATCCTTCGAGCCTGCACCGTGGCCAGTGCATTTATTGCACGGTGGACAAGCTTATATGCCACAAAAATTACGGGCGTTCATCGACTGGATGGTGCCGGGGATCAGGGCGCGGTTGGCGGAATAGTCCGCCCCTCCCGCCACACTGCTGTGTGGCGGGGCTGGTGTCATGCCGTGCTTAGCTTGAATGCACCTTTTGCGAGTCGGGTGGGGCTTGATGACGGTCATGCATGCCATAGCGGCGTGTGACTTCTGCTACACTGAGCTGGTAATCGGTAAAGACCCGTTCCCTGCCAATCGTTTGTGCCAGCCGATGTGCCTCCAGCGTGCGCCACTGTTGCACGGCTGCTTCGTCGCGCCAGAACGACAGCGATAGCAGTTTGCCGGACTCACCCAGACTCTGAAAGCGTTCGATGGAGATAAAGCCGTCTATCTCTGCCAGAAGCGGACGCAAAGCCGCTGCTGTGTCGAGATAATCCTGCTGGTGGTTCGGGTGAACCCGGACTTCGAAGATCACGGCAATCATGCTGTGCCACCCATCACAGGGGGAATACCGATGGTACCGGCGACATTTTCTACAAAGGTCCGTTCTTCCTTGAGGATGAAGCGCTTTTCTTGCGCAAAGGCGAAGTTGGCGGCGCCTTCCGGATCACGTCTGAGCCGGGCGCGGTACGCTTCGTAATCGGCGAGGCTATCAAATGAGATCAGGCTCCAGGCGACGTAGTTGCTACCTTCGTGCGGCAGAAAATAGCCGATCAGGTGTCCGCCGCATTTGGGGATGATGCGACCCCAGTTCTGTGCGTACAGGTCAAATGCTGCGCGTTGGAAAGGATCGATTTCGTAGCGGATGAAACAGGTGAGGGCCATGTGCTGCTCCTTGGTTTGGACAGACCGCACGATAGCAACTTGACGCATGCAGATGGTTCGGCGAGGATCGAACCATGAACGACACTCCAAATCTGGTCCGCATTGCTGCACTGATCGGCGATTTTGCCCGTGCCGAGGCACTGTCTGCCTTAATGGCTGGTCAGGCCCTCACCGTAACCGAACTCGCAAATCGCGCCGGTGTAACCAAGCAAACAATCAGTGGACACCTTTCCAAGTTGCTGGAAGGCGGCTTGCTTGCCTGCGAGCAGCAGGGGCGGCATCGCTATTACAGGCTCGCGAGTACTGAAGTTGCTCAGGTGCTGGAGGCCCTGATGGGCTTATCCCAGCAGACCGCTACCCCGCATCAGCAGGTGGGGCCGCGCCAGCCTGCGCTGCGCAAGGCGCGCACCTGTTACGATCATCTGGCGGGTGAGCTGGCTGTGGTGGCTTACGATGCCATGCTGTCGCGGCAGCTCCTATCCAAACAGGATGACGCTATCACGCTGACAGACCGAGGGCTGGACTGGCTGGCACAATCTGGCATCGACACTGCACAGATGACGGGGCGCCGGCCCCTGAGTCGGCCCTGTCTGGACTGGAGTGAGCGGCGCCATCATCTGGCGGGAAAGCTGGGGCGCGCGATGCTGGTGCATGTGCTTGATCAGGGATGGGCGACCCGAGCGCCCGAGTCGCGGGTCGTGAGCTTTTCGGCGCCAGGGGAGCGCGATTTCCGGGCGTGGATCTTGTTCGAATAAGTATTGCAAATACGAATCATTATCATTTAGTATGTGAGTACATCCTCGGCACAGGGATGGGGGAACGCCCTGTGATCGCCCGCCATAATTAGGAGTACACGCATGTTGAATGTGCAAGAAAACGAGTATGAGTCCGGTTGCCGCCATCTGTCCATTGCCAGTAATGCCGCTGGCAAAGTGATTGTCTGCACGGAATGCGGCCGTGTACATGTGGCTATGCCGCATGTCATGCTGAATCTGGATCCCGATGATTTCGATGCACTGTCTGCGCTGCTCAACACCGCCAGACCGCGCATCGAAGAGCTGGCACGCATTCGTCTGAGTTGCCACCGCGAGGCTGGGGCCAGCGCGTATCGGCGCGCGCACTGATCGCAACGGGAGCTCATCATGTGTGATCTTGACGCGCAACAGCCGCTTGTACCTCACTTTGCCCGCGATCCCAAGGGGGTGCTGAATCTGTCAGGCAAGCACCGGCGCAAGCTCTGGGAGATACCGGAGGGATGTCATTGTCCGGTGATCGGCGTCTGCATTCCGCTACCCGTATTGCGGGCGCTGGTGAACAAGGCGCTGCGCGGACGGACAGTCGGCGATGACTATGAGCTGCATGTCGGGGCGGTGAGTGAGTGCCGCTTCAAGAATCGCATATCCGAAGCCATTCAGGCCGATCTTGAGCAGCGCCACGCGCAGATGATTCACCGATTCCGTGCCCTGCAGAGTAGTGAGGCAATTCTGTCCGCGTGGCTGGATGAAGAGGCGCGAGGGCATATGGCGGGTGCGCTCTGGGCTGCGGTGACCCATCCCGCCTGTTGCGCGCAGACCCTGGAACTGATTTGCCGGAGAGTCCATATGATCCAGCATCAGGCGGGCGCGTGCGCCCGAACAGATCGGCTGCAGGTTGAGGCCTTGCTGCGTGAGAATAAGGTACTGGCTGCAGAATTGGGAAAAGTACAGACGCGCTTCACCGAGTTTGTAGCCGAAAAACAGGCCGAACTGGATAGCCTGCACAGTATGCAGGGTCATTTGCAAGGGCAACTGGCGGCGCGCGAGCACACCATTGTGGCGCTTCAACGAGAGATGGCTGCCTGGCGTGAACAGGTGCCGGATCTGGACACGCGGCAGCGCCTTGCCGAACGCGTGGCCGATTTGGAAAGTCGCCTGCGCGACCGCCATACGCAAATATTGCAGCTTGAGCGAGAACTGAGTGTCGTCTTGCGTCGGGTGAACGTGTCCTTCCCGGTACAGGATGAAGAACGCGAGGAGGATGAGGCGGTTGCTTCTTTGCCTGCCTTATCCGAAAAGAAGGTGATGTGCGTAGGCGGGCGAGGCGGACTGGTGGCAGCCTACCGGCAATTGATCCAGCGTGCTGGCGGCAGTTTTGCCTTTCATGATGGCGGGGTAGAGCAGAATCTCAATCAGCTGGAGCCGGGGCTCGCGGCTGCCGATCTGGTGATCTGCCAGACGGGCTGTATCAGTCACGATGCCTACTGGCGCGTAAAAGACTTCTGCAAGCGAACCGGCAAGCAATGCGTGTTTGTGGAGCGCCCAGGGAAGGCCAGTTTGCAACGGGTGCTGGTGCAGTTGTTTCCACATCATGCTGAGAAGGACAATCAAACGCATTTTCAAGAGGCGCGGGACGCACATGCACCCCTTGCACATTCGCCCGGCTAGTCACTGACTCGCGATATCATGGGTGTTTCGATTGTGCGGATTGCTGCGGTGAAGCCTGATCAGTCCCTATCCATTTTTTTTATCTTCCTGCGACTTGGGTTGACCTCTTTTGGTGGCCCGGTCGCCCATCTGGCCTTTTTCAGGGAAACCTTTGTCAGGCGCAGGCAATGGCTGAGTGAATCGGCCTATACCGATCTGGTTGCGCTGTGCCAGTTCCTGCCGGGGCCTGCGAGCAGTCAGGTGGGCTTGGCGCTGGGCTGGATGCGCGGAGGCTATGCGGGGGCGCTAGCAGCCTGGCTAGGATTTACGCTGCCCTCTGCCATGATGCTGATCGTGCTGGCATCTAGCATGCAGCGCCTGTCGTCCCTGGTGTCCGCGGGTGTGGTTCATGGATTGAAAGTGGCTACCGTAGCGGTTGTTGCCCAGGCGGTGTGGGGGATGGCAAAGACGCTATGTGCGGATGTGCCGCGTGTATTGATCATGCTGATTGCCGCGGTTGTTGCATTCAGCCTGCCGCTGCCCGGTGTACAGATCGGTATTCTGCTATTGGCGGGTGCGGCGGGATGGTGTGGATTGCGCTTGCCAGACTCCTTGTCCATACGCGTTGCATTGCCGTATATGAGCCGTCGAACGGGACTGTTCTGGCTGGCCGCCTTCACGATTTTACTGACAGGCTTGCCGGTTCTGGCAAAGGCAAGTGGCGTACACGGCCTTGAGGTGTTCAATGCCTTCTATCGCGCGGGTGCACTGGTTTTTGGGGGCGGGCACGTTTTCCTGCCCTTGTTGCAGGCCGCTGTTGTCCCGGCTGGATGGGTGGACAGAGAAACCTTTTTAGCGGGATATGGGGTCACACAAGCAATGCCGGGCCCCTTGTTTACATTTTCCGCGTTTCTGGGGGCGTCACTGCATGGTACGCCCGGTGGCTGGGTGGGCGGAATGGTGTGTCTGATCGCTGCATTTTTGCCCGGGGCGCTATTGCTATTTGGCGCATTGCCATTCTGGACGCAATTGAGCCACTCCTTGCGCGCACGCGCAGCACTGGATGGCGTGAATGCAGCCGTGGTGGGGCTGCTGCTGGCTGCATTCATCTCGCCGGTGATCATCAGCGCAATTCACCATCTGCAGGATGTTCTGCTGGCCGGAGCGGCGCTGCTTGCCTTATTACACTGGCGCAGCCCGCCCTGGCTGGTGGTGCTGGTGTGCGGCGGGATGGGGGTGATGCTCCCGCCTGTCTAGCGGATCACCACATCCTCAGTCGTTCATTCGCGGGTTTGAACAGGGCATCACCCGGTTGCAGAGAGAACGCGGATTGAAACCCGTCACTATTGATGACTGCACCATTGGCTCGCCAAAATTGCGGTGCATGCACGTCGGTACTTAGCAGCTGGCGCTGCAGCTCCGGCCGGAGTTTGCTGCGCTTGCTTTGCGCATACGCTAGAAAGAAGCGCTGTTCGCCGGTGTAGCCATCAATCACGGGCGATGGTTTGCCGCCCAGTGAAGCCTGATAAGCCGCAAACGCCAGCTGTACGCCAGCCAGATCGGCCAGATTTTCCGGCAGTGTGCGCTGTCCATCGATACGGGCGCCCGGCAGTGCTTCATACTGATTGAACTGGGCAACCAGTTTGGCCGTAAGCTGGGCAAAGGTCGTTTTGTCCGACGCCTGCCACCAGTCCGAAAACACGCCATCTCCATCAAACTGATTACCGAGATTGTCGAAACCATGGCTGATTTCGTGGCCGATTTGCGTGCCTAGTGCGCCGTAATTGTATGCATCGTCAGCAGCAGGATCAAAGATCGGTGCTTGCAGGAATCCGGCGGGAAGGTTCACGGCATTGGCCATCGGATCATAGTAGGCATCCACGGTCTGGGGCGTCATCATCCAGTCTTCGCGGTTGACTTGCTGCCCCGCTTTGGCGGCCTGCAGCAGCCATTCGTGACGCTTGGTGCGATGCAGATTACCAAGCGGATCGCCGGGTAGAATGTTCAGGTGACTGTAGTCACGCCACCGTGATGGATAACCCACCTTGACCTGATACTTATCGAGTTTTGCTAGTGCATGCTGGCGGGTACTGTCGGCCATCCAGCTATTCTGGCGGATGGATTGTCTGGCGACGGTCAGCAGCGCCTGGGTCATGCGTTCCACATGTGTTTTGTCTTCTGCCGGGAAATATCGCTCGACATAGAGGCGCCCGAGCGGTTCGCCGAGCAGGTTGTTCAGCGTGTCAATGGCTTTCGCTTCACGCGGTGTTTCTGCACGCATCCCCGATAGCGCCGTGCCGTGAAAAGCAAAACTGGCTAAACGCACATCCGATGGCAGGACTGCCACTGCGCCATCTAACAGGCGAAGTGAGAAGTAGGCTTTCCAGGTAGTGAGCGGGACGGACTGGTAGAGTTTGCCGAGACCGGTTGCAGTAGTGGGTGTGGTGAGGACGACGGGTTGTGACGGATTCAGTCCGGCTGATTTCAGAAAGCGCGTCCAGTCAAATCCCGGCGCTTGGGCTGCGAGGCCGGTTGCACTGAGCGGGTTGTACATCTTGCCCGGATCGCGGGTATCTTCAATCGGCACATGAAGGGCAGCGATCTGTTTTTCCAGTGCGAATACATCTTGGGCTGTGGCTTCCGGATGTGCAAGGCCAATCCGAGTGGCCAGTGTAGTCAGGTACGTCAGGTAGGCCGTGCGTGCTGTTGCGAATGCAGGGTTAGACTCATCCAGATAGTAATCCCGGCCCGGTAAACCCAGTCCGCCCTGTCCGGTATAGACGCGCTGAAGCGTGGGCTGCTTGAAGTCTGGCAGTACGAATTGCATGAAGATAGGGGTCTCGACAATGCCCTGCATGTCGCCCTGCCAGCTGGCAAGCGCGTCCAGTGTCGCAACCGCGTCCAGCGAACGCAGTGCGGCCTTGACGGGCGCCATACCTGCGCGCTCGATGGCGTCTGTATTCATCCAGGCCGCATAGAATGTACCCACTTGCTGGCCGATACTGCCACGCTTGATATGCTTTTGCTGTGCCAGTTCATGCACGATGGTACTGATCCGAGCCTGAGTGCGTACCAGCGGATCATCTCCGAAAACCGCCTGTTTGTTTGCTGGAATCTCGGTACGCTGTAACCATCCGCCGTTGACGGCCTGATACAGATTGTCCTGAATCCGGACAGCAGGATCAAAGCCTGAGAGGTCTAGACCGGATGGCAATGGGGCGGCATACAGGGTCGAAATGGCCAGCGCCAGAATAGACAGTGTACGGGTGGGCAGGTGTGAAAGCATGATGCGCTCCAGAACTTGAATGTGAGCGGATTATTCGACTGGAGGGCGGCGCTGTTTCAAAAAGGTGCCGGATGGTGTCTGCGGGGGATGAATATCTGGATTAGCGGTTTGAGCGGCGATAAAACGTGTGCCATTGATTGCAAAAAACGGGTGGGTGTGCGCGGCAACAGTGGATTCGGATCTTCACAAGGACATACACTGCATGCGTTATATCCTTTGTGATGAATGGATGTTTTCCGATGAATGAGCTGATTGCTCCGCGTTTCTGGCCGACCGAACGCCGCTTCTGGCAGATGCATGCAGGCGGCATGCTGCTTATTGTGGCAACGCAAATGCTGTCTGCCTGGATGTGGGGGAACAGCATCGTCAAAGATGCAGTGGCGACGCTGGTGTGGATGGTCCCCTATACCCTGAGTGTGCTGCTATTTCGCCGGACATTTCTTCGGCGGAACTGGTCGGAGAAGGGATGGGGCAAGCTGTCCCTGATGACGCTGGTGTACGGAACACTGGCGGGTATGATGATCGCGGCTACGGTCTATCTGGTCACCATGTCGCAAAAATTGCCCGGACTCGTGGCGCTGAAGATGATCGTCGGGAACGGACTATCGAATCAGCTGTTTGTCTGCGCCTGGATTTTTATCTTCATGAGTGCCGTTGCGAATGGTCGGGCACGGGAGGCAGAACTTGCCAACCTGCGTCTGCAAAACCATCTCAAAGAAGCGCGTCTCGCTACGCTGGCAAATCAGCTCAATCCGCATTTTCTGTTTAATGCACTGAATAACCTTCGTTTTCTGATTCATGAAGATGGCCGGATGGCCGAACAGATGGTGACGCAGCTGTCGGATTTGCTTCGCTATTCTTTGCAGTCGAGTAGGCGGGATACGGTCCCGCTGGCGGAAGAGATGGAAATGGTCGATCGCTATCTGGCTGTGATGGCAATTCAGATGGAGGCGCGTTTAAGCGTGGAGCGATCGATTGATCCGGAGATGCTGCAGGTGGCGATTCCGCCGATGTCCATTCAGCTGCTGGTAGAAAATGCGATCAAACATGGATTGGAAGGACGTCCGAGAGGTGGCACCCTCACGCTGGCTGTGCGAGCGGAAGGGTCAATCTGCGTGGTGGAAGTATGCAATGACAAGGCGCCCCCATCCGGGCTGGTGTCACCGGGTGAAGGGATTGGGCTGGACAATATTCGTCGTCGTCTCGGATTGCTGTTCGGCCCCAGCGCAACGCTGATCGTTTCTGATAAAGGCGATACCTTTGTGGTCAGAATGCGTATACCCGGAGCACGTCCATGCTGAAGGCAATGGTGATTGAGGATTCCCGACTGGCGCGCGAAGGCTTGATCCGCATGCTGGGCGCATTCGAAGGGGTGATTGAAGTAGTGGGCGCAGCTGATGAGCCTGAAGCAGCCTTGCCGCTCATTCAGGCACTGCAGCCCGATGTCCTGTTTCTCGATATCCATCTACCGGGCGGCTCGGGGTTTGAGTTACTCGGACAGCTGGATTACACCCCGAAAATCATCTTTACGACTGCGTTTGCAGAATATGCGATCCGCTCATTCGAGTTCAATACAGTCGATTATCTGCTCAAGCCTATCAGCCAGGATCGGCTGGCGATGGCGGTTGCCAAATTGACTGCGCAGCAGGCGGAGGCCCCGCAGGACAATAGTCCGCTTTCTCTCAGCAGCCGGATATTTATCAAGGATGGCGATGCGTGCCACCTGATTGCACTTTCGAGCATCCGCTATCTGGAAAGCTGCAAAAATTATGTGATTGTGTACTTCGACGATAAGCGCGCGTACGTTAAAAAGTCGATGAATAGCATCGAGGCGCGCTTGCCGGATGCACATTTTTTCCGGATCAGCCGTCAGCATATCGTGAATCTGAACCACCTCATTGGCATTGAGGAAACACTCAATTTTGCCTGGAAAGCCGTAATGGATGACCGGAAAACACTGGAGATTTCGCGGCGCAATTTATTGGAGCTTAAAGAAAAGCTTTCGCTCTAGCGCATCGTCTGAGCACCTGCTTGCCCATGAAAAAGCGTGCCATCCCCGCTCACTGGAGATGGCACGCTACTAGATCGGTACGCGCCCTGCTTTTTACCGTGTGATCAATACTTTGCGGTCACACTCAGGTTGTTAAATGCGCTATACGCGTATACGCCAACGTAGTATTTGCCTGCAGCCGGGTTGGCAATCGAGCAGGATTCGGTTGCAGTTGGTCCATCGGACTTGCACTTGTAGCTGCTGGTGGTTGGCTTGGCACCCACTTGTACGAACAGGTCGGCATCGCCTGTTGAGCCTGCTGTCGATACAGTCAGCGACGTTTTGCCAGCAGGCACATCGATGGTGTAGTACTTCCAGGTACCTGCTGTAGCGGTCTGTCCGCCTAGTGCAACATTGTTGGACAGGACTGGATCGCTTGGCGGCACGATTCCGCCCTCCAAGGTACCCTTCATGGCATACCAGCCCAGCGAGGAATAGTTGGAGAAGCCGTTCTGTGGTGTGCCTTCTGCGCCGCCTTTGATCACCAGACGGTAATTACCAGCAGCCAGATTCAGATTCACAAATTCAGCGGAACGATTCACCGCCAGATTGCTGCGTGCGACGACTGCACCGCTGGCATCCAGAATCGAGGCATCCACGTCCAGCATCCGCAGGTATTCGATCGGGTCTACGCGCAGATTGAGGCGGCCACCGGTTTGCACGGTAAAGGTGAAGGTGTCCGTATCGGTATTGCGCTCGATCTGGCCGAAGTTGCGGGTCGGATCAATGGAACCGTCCGAGCCGACTACCAGCGGTTTGTCGGTGGGATTGTCGTCGGCCATATACGGCACGCCTTCGTCTACGCTCATGATGCGCAGATCATCTTCCTGATTGGATGCGGTGCTGTATTCGCCGCGGCTCCATGTAAACAGCTGATTGGTCCATGATGCGCCCATCCAGTAGTTGCCCATGATCGGGCCCCACTGATAGGCGGCAATGCCTTCGTAGTATTCGCCACCGGTGCCGCCGCCATCGTGGGACATCCCCATTTCGTGACCGACTTCGTGCGCACAGGTCATGCCGATGCCGTAGCCATAATCAAACCCGGTGGCCGGATTGCGGTACAGTGTGCCCGCCGATGTCGTCCCAAATGCGTGCAAAGGGGCATTTGATCGGCCATCCTGATTCACAAAGTTGATGACACCCGTGCGGGTGACATTGGCTGCTTTGGCTGCGTCGTACACCGCCTTATTGGTGGTGACGTTCAGATTGAGCATGGAGTACTGGTCGGCAGTGGCTTGCCATGCACGATACATCTGCTCTTTGGTGACGCCATTGATGGGGGTATTGCCACTCATCACGGCTGCGGTATTGAGATAGAAAACGTACGGGCTGCCGGGCTTGGATTCGAGCTTCGTTACATCTTCGTTATTGTACGGGCCGATGTGTGGCGCCTGGCGCAATGCCATCGAGCTATAAACAGGGTGAGCAACGGTAGCGGTTGCAGTGGCCTTGATAGCGCGCTCTGCGGCTTTGCTGAATGATTCGTCGTAGTCCGGTACGATCTTGCTAATGGCAACCGGTGTCATAATCAGATGTCCGGTTGCATCCGTGGTGTACTCGTATGCCTGCTTGGTGTCATGCAGAATGAGCCATCCATACAGCTTATTCTCGCTCCCCTTGAGCATGAACTGGGAGTTGGGAATATCCAGCGCCTCACCCGAGAGGGATACGCGCCCATCTTTACGGTAAAAGTCACGAACGCGCGTAGACAGGCGAGCTCCGTTGCTGCCCTGAATGAACATGGCGCGTTTTGCGGGCTGCTGTCGAGTCAGGCCGTCGAGTACGTTTGAAATGCTGCCAATATCCTGACCCTTCACCGATGAAACATCGGCTGCAAATGTTTGCAGGGCTGCGAATACGCAAAGGGACAAGCCGAGTGCGGCTGCTTTTTTCATGAGTCATCTCCTGTTTTGTCTTGCTTTTGGCCCTCTGATTTTGATGTTTCACGCATGATCTTGGTTGCCTGTGCCAAATAAAACGGCACTGGTCTTGCGTGGGCAGGCTCAGAGGGATGCTTGCTGCAAAAATATATTGGCACAGATATTTGATATCTATCGGGATTCAATCGCACCCCAATACGTGGCATGGATAGGTGGTATTAATGAAGTGACGGCGCTGTTGGCGGATTTTCGAAATATAGTGAAAAGTGGTATTTTTAACGGTGTTGCGAAATTGTTGCGATTGAGCAGAGAGGACGCTGCGAATGCAGATGCCCGGAAAATGAGCGAAGCGGATACTGTCCCGTTTTTCGCGACAAAGCGGGAGGATAGGCATGGCGTAGATGTGCAAACACGCATCGGACGCTCAGAAATCGCATGATGCGTGTTCGATAGAAAGGGTGAATCAGGTGTGCAGATTCACGCCTGCTTTGGTAGCGAGGGGCGCTTGTGCAAATGTACTGGCGGTACGCCTCAACTTTGCTTGGCAGCCTCGCGGCGACGCTTCGCTTCTTCCAGCAAATAGACCTGATAATCGTCCAGATCGCCGTCGAAATCCTTTACGCCGCCACGCGATACCATCCAGAACTCATCACACACCGAGCGCAATAATGCACGGTCATGACTGACTAGCATCACGGTGCCTTCAAATTCATTCAAGGCGACGCTGAGCGCTTCACGGGTGGAGAGATCCAGGTGATTGGTCGGCTCATCCAGTAGCAGCAGGTTAGGGCGCTGCCACACGATCATGCACAGCACCAGCCGCGCTTTCTCGCCGCCGCTCATGCTGCCCACTGCCTGCTTCACCATGTCCCCGCTGAAATTGAAGGTGCCGAGGAAATTGCGCAGACCCTGCTCGCGGCAATCGTTATAGCCCGGACGCATGGCCACAGGTGTATCGCGTACCAGACGGATCATGTGTTCCAGTGGATTATCTTCGGGGCGCAGCACATCGAGTTCCTGCTGAGAGAAGTAGCCGATGTTCAGACCCTTGCCCTGAATGATTTCACCTGTGATCGACTTCAGTGCACCTGCGATGGTTTTAACCAGCGTCGATTTACCCTGACCATTGGCACCCAGAATACCGATGCGCTGACCCGCCAGCACCGAACGGTTCACATTCTGGATGATGGTGGTCGGCAGGGAAGCCACATCCGCATCTTCAACTGGCGGATAACCCATCGCGGCTGAAGACAGGGTGAGCATGGGATTGGGCAGACTGGCTGGTTCCTTGAATTCGAACTGGAATTCGGCATCGGCCAGCACTGGCGCGATCTTTTCCATGCGCTCCAGCGCCTTGACGCGGCTCTGTGCCTGTTTGGCCTTGCTGGCTTTGGCCTTGAAGCGATCAATAAACTTTTGCAGATGTGCGATCTTGTCCGCCTGACGTGCCAGCGCGGCCTGTTGCAGCAGCATCTGTTCGGCACGCATGTCTTCGAACTTACTGTAATTGCCGCCGTAACGCACCAGTCGGCCATTGTCGATGTGCAGCGTCACATTGGTGATGGCATCGAGAAACTCGCGGTCATGGCTGATGACCACCATCGTGCCTGCATATTGCTTGAGCCAGGCTTCCAGCCACACCAGTGCGTCCAGATCCAGGTGATTGGTTGGCTCATCGAGCAGCAGTAAATCTGACGGACACATCAGCGCGCGCGCCAGTTGCAGACGCATGCGCCAGCCACCGGAGAAACTATTGACCGGCTGATCCAGCTCGGCCACGGTAAATCCTAGACCCAAAATCAGCGCCTGCGCACGAGCCGGCGCATCATGTGCGCCAACATCGTTCAGCGCCATATAGGCGTGCGCCATCCGCATGCCGTCGTCGCTGGCCTCGGCAGCTTCCACTTCGCGCATGGCTTCCAGTAAGGCGGTGTCCCCGGCGACCACGAATTGGGTCGCGGTTTCCTCGGTTTCCGGCATATCCTGCGCGACTTGCGCCATCCGCCATTGCGAAGGAATCGAGAATTCGCCGCCATCCTCGTGCAGGGTGCCATTGAGCATGGCAAACAGCGACGATTTCCCCGCGCCATTGCGCCCCACCAGCCCCACTTTCTCGCCCGGCGTCAGAGTCACAGACGCATCCCCCAGCAACACCTTGCTGCCACGGCGCAAGACCACATTTTTCAGAATAATCATTGAAACAACCACATGAGGAGATTGGGAACCGTCAGCGGGGTGCGGAGCGGAGGAGTTAAGTGGGCGATGATAACACTTAAGTCCTAGAGGGGATTGCGCCGTTGTCTGGTCTGAAAAGCCAAAAAGCCCTTGGAAGGCCAGGGCTCTTTAGTGGGGACATTTGCAAAGGCGTAATTTGCGCGGTTTGCGTGAGTCAGCCCTTAGTCGGCGAGGCATGTATCACGCGGCGTACAAAGGGCACAAACGCGGGTGTCGTCCGGATATACTCTGCATACTCGGGGCGACGCGCGCCAATATCCTTTTCCAGCATCGCCACGCCGCTCACGCGCAGCAACAGCCAGTTCATCATCAAGGGGCCGGGGAACGTCCACCAGCCACCGGCTGAGCAGGCAAACAAGTAGTAGGCCCACCAGATACAGGCTTCGCCGAAGTAATTGGGATGGCGGGTATAGGCCCACACGCCGCTACGCATGACTTTGCCCTTGCTGTCCGGGCGAGATTTGAACCTCGCAAGCTGCCAGTCGCCCAGCGCTTCAAATCCGAATCCCAGCAGCCATAGCATTAGAGCGACCGCATCCAGCATATTCAGGCCGGCAGGATTCTGCGCGATATAGAAGAGCGGGATGGATACCAGCCAGGCCAGTGTCGCTTGCAGCAGAAAGACGATGTACAAGCTGCGGATCCAGAAGGGCGGGTTGTTCGCCCTGATCGCGGCATAGCGGTGATCCTCAGCTTTGCTGCCATTGCGCCAGGTGAGATAGCCGGACAGACGCAGCGCCCAGATCAGCACCAGCGTCATGACCAGTGCGGTCTTGGGTTGGCTCACCACGGCGCTGATGTCTGGTAGATACGCCCAGCATCCCAGCACAAAAAACAAACTCCACAGGCTATCAACAATGGTGACATTGCGGCGGTACAGGCTGATAAACCAGCCCATCAGGCCCAGTATCACCATCAGAGACAGGCCGACTGCATAAGCGGTCCAGTTCATGAGGTGTGCTCCGTGCGGGTAAGCAGGAACTGGTTCACGTCGGTGCGGCCTTCGTCAAAGCCAGCCTCGCAATAGCACAGATACAATTGCCAGATACGCATGAAGGCATCGTCGAACCCCAGTGAGGCAATCTGCTGCGCATGGGTGTCGACATCATGACGCCACCGGCGTAGCGTTTCCGCATAATCCGGGCCAAAGGCAAAGTTGTCATGGGTTTGCAGGCCGGCTGACGCAGCCGTTGCGATAAAGCGCTCGGGACTTGGCAGCATGCCGCCGGGGAAGATGTATTCGCGGATAAAATCGCTGCTGGCGCGATAGCTGGCAAAGCGTGATTCCCCAATGGTGATCGACTGGATCAGCGCCTGTCTGCCGGGACGCAGCAAGTCGTGCACTTTGCGGAAGTAAGTCTTCCAGTACGATTCACCGACGGCCTCGAACATTTCGATGGACACAATCGCATCCCAGCTACCGTCCAGATCCCGGTAATCGCGCAGCTCGAAGCTGGCGAAATGGGTGAGGTGGGCGTCGGCGATGCGTTTGGTGGCGATGTCGAATTGCGCCCTGGAAATCGTGATGCCATGCACCTGAATGCCCTGACGCGCGGCATGCAGGGCAAATCCGCCCCAGCCACAGCCAATTTCGAGTACGCGCATGCCGGGCTTCAAGCCCAGCTGATCAATGATGCGCTGGTACTTGGCACCCTGTGCGGCTTCCAGCGATTGATCAAATCGACCATTGAAAATGGCACTGGAATACGTCCAGCTCGGATCGAGCCAAAGCTTGTAGAAATCGTTACCCAGGTCGTAATGTGCATGAATATTGCGCTGGCTGCCGCGTTTGGTATTGCGGCGGAAGGCGTGCAGGATGGCATACCAGATCGAGGCCAGCCGCTTGCCCGAAACCAAACCTTCCAGTGCGGATTCGTTGCGGATCGCCAGCTTCAGCAAGTCAGTCAGATTGGGTGTATCAATCCAGCGGGCACGCCAGGCTTCGGCAAAGCCGATATCGCCTGCCACCAGAATCCGCTTGCAGGCACCCCAGTCGTGAATTGTCAGCGAAGCGGCCGGTTGTGCATGTAAATCGCCGAAGGTCAGCTGATGACCTTCGGGCGTGGTCACGCTAACGTGCCCGACTTTCATGCGGCTGAGGGCGGCAATAAACAGCCTGCCCGCCATCGGTACTCGTTCAGGCATATTGAGATGGGTACTGAGCTCGCTCATGATCGGCGCTCCTGCGAATTCGATAACGTCAGGGAAACAGACGGCGGAACCGGCTTGCTGAAGAAGGGTACGCGCTGTACCCAGAGCTTCAGCGCCTGCCAGTGAATCCGCCACACCACGCCCAGCGTGAGAAAGGGCATGGACAGCAACTGCTGCCAGACAATGTGTCTGGCAAGCGGAAGGCGTGTGCCACCGATGGCCGTGCGTATGAGCGGGCCAGTATCGTCGGCGTAATCAATCGAGACAAAGGCATGCTTCACAGTGTCGCGAAAGCGGAAGCGATAGTGGCCTTGAACCTCGCAGAAGGGGGAAACATGAAACACCTTGCGCGCCAGTAGCACGCTGTCTTCCCCGATTGCACCGCCATTGCGGGTGGAGAGCAGGTAACGGTGGGTTTCGCCAAAGGTGTTATTCACCTCGGCCAGCACCGCACGGATCGAGCCATCTGCCCCATGCGCATACCAGAAACTCACCGGGTTGAAGGCAAAGCCCAGCACGCGGGGGAAGGTCTGCAGCCAGATTTCGCCATCGCATTCAATCTGATGCTCGGCCAGCAGGGCACGGAACCAGGGTGCGAGCGGCGTGCCGGTTCGCGGGCCGTAATCGCGCTCGAACAGGGCCAGCATGCCGCGCCGGTTGATGGCCAGACCGTGGGCGGGCAGGGCATCGAGCCGCTCCAGATTCACCCGAACACAGAACACCGGATAGACAAAGCGGTTGAACACCGGCCGCAGCCGTTCGTGCATCACCTGTCCACGGAGAATAAAGGCGGCGTCCATCACAGGGTCGCCCAGACGGGAAGCGCATCAAAATCAGCCACCACACGTAGTGCAGATTTGAGGCCATCTTCATGAAAACCGTAGCCCGTCCATGCGCCGGCATACCAGATGCCGCCTTTGCCCTGAATCGAGGGTAGCGCTGCCTGAGCCTGCGCAGCAGGCGTATCCATCACCGGATGTTCGTACTCGAAGCGCGCCAGTTGCGTATGGGGCGCTGGATCGTGGAAGGGATTCAGGGTGACCACCACAGGCTGGCTGAAGGGCAAGGGCTGTAGCTGATTGATCAGATAGCTGACGCACACTGGCCGCACGCCGGATACCGCGGCCCCGCCCAGATAATTCCAGGCTGACCACACTTTGCGGCGAACAGGCAGCAAAGCCGGATCGGTATGCAGCCAGGCAATATTAGTCTGGTAGCGCACGCTGCCCAGTATCTGCCGCTCCTCGTCGGATGCATCCTGCAGGATGGCCAGCGTGGTCGGGGCATGGGTGGCAAAAATCACGGCATCAAAGGTCTCGCTACCGGCATCGGTGCGTACCGTGATGCCATCTGCTCCGCGTACCACCGCACGTACCGGTGTATTGAGTCGCACCTGCTGAATCTGCGGCATCATGCGCCGCACATAATCGCGGCCGCCTCCGGCCAAGGTAAACCACTGCGGGCGATTGTTGATCTGCAAGAGACCATGGTTGTGGCAGAAACGGATAAAGCTGACGGCCGGAAAACCCAGCATCTCGTTAGACGGACACGACCAGATGCAGGCTGCCATCGGCAGCAGGTAGGCATCGGCAAACATTGCGCCATAGCCTTCCTGTTTCAGCAGCTCGCCCAGTGTAAGATCAGTCGAAAGCGTGAGATAGCGAGCCGATTCGCGATTGAAGCGCAGGATGTCCTGCACCATGCCGTGAAATCGTGGCGACAGCAGATTACGCCGCTGCGCAAACAGCGTATCGAGATTATTCCCCGCCCATTCCAGCTTGCCGCCATCCATCGATACGGCAAATGTCATCTCGCTTTCGTGACGCTGCACCCCTAGTTCGGCAAACAGGCCCAGCAGATTGGGGTAGGTACGTTCGTTGAAGACCAGAAAGCCGGTATCCACAGGTGCGGTGACGCCATTCAGGGTGACATCCACCGTATTGGTATGGCCACCGGCATAGGCATTGGCCTCGAACAGCGTCACCTGATGCTTTTTTGCCAGCAACCACGCACTGGCCAGACCGGAAATGCCCGCCCCGATGACGGCGATGCGTTGCTGGCCGGTTGCGGGTGTGGAGGAAGGAGCGTGCATTATGTGAATCCCCATTGGCGCGATCGATGGACTTGCGCATTCGATTGATATGTCTGGCTGTGCACAGCGCATCTGCCAGTGCTATGATCCTGATCATACTACGTCTTAAATAAAACTACCAACCAGTAACGATTGCTACCGATGAGTATTTTTTCCAAACTCAGCTTCAAGGATCAAGCCTTCAAGCTTCGCGAGACCGCGATTCTCGATGCCACAGCGCAGACGCTCGCCGAAAAGGGCTTTGATCTGATGACCATGGATGACGTGGCCAATCTGGTCGGTATCTCCAAGCCGGTGTTGTATAAACACTTCAAATCTAAGGAAGAACTAGTAGGCGCGGCGATGATCCGCCTACTGGGTGAGGCCATTGATCAGCTGAAGGGTTTGCCGGATACGATGTCGCCACTGGCGAAACTGAAGGTGTTGCTGAGCTGGGCGCTGGACGTGCGATTGAAAGGCGGTCTGCCGTTCCTGCCTTCAACTGCCCAGCATGTTCGCGATATGCTGATGCGCAATCTGCATTACGTGGCACTGGTGCTGTCGCTGAATAAACAACTGAAGAAGATTGTGCAGGCGGCCAAGGCGGCAGGGGAACTGCGCAGCGATCTGCCGGATGATGTGATTCTGTTCAGCTACTATGCGCGCACCTGCGATCCCACTGTGGAGTACCTGCGAACCTACTCGAAAATGGACGACGCGGAGATCATCGCTCATATGCTGGAAGTGTGTTTTGCGGGGGTGGCGGTTTAGTTGCCTGCAAGGAACTGATTCGCTATGCCACAACCACTCAGCCACGCACTTTCCACCGAGCCCGCACCCAGCCAGTCCCCGCACAGGCCGATTCTGGCGGACGCATCCCATGCCCATGGCGTAGCCAGCCCGAGTCCGCCGCGTGCGTAGCGCCAGCGATGAACTTCACACGTGACCTCCTCGCGGCGCTGATCGGGAAGCAGGGCAGTTAGAAAAGCCTCTTTCACAGAGTCTGCGCTGTCTTCCAGATGCTCGACAGACCATGCTTCTGTCGCGTATGCCACATAAACGGGCGTATTAGCCCGACCGTATTTGCAATGATTGGCGATGATCCGGTCGATCATGGGCGAGCCTGCGATTGGCGTATCCTGTATGCCACTGAGCATCGCCACCCAGCAAGGCGTCTGCTGTGCTGATCGTGCAAGATCAGCAAGGGTAGCCGATAAGTTGACCAGCAACGGTACGGCCTGCTCCGCAGGTGTCGCGCTGATTACTGCGTCGAATGCTTCGCCAGCCACCTCGCCGGATTCATTCAACAAGCGGTACTGCCCGGCTGCATTGCGTTCGATGTGGGCGATCCGCTGTCCGGTGCGAATAGTGATGTCGCGCAGTAAATGCTTAACCGGCTGATTCATCTGCGGCACGCCGACGAACTCGCCATCGACGCTAAACGGTGCAGCTATGCCTGCATCCACCCAGCGTGCAACCTCACTGATAAAGTCAGGGCAACCCGCATGAAATCCCGGCGCGCCGTGATCTGCCTGCCAGTCCGGGGTGCGGCGCGTACTCAGGCGGCCACCCGTGCCGCGGCTCTTATCAAAGGCGACCACCTCGTAACCCGCATCGTGCAATGCGCGGGCACAGGCGGCGCCGGCCATACCGGCACCGATGATGGCGATTCGATTAGATAGTGACATGGACAAGCTCCTGCAGATCAGCTTTTCGAGAAACTTTACCATATGGTAGAGAAGTTTACTAATGAGTAGCGTATCATCTTTTCATGCCCAGAAAGTTGATCTGCCCATGTCCACCCAGACCCTCCGCCTGATCCTCGGGGATCAACTGAATGCCCGCCATCCCTGGTTTGTACGGCCGGATGCCTCGGTTTGCTATGTGATGATGGAAATCCGCAGCGAGACGGATTACGTGGTGCATCACATTCAGAAAGTGCTGACGATCTTTGCCGCCATGCGCCGCTTTGCGCAGGCGCTGCAGCAGGCCGGGCACCGAGTGCGCTATTTCAAAATTGGTGATCCGGACAATACCCAGACGATTGAAGGCAATCTACGCATGCTGCTGGATGAGACGGGCGCAGCGGGCTGGGCCTGTATGGAGCCGGACGAATGGCGGGTGCAGCAGATATTGGAGGCTGCCGCGAAGACGCTGGCCCGACCCTTCGAGATGGTCTCCACCGAGCATTTTCTGCTGACGCGAGCCGAGGCGATCCGTACGTGCGCGACGCGAGTGCCGCGCATGGAATTTTTCTATCGCGAGATGCGCCGCCGCTATCAACTTCTGCTGGATGCCGATGGTCAGCCGGTAGGCGGGAAATGGAATTTTGATGCCAGTAACAGAGGGCGCTGGCAGGGACAGCCGCAGGCGCCGGACTGGCCGTGGGCAGCCGAGGATGTCTCGGCGCTGTATCAGGAGATTCAGGCGGCAGGCGTGCGCACCATGGGAGAGGTTGATCCGGCCGCATTGCGCTGGCCGGTCAGCCGGAAACAGGCAAAGGCCGGTTTGCAGGCGTTTGTCCAGCAGGTACTGCCGCATTTCGGCGCCTATCAGGATGCGATGTCGGTCCATGCGCCCCTGCTGTTTCATTCGGCTCTGAGCGTAGCATTGAATCTGAAAATGCTGCATCCACTAGAGGTCGTGGAAGCTGCAATTGCCGCCTGGCAAGGCGGTGAGGCACCCATCGAATCTGTAGAGGGCTTTGTACGGCAGATTATTGGCTGGCGCGAGTTTGTCCGTGCGGTCTACTGGGCGAATATGCCCGATTATGCGCAGCTGAACGCCCTTGACGCGACCCGGCCGCTTCCCGCTTGGTACTGGAGCGGGGAGACCCGCATGAACTGCGTCCGCCATGTCGTGCGGCAATCTCTCACGCTGGGCTACGCTCATCACATCCAGCGACTGATGATTACCGGCAACTTTGCGTTGCTGGCCGGACTGCATCCCGATGAGGTGGATGCATGGTATCTCGGTATCTATGTCGATGCCTTCGAGTGGGTGGAAATGCCCAATACACGTGGCATGGCGCTATTTGCCGATGGCGGTACGGTAGGCAGCAAGCCCTATGCGGGCGGCGCGAACTACATCAAGGGTCAGAGCGACTACTGTTCCGGGTGCCATTACGATAGCAAGCGCCGGGTAGGGGAAGGGGCATGCCCCTTCAATGTGCTGTACTGGCATTTTATCGACCGTCATCAGGATCGCTTTTCCGCCAATCCGCGTATGGCCATGATTGTGAATGGCTGGAAAAAGCGTCCCGATCCGGAAAAAGCACCCATTCTGGCGACTGCCGGTCGCTATCTGGAGCGACTCGATACGCTGTAGGGGGCGCCTTAGCCTGCCGGACAATGCGTATTGCGCCGGAAAAACAGCGTGACCTCGCCCACATCTACGCCAAATTTGCTCATGCGGGTGCGGTTGACCAGCGTGTCGGCATCAATGAGATACATCCAGTCATCCATCTGCATATCATAGGTGCTGTCATCGACGGGCAGGCGCAGCACATATTGCCAGTGCAGGGCATTGCCCGACTGGATGCCATTTGCTTCGCCGACCACATCGCCAGCGCGCCCCTGCCAGGTATTCGCGGCGGTGCGGGTGAGTGCCCAGATGCGCGAGTCCTTGCTGCCATCCGCATAGCTGAACGACTCATTCAAGGTCAGCGCATCGGGTGTGCCTTCACCTCTGATCGCAACTTTGAATCGCTTGACCACCTCGCCATTGCGCTTCTGGAACATGCCCCAGCCGCAGGTATCGCCCGCAAACCACTGGTAGAGATCGAGCTTGGGTGTTTGATCACGATAGTGCTCGATACCCGGCGAGCCACATCCCGTGAGTGCCAGCGTAAAGAGGATCGTGCACAGTTTGAAAGCGGAAGGCATGGCGATGTTCACAATGGGGATCTCAGGGTAAGGATGAATAGGTCGTCGCGTCTGGCGGCCCCGCACGGCGGCAGCGCTCGGAACAGTAGACCACATGCTCCCAGTCGCGCGCCCATTTGCGTCGCCAGTTAAACGGACGTTGGCAAGCGGGGCAGATTTTGGCGGGGAGGGTGAGTTTGTGATGCATGATGGATCAGGCCTTCGGTAAGGGATGAATCACACCATGCCCGCCATCGACGGCAATTTGCTGTCCGGTGATCCAGCCTGCTTCAGGTGAAAGCAGAAAGGCAATCATCGCAGCGCTGTCTGCACCCTCGCCGACGCGGCCCATGGGATTGAGGCTGGCACTGCGGGCCAGTGCCTCGGGCGTACCCGTCAGGCGCGCAGACAAGTTCGAACGTGTGAGGCCCGGATGGATGCAGTTCACGCGGATACCATTGCCTGCATAGGTGGCTGCCGCCGATTCAGCAAGGGTAGCCACGGCGGATTTCGCGGACGCAATGGCTTCATGATTGGGAAAGGCACCCCGGGTGATCAGGCTGCCCATCAGGACTGCACTGGCGGCAGTTTTCTGCTTGAGTTGCAAGGCAATGAATGCCTTGAGCGCCCATGCCGCGCTGAAATAGTTGATCAGCATGGTCTGCTCGATATCGGCATCCTGTGTCAGATGCAGCGGGCGAATCACGGTATTGCCGACACAATGCGCCATTGCCGTGATGCCCCCCACCTTGGTCACGGCCTGTTCAAGCAGCGTGCGTGCGGTGGCAGGCTGGGTCAGATCTCCCGGGAGGACGACGGTTGGTCCATCCAGAGAGGCTGCCAGTTCTTGCAAGGCGGCTTCATGACGGGCAGTCAGAACCAGCGTTCTGCCAGATGGCTGCAATGCTCGTGCCAAAGCCGAGCCGATGGCACCTGACGCACCGGTAATCCAGATCGCACCCATGGCGTTCTCCAGGAATGTACTTGATGGTAAATAATGCTACTATATGGTAGCGATTGGCAAGTACCAAACGGGTTTCCTTACGGGAGGGGGATGCAATGATCCGACTGCACAGGTCTTCGTACGTACTTTTACTTGGCATTAGCCTGATCTGTCATGCGGGCTGGCAGGATGACGTACCGGGTGCGCGACTGGCCGGACAGGGTACCTTTAGCTGGTTCGGGTTCAATCTCTATCATGCCCGGCTCTGGTCGGCCACATCGCCATTTGAATTCGACCGACCGTTTGCCTTGGAGTTGACGTATCGCCGCAGCATCAGTCGCGAGCGTCTAGTCAATACAAGTATGGACGAAATGGCACGCCAGACATCCTGCACGGCCCGGAAGTCGAACGAAGCCGATTGGCGCGCCGGTATGCAGCGGGCGTTTGCAGATGTTTCGTCCGGAGATCGCTTTACTGGCGTGTATCTGCCGGAAACCGGCGCTCGTTTTTATCTGAATGGCCGTAAAACCACCGATATCAATGATCCGGCCTTTGCCCGCTGCTTCTTTGCTATCTGGCTGGGTGTAGACGCACGCTCACCCGAACTGCGGGCTGAACTGATCGGGAAGGGGCGTGCCGGTTGACACCACCGTACCCTGTACTCAATGCCCTTGCATACCAATGTGCATGGCTGGCAACCGTCATGTCAGCTGCTAACGGACATGGATGGTACACCATGCCTATCGCACTGGCGCAGGTGGGGTGGCATCTGGCGCGGAGTGAGCAAGTCCGGAGCGAGACGGGTCTGCTACTCTGCATCTCTGGGGCTGGACTCATGCTTGATCAAATGGTGCTCGGCACAGGATGGATTCAATTCACAGGGGATGCGAATGCATCGGACAGGGTGCCACTATGGATGGCGGGCATCTGGCTGTCATTTGCCACAACCTTTAACGGGGCACTGGCATGGTTACAGCGGCGATATTGGCTGGCTATCGGTCTGGCGGGGCTTGGCGGGCCACTCGCCTATTGGGCGGCTGCGCGAATGGGTGCGCTGGTGATCGTCGATCTGCAGGCGACCTGCCTCGCATACGGCATGGGCTTTGCGCTGCTGGTACCCGCCGGACTAGCGGGCGCCTCCTTTCTGCAGCAGCGGCCAGGACATGCCAGTGCATCGCATGCCGAGCATACGCAGTAAAGCATGTGCCGTGGATGCGTTTGGGAGATGAGTAGTAGAGACTCTGGGAGATGAAACGCAAAAAGCCCTTGGCGAACCAAGAGCTTTTTGTTGAATGCTGGCGGAAGCGGTGAGATTCGAACTCACGGAGCCCGTGAAGACTCGTCGGTTTTCAAGACCGGTGCATTAAACCACTCTGCCACGCTTCCGGGGTGGTTAGGGGGCGCATTCTATCGTGAGTGCGGGCCGTTGGCTAGTATTTGTAAAGATTTTTGCCAGCGGATTGAAACTTCCATATATTGACCGCATCTAAGCTGTAGTCGTTCAACCACGGTCTCAAAAGGAGTCCACCATGCAATCCCAATGGCAAACCTCGACGTATGAGGCAGGTTATGCCCAATCAGTCGATCGTAACAAAGTGCTGCGCAATACGTACTTCCTGCTGGCGCTATCCATGATTCCGACAGGGCTGGGAGCATGGTTTGGCGTCGCAATGAAGTTCGCCATGAGCCCGCTCATGGGTGTCCTGCTGTTTTTAGGCGTGAGCTTTGGCTTCTTCTTCGCCATCGAGCGTACCAAAAATAGTCCGGCAGGCGTGTTCCTGACCCTGGGCTGGACCGGCTTTATGGGCTTGTGGCTGTCGCAGTATCTGCAGCATGCATTGCGCTTTAGCAATGGTAGTACCCTGATTGCAATGGCGGCGGCAGGCACTGCAGTCGTTCTGTTTGCGATGTCTGCTCTGGCGATCGTCAGCAAGCGCGACTTTTCTTTTATGGGTAAGTTCCTGTTTGTCGGGGTGATCATTACGCTGGTAGCATCGCTGGCAAACATCTTCCTGCAGATTCCGGCGCTGATGCTGGCTGTCTCGGTCATGGTAACCGTGATCTTCTCGCTGTACATTCTGTACGACGTGAGCCAGATCGTGAACGGCGGTGAAACCAATTACATCACCGCAACGGTTCAACTGTACCTCGATATCTACAATGTCTTCATCAGCCTGCTGAATCTGCTGATGGCCTTTGGTGGCGAGCGTGACTAACGCCCACTGATTGACTGATTCACGACATGGCGCCTCCGGGCGCCATGTTTTTTTGTGCTTGAACGTGTGCCGTCGACATACAATCGCGTGCCTGCCACTTGCTATGAGTTATCCATGTCGCTGTTTCATCGTCATCACCGCGTGATCCCCTTTGGAGAGGGCAAAGTACACATTCATAACATGCCACCACATACCTGGCATGATCTGTATCACTTTGCGCTGTCTGCACCATGGCCGGTATTTTTTCTGAGTATTGCCGGTGTCTTTATGTCGTTGAATGTGGTGTTTGCGAGCCTGTACATGCTGGGTGACGATCCCATCGCCAACATTGCACCGCAAGGGTTCTGGGGCGCTTTTTTCTTTAGCGTAGAGACGCTGGCGACAGTGGGCTACGGCGATATGCACCCGCAAACGGCCTACGCGCATTTCATTGCCACACTGGAAATTTTTCTGGGGATGACCAGCATCGCCCTGATGACGGGGGCGATTTTCTCCCGCTTCTCGCGTCCGCGTGCACGGATTAATTTTGCGCGGCATCCTGTTGTTGGCATGATGGATGGCAAGCGCATGCTGATGATCCGTACAGCCAATGCGCGCATGAATATGATTCTCGATGCGTCTGCACGACTGCGGCTGATTCGCCGGGAAGTGACGCAGGAAGGCAAGGTTTTCCGCCGCATTCACGATATTGAACTAGTGCGTAGCGAGCAGCCGATGTTTGTGCTGGGCTGGGTGCTGATGCATGTGATCGATGAAAATAGCCCCTTATGCGGTTGCTACGAGCAATTACTGGAAGAGCAGGAAGCTTCCCTTATTCTGACCATGACGGGCCACGATGACAGCATCTCGCAATCGATCGTGACCCGGCATGTGTATTCCGCGAAGGATATTCGCTGGAATCATCGCTACATAGATGTCAGCACACAAGACGCGCAGGGAGTGCACCACATGGATTATCAATATTTCCATGCAGTCGAGCCCGAGCAGTCCGCAGTTCAGACAGACTGAACGTCGTCGGGCAGGGTCGCGATGATTTCGTTGAAATAGTCACGGTCGGATGGGGGAAGGTCAGGCATGGCCTCACGTAGGGCGTCGAGCGCTCGGCGGGCTGCTGGTAGATCTCCTGCATGTGTGGCATACCAGCCGTATTCCAGACACACGCCGCAGCGCTGCAATAGACTATACCGCGCTGCCCCGCTCATCATGCCCTCATATAGGTCGCGAGCCAACGCAAGCCAGCTGGACGGGAGTAGCGATTGCCAATCGGGCATTGCGCCAGAATTGCCTGCTGAATGCAGGATGGTGTCTGGCGGCATGGGGGTGAGTGAACGAAACTGACGCATCGAGAGACGCGTATTCAGTCGACACGCGGCACGGGCGATCCGCATCAGGTAAATTGCATTCCATGCGGAGTGGCCACTCGCGCCCGCGCAGCGGCACAGCCACTCGCTGAACAGCAGCCAGCGCAAAGCATCCTGCAGGGTGTGGCCTGGCGCGGTCTCGGCAATCAAGCTCTGATCGCGGAATAGCCAGATCGCCATACCCGTATTGGCGGCGACCTGCTGGGCGGCATCAAATGAGCCTTGCTCGAAAGCGGCACGCAAGGCCTGCGCAAAGTGTGCCATTGCTGCTGCAGCGTGTTCGGGGCGCAATTTGCTGGAGCGCTTATCCGCAGCGAGTGCACGGGATCGTTCGCTGAGCGCCATCAGATTATGCCACTCGAAGCGGATACGTGGATGAATCCGCACCACCAGCCCGCGTTGTGGATGGCTATGCATGGCCTGCAGAATGGCTTCAGTCCCGGCGACATCCCGTTGTGCATAGGTACACCACGCGCTGAGAATTTGCTCCATGGCGTCCAGATAGCCACTGTCATCGGGGCCGGCCAGCTTGAGCGTCTTGCGCAGCCGGGCCAGCGTTTTACGTGCCGTCGACAAGTCATCAAGCCGTCGCCAGACGCTGGCCTCGCCCAATACCGCAAGGGCTTCACTCAGATGATCGCCCGCCATCGCAGCTGCTTCCTTGAATCCTGCGAGTGCCCCCGCTTGATGCTGGTGTGCTTGCCCCAGACGGGTGAGTAGTCGTCCTTCACGCATCGCCTGCTGGGCAGTCGCCAATGCCATCCAGAATCCGGGGGAAGCATCTGTTTGCGGTTTGCCGGTTTGACTGCTGTGTGCGTTCAAGCCCAGCATCTCTCCGATTTCCCGCTCCGTTGCGGTGTCATTATCGAGTGTGCAACGGATGCGCTCGGGCTCGCCCTCGGCCAGCCAGAACGGCCCCTGGCTACGTCCATCCGGATTCAATAGGCGAGGATCTCGCCGACAGTCCTCTCCCCAGCCTATCTGAATGCCCCAGCTTGCAAAATCCTTGAATGCCCGGCTGATGATCATGCGCTGATTGCGTGCGTCCGGAAACTGCTCACGCAGCTCGGCTGCCCGCACCAGTGGCGATAAGCCATTGCGATGCTGATGGAGTAGCCGGAGCAGCAACCACAGCGATTGCCATGGGGCACGCTGGCCATTCACGGTTTGCGGGGAGCGGAGATCAATCAGGATCATGGTAGAAAGGTCACGGTTGGATTGCGACATTGTGCATGACTTACGAAGCAAGACATATTTTGGTTACATAGGTTACATGTGAAACAGAGGATACGGTCAGTGTACAGGCATGCGATTCGAAAAAGCGTCAGGATGCGGTCCATACAAACACACCCAGACGAGGCGCACCGGTATGGACAAACACACACATGAACACCCCCCCGCTGTGATATCCGGGCTGGGACTGCTGGCGGCCATTGTGTTGGCTGTTATTAGCGCACCAAGCGATGCGTCAGAACCTGTGCGTAAGGAGATGCCCGAGCTGAAGCGCTGTTTTGGAAATGGCAAAATTCAGGGTACATTTGTACTGTACGAACCTGCCACACAGACCCTTACTGAATACAACAGCAAGCGCGCACAGCAACGCTTTGTACCCGCGTCGACCTACAAAATACTCAATAGCCTGATCGGACTGGAAACCGGCGTCATCAAAAGTGTCGACCAAGTCTTTCCATGGGACGGCAAGCATTACTGGAATAGTGATTGGGAGCAGGATCTGACCCTGCGCGAAGCCATGAAGTATTCAGCGGTGCCGGTATATCAGCGCATCGCCCGCGACATCGGACTGGCGCGGATGCAGGCCGGGGTCACATCCGCCAATTTTGGGAATGGCCATATCGGACAGGTGGTCGACCGCTTCTGGCTGGACGGGCCGCTGGCGATCTCTGCCGAAGAGCAGGCGCAGTTTGTAACGCGACTGGCCATGAAGCAACTGCCATTCTCGGAGGCCAACCAGTTGGCGGTGCGCGATATCCTGCGTCAGGATGCCGATACCACTTACAGTCTGTTTGCCAAAACTGGCTGGGCGCAATCCAGCAAGCAGGATCTTGGCTGGTGGGTGGGCTGGGTGGAGGATGCAAAAGGCATCCATGCATTCGCACTCAATATGGACATGGATGAAAAACGCCATATCGAGGCGGAAACCCGCAAGCAGGTCGGCCGTGCCTGCCTGCGCCAGCTGGGTGTGATACCGGAGGCGAAACAGTGAGTCAGGCTCCTTCACGACTGGCAGGACTCGATTCCCTGCGCATGATCGCTATTGTTACGGTCATGCTGTTTCACTCGGGTTTGTTGCGCCTGAAACTGCCCATGGCGGGCTGGTTCAGCTTTGGCTGGATGGGCGTAGACCTGTTTTTTCTGCTCAGCGGCTATTTGATCGGCGGGCAGCTGTTTGAATCCTGGCAAGCGGGCCGCTTTAGCGCAGGGCGCTTTTATGCGCGACGTCTGATGCGGACCTTGCCAGCCTACATCCTGATCGTGGCGGTGTATTTTCTACTGCCAAGTCTGCGCGAAAATCCGGAGATTCAGCCCTTCTGGCAGTTTGCATCGTTCACGGAAAACCTGTTCATCGACATCACCCACAGCAAAGCGTTTTCGCATGTGTGGTCACTGTGCGTAGAAGAACAGTTTTACCTGTTCATGCCGCTCATTGCGCTGCTGGCCTTGCGCTTACGATCGCTCAAGGTCGGTGTCGGCTTGATACTGGGCGTGATATTGCTCGGCGTCTGGATTCGCTATCACCAGTGGGCCACGGTTGTCATGCCGGTATTGGGGGATGACGAGCTGAAGTGGCCGCGCTATTTCGAAGCGATCTATTATCCTACCTGGTGCCGCATGGATGAACTGGTGCTGGGCGTGGCGCTTGCGGCGATGCGCGTATTCCGGCGGCAATGGTGGGAGGCTTCCGGGCGTTTTGCCAACGTGATGCTGCTGGCAGGGCTGGGGCTGCTGTGGCTGGCCTGCCGGATGTTCGACGATCGCTTTACGCTGGTCAGTAGTGCGCTTGGCTACCCGGTGGTGGCGATGTCGATGGCGCTCATTGTGTTTGCAGGCGCCCATCGATCGCTGCTGAGCCGCTGGCGCATCCCCGGTGCAGGTCTGATGGCTGCAATGGCCTACAGCCTCTACCTCAGTCATAAGCTGGTGATGGCGGCCTACCGCGAAACTTTCAGCGCGCGGTTTGCCGACCAGCCCGTGATCGGCTGGGCAATCTGTGCGGCGATGGTATTGCTGGGCGGCTATGCCCTGTACCGGATAGCAGAACGCCCCAGCCTCTATTGGCGGGAGCGTCTGCTGGGGTGGCTGGATCGGGGGCAGGCAGTGAAATTACCAGAAGCCAATCCAGTTCAGTCAGGTGCTTAATAGGCTACGGTTGCAACTTCGCGAATGAACTGACCGGCTTCGATCTCGTTCACAAAGGCGCTGGCGTAGTCCGGATAATGGATGGCGCTGGCGCCGTTTGCATCGGCGATCAGGGTGCGGCTACCTACGCGGAAGCTGCCCTTTTCTTCACCCGGGCCAATCATGGCGGCGGGGGCGTAGAAGGTCCAGTCGAGGTCGGTGGCGGCCTGGAACACAGCCAGTGCCTTGCGATGCGCTTCGGCGATGGCCTTGTAGGCGGCCGGGAAGGTGGGGGCATCCACCAGTTGCAAGCCCGGTGCCACTTCCAGACTACCCGCGCCACCCACGACCACTAGACGCTTCACGCCGGTATCGCGGGCCAGCTTCACCAGTGCATGCGCGGCATCAATCACAGCATCGACATTGTCAGGACGCGGGCCGAAGGCGCTGGCGATCACGTCATGACCTTTCACCACCTCGTTCAGTGCGGCATCGCCCAGCGAACCCTTCACTTGTGTAGCGGCTGCGAGTGCTTCGTGTTCATTGCGGACGATGGCGGTGACGGCATGGCCACGATTCAGGGCCACGCGAGCGATGTGTTGGCCGATGTTGCCGGTAGCGCCGATCAGAGCGATTTTCATGATGGTTTCCTGTTCTGTGCGTTTGCACGTGTGTTTGCGATGGAGTGCATATTAATTGCTTGAATCGATGCGAAAAACCGCGTATATCGCATTTGTTTGTTGCATGAATCGAGCAAATAGGGGCGAACATGGATCGCATGATGGCGGCAAGGGTCTTTGTCGAGGTAGTGGATCGAGGCAGCCAGATTGCAGCGGCTGATGCGCTGGACCTGTCGCGAGCCATGGTGTCGCGCTATCTCGCGGAGCTGGAGGGCTGGCTGGGCGCGCGTCTGTTGCACCGAACTACGCGCCGCCTGAGCCTGACGCCTGCGGGTGAAGCAGTGTTGCCACGCTGCCGGCAGATGCTGGAGATTGGCGACGATATGCTGGCATCGGTGTCCGAGCCGGATGCCGTGCCACGTGGCCTGTTGCGGGTGACGTGTAGTACGGCCTTCGCGCAGCAGCATCTGTGTCAGGTGCTGGTGGCGTTTACCGAGCGCTATCCGGAGACGCGGGTAGAACTGTTGGTGGTGGATCGTACGGTGAATCTGATTGAGGAGCGAGTGGATCTGGCGGTACGGATTACCGGCGAACTCGATCCCAACCTGATCGCCCGCCGGTTCACGGCCTGTCGCTCGGTACTGTATGCTTCGCCGGCTTATCTGCAGAAACACGGCACGCCGAAGCAACCTGCTGATCTGAAACACCATCGCTGCCTGACCTACACCTACTTCGGCCAGACCATGTGGACTTTCGTGGGCGACGATGGCCCGTATACCGTGCCGGTGTCGGGTGGATTATCGGCCAATGAATCGGGTGTGCTGCTACAGGCGGCGCTTGCTGGGGCCGGGATTACCATGCAGCCGACCTTTGCTGTTGATGCGCAATTGCGGGACGGATCGCTAGTGCCAGTGCTGACGGAATTTCCCTTGCCGGAAATGAGTATTTACGGCGTGTATGCGTCGCGCAAGCATCAATCGCTGGCGCTGCGGGTGTTGCTGGATTTTCTGGCGGAACGGTTTGGGACGGCGTATTGGGAGGGGTAGGGTGAAGTTGCAATACCTTATGGTCGTACGCCCGGGGCTAGGCCATCATAGTCGCCAGCGAGACGCGCTTGAGCTTCGTTCAATAGTTGTGTGTAGTTGGATAAAAACGGGTGTGGCAAAATCTTATCTAGCTGAGCACTCACCGTTGAAAGTGCAATGAATTCAGCATTATTTTTGAGCTGCAAGATATCTGTTTCCTGAAAGCGAGCAAAAAATTCAAACAACACCAATGCTTCATCTTCGCTAAGCGTAATCTGGATATCTGAATTCATTTAATATCTGCCTTTTCCTTCAGGTAATGAATCATATCATCAACTAGCACCCAGTACTCTTCTGATGGGATGCGATCATCATCGATTTCACGCCTTTTGGTTTCGATGCCTTCAGGACTGGCAAGCCATCTGTCTTTGAGTGCGACTGCATTCTTGTAATCGAACTTTGCGGTCCATGAGATTGGAAGTAACCCAAACCCTTCGTGCATGATCGAATATTTTGGCATGCGTTTTGTACACTGCACTTTATATTCGGTTTCTTTTTCTATTTCCAGAGAGGTAGATATCTTTGGATTGAATACATTGCTAGATTCATTTAGGAAAACTAAAGCAAAGCTGCCTATGCCATTATCTCGGTAGGGGCCAAAATTGATCAAATCATCTTTTTTAAAGGTGCCTTTAAGTGCATTTATTATTCTGCCACTATATTTGACACCACACGATTGTTCTCCATTTTTTACCAGTTCGCCAGATTCAATTTGCACAATCGCAACCACATCGGCGTGTTTGTAAAGTGTATCTACACTCAGGCGGGGTAGCGTTGTTGCAGAAAGGTGTTGCGAGAGCGTGCACCATACCGACAGTGCAAATACGACTCTCATCGGGACCCGTATGATTTTGTTGTCGTGCATGGTATGGAGCCTAGTGTTTGTCTAGTTAAGCAATTGACCTGAAGCTTGTTGAGGCAAAAAAAGACCGCCCCCATATTGAAGGCGATCGTATCTTAAATTGAAGCACACTGGGAAATGGCCTATGTGGCCACCTCATCAAGGCTTCTCAAACCACGCAATACTTTCCACGTGCGCGGTATGCGGGAACATATTCACAATGCCCGCCGCCTTCAGTACATAGCCCTTCACATTCACCAGCACATTGGCGTCGCGCGCCAGCGTGGACGGGCTGCAGCTGACGTAGACGATGCGCTTGGGGCCGTTTTCGGCGGAGATGGATTTCACCAGCTCCATCGCGCCATCACGCGGCGGATCGATCAGCATGCGGTCGAAATGGCCGAGGCCGGCCAGTTTCTCTTCGGTCATCTCGAAGAGATTATCGACGGCGAATTCGGTACGGTCGGCCAGATTGTTCTTCTGCGCATTTTCCAGCGCACGTTCCACCAGTTGCTGGCTGCCTTCAATGCCGACCACTGTTGCGCCGGAGCGGGCAATCGGCAGGGTGAAGTTACCCAGGCCACAGAACAGATCGGCAATGCGCTCGCCCGGTTGCGGATCGAGAAGGCGTAGGGCGCGGCCGACCAGCATGCGGTTGATGTGCGGATTCACCTGTGTAAATTCGGTGGGCTTGTACGGCATGACGACATCGAACGCAGGCAGGGTATAGGTCAGCGCTGGTGCGTCGAGCGGGTAGAAGGGATAGGCGGTTTCCGGGCCTTTGGGTTGCAGCCAGAACTGCACCTTGTGTTCGTCGGCAAAGGCACGCACGATATCTTCATCGGCCGCGCTGAGCGGGTCCATCACGCGCAGCACAAGTACATCCACATCCTGACCCACGGCCAGTTCGATCTGCGGCATACGTTCACGGATGGACAACTGCATCACCAGCCCGCGCAGCGGCACCAGCAGATTGGAAATCTTGCGTGGCAGAATCTCGCATTGTTTCATGTCCACAATGTAGCGCGAGCGCTTTTCATGGAAGCCCACCAGTACGGTGCCTTTCTTTTCCACATAGCGGGCCGAGAGACGCGCGCGGTGGCGATAACCCCAGGTCGGGCCGTAGATCGCCGGCAGAATCACTTCCGGCTTCACGTTGCCGATGCGCTGCAGATTGTCTTCCAGTACGCGTTGTTTTGCGGCCACTTGCGAGCGCTCGTCAGCATGCTGCATATTGCAGCCACCACACAGATCATAATGCGGACATTGCGGCTTCACGCGCATGAAGCTTTCCTGCAGGACTTCAACCGTCTGCGCGTTTTCGAAATTCGGCTTCTTGCGATAGCTGGAGTAGCGCACGGTTTCGAAGGGCAGTGCGCCATCAATGAAGATGGTTTTGCCGTCGACGCGGGCAATGCCATGACCTTCGTGGTCGAGCGATTCGATGTGGGCGATCGGGTTGAGTCGTGTTTGGGACATGGCGTTGAACCGTAACCGTGCAGAAGCAAAAGAGCGGAATTATAACCGCTTGGCCTACAAGGTGAAATGGCCGTCTGATCGATGTGGTGCGTGACGAAAGCGATTCTACAAAAAATGAAGCCGACGCAATGTGCCGCGCCGGCTTTGAAGTAAGGCGACTAGCGTCGCCTTCGAGGGAGACTTTACTGCATGCACACCAATGTGTGCGGGGTTGAAGGTGTTATAGACCCGCTGGCGATTGCGTAAATGTGAATGCGACAATCGGTCAGAGACGGCTAAAATAGGGGCATTCGCCCAATAGTGACCTGCAATGAACACCCATCTTTCAGTAGACGATTTCAGCGATCCGGCAAGCCGCTTGCGCGCCACCAACCGGGTGACGTGGATCAGTGTGGTGGTCAATCTAGTGCTCACGATCCTGCAGGTGGTAGTAGGGATACTGGCCCGCTCGCAGGCGCTGGTGGCGGATGGCCTGCATTCGCTATCTGATCTGGTGGCGGATGGCGTGGTGCTGATTGCCGCCAAGGAAGCGCATAAGGATGCCGATGAGGATCACCCCTACGGACATTACCGTTTCGAGAATGCTGCCTCGCTGGTGCTGGGTGCACTGTTGCTGATCGTCGGCGTAGGCATGTGCTGGTCGGCGGCGCAAAAGCTGCAAGATCCCGAAGCCATCCCCAAGGTATCGCACTGGGCTTTCTGGACTGCGAGCGCCACGATTCTCGCCAAGGAAGCCCTGTTTCGCTACATGCTGCGCGTGGGCGAGAAGCTACGCTCCAGCATGCTGATTGCCAATGCCTGGCATGCGCGCTCGGATGCGGCTTCGTCGCTGGTGGTGGCGATTGGCGTGGCCGGTAATCTGATGGGCTATCCGCTGGCTGATGCGCTGGCGGCTGCCATGGTGGGCTTCATGATTGCGCGCATGGGCTGGTCTTTCGGGTTTGATGCCTTGTCCGACCTCACCGATCGCAGTCTGGATCCGGACATGGTTGATGCCATGCGCAAGACACTTGCCGCGACACCGGGCGTTGTAGGCGTACACGAATTACGCACCCGCAAAATGGGCGACCTCGCCTTGGTCGATGCACACTTGCTGGTATCGCCAACCATTTCGGTCTCCGAAGGCCACCGCATTGCCGAAGCCGCACGCATGGCACTGATGGCGCAATATCGCACGCTGGACGTGCTGATTCATATCGATCCGGAAGATGACGAAGTGGCTGCCAAATCCAGCCACCTGCCGCACCGCAGTCAGCTCATGGATGAAGTCCATGCCGCGACAGACGGTCTGGTGCATCCGGAAACACCTGCGCTGATCCATTATCTCGATGGGCAGTGCGAGATTGATCTGTTTGTCGATCATCGGCTGAGTGCTGAAGAGTTGCTGGCGGTGACCACCGCGCTGGATACACTGGCCAGCAACGCGCCACATCTGCGCGATATCCGCATCCACAAGCGGGTGGCCTGATGGCGCGCATCTTTCTGGGCATCTGGCCGGATGAAAACACGCGAGATGCGCTGGCACAGGCAAGCCAGTCCGTGCATCAAATAAGCGGTGGCCGCATCATGGCTGCCAATCGACTGCATCTGACGCTGGCATTTCTCGGTGAGGTTGATGAATCGCGCGTGGGCTACATCGCCCGTCAACTGGAGCATCTGCCTGTGCTGGCGATGGACATGCTGCTCGATCAATACGGCTTTTTCGGCAATATCGGCTGGCTAGGCTGTGCGAATCCGCCCGATGCATTAATGACCCAGGCCCGCCTCCTGCGGACTGCATTGCGGCTTAACGGCATCCAGTTCGACGACAAGCCCTTTGTGCCACATGTGACGCTGGTGCGGGATGCAAAGCGACGGGATTTGGTGCCGCTCCCGCCGGTTGCCATTCGCTGGCAGAGCAGCGAGATTGTGCTGGCTGAGGCAGATGATCGACCCGGCCAACCGTATCGGGTGCGGGGGCGGTTTGGGTGAGATATGGGATGGATTGCAAAAGAAAAGGGAGCCGCAGCTCCCTTTCCCTCACTCAAGCATCCACCCTGAGTTTTACTGTTGCACGGCCTTCAACTCCAGCCGCATCTTGTGCAGAATCGGCTCGGTATAGCCACTTGGCTGTACGCCGCCTTCAAAGATCAAAGCGGCGGCCGCTGCGAATGCAGTGCTGGCTGCGATGTTCGCGGCCATCGGCTGATACAGCGGATCACCTGCATTCTGCTCATCTACCACCTTGGCCATCCGTTGCAGGGTGCTTTCAACCTGCTCGCGTGTGACGATGCCGTGGCGCAGCCAGTTGGCGACGTGCTGGCTGGAAATACGCAGCGTGGCGCGGTCTTCCATCAGGCCGACATTGTGGATATCCGGCACCTTCGAACAACCGACGCCCTGATCCACCCAGCGCACCACGTAGCCCAGAATGCCCTGACAATTATTGTCCAGTTCTTCCTGAATCTCGGCGGCGGACCAGTTGGTGTCCGTTGCGACAGGGATGGTCAGAATATCGTCGAGGCTGGCGCGCGGACGGGATTTCAGCTCGTCCTGACGTGCCTGCACGTTGACCTTGTGATAGTGCAGGGCGTGCAGGACTGCGCCAGTGGGCGAGGGCACCCATGCGCAATTGGCACCGGCGCTCGGGTGGGCGATCTTGGTGGCGATCATTTCCGACATCAGATCAGGCTTGGGCCACATGCCCTTGCCAATCTGGGCGCGACCTTGCAGACCGCAGGCCAGACCGATATCCACGTTCCAGTTTTCATAGGCGGCGATCCACTTTTCCTTCTTCATCGCCTCCTTGCGCACCATGGGACCCGCTTCCATGGACGTGTGAATCTCGTCGCCGGTGCGGTCCATAAAGCCGGTATTGATAAAAATCGTGCGATCCTGAGCCGCGCGGATACAAGCTTTCAGATTCACTGTGGTGCGGCGCTCTTCGTCCATGATGCCGATTTTCAGCGTCTTGGGCGCGAGGCCAAGTGCCTGTTCGACGCGGGCAAAGAGTTTCACAGCAAACGCGACTTCATCCGGGCCGTGCATCTTCGGCTTCACGATATAGACCGAACCGGTGCGCGAATTGCGCAGCGGGCTATGGCCGAGTACATCATGCTTGGCGATGAGCGACGTCACCACCGCATCCATAATGCCTTCGAAGATTGCCTCGCCATCGACCAGAATCGCCGGGTTGGTCATCAGATGCCCGACATTGCGCAGCAGCATCAGCGAGCGGCCGGGCAGGGTAAAGCTGCTGCCATCCAGTGCGGTAAAGACGCGGTCGGCATGCATGCGACGGGTCAGCTGCTTGCCGCCTTTTTCGAATGTCTCTTCCAGCGTGCCTTGCATCAGGCCCAGCCAGTTGCTGTATACCTCGACCTTGTCCTCGCCATCGACGGCGGCAACGGAGTCTTCGCAATCCTGAATGGTGGTGACGGCGGCTTCGAGGCAGAGATCCTTGATGTGCGCGGCATCGGTTTTGCCGATGGGGTGGGCAGCATCAAACTGAACTTCAACATGCAGGCCATTGTGCTTCAGCAACACGCCTGTGGGCGCTTCGGCGCTACCGGTAAAGCCGACACACTGCGCGGCATCTTTCAGTGCGGTGACGCTGCCATCCTTCAGGCCGACTGCAAGTGCGCCGCCTTCAATGCGATAGCTGGCCGAGTCGACATGCGAGGCATTGACGAGCGGAAAGTGTTCGTCGAGGAAAGCGCGGGCAAAGGCGATGACCTTGGCACCACGTGCAGGATTATAGGTTTTACCCTTTTCGGCTCCGCCTGATTCGCTGATGGCATCGGTGCCATAGAGCGCATCGTAGAGCGAACCCCAGCGGGCATTGGCCGCGTTCAGTGCATAGCGGGCATTCTTGACCGGCACCACCAGCTGCGGACCCGCGAGGGTAGCGATTTCTACATCGACATTTTCAGTGGTGACAGAAAAATCCGGGCCTTCCGGCACCAGATAGCCGATGTCCTGCAAGAAAATCTTGTAGGCAATCGGATCAAATGTGGGATGGCTGCGATGCCATGCATCAATCTGCGCCTGCAGCTCATCGCGGCGTGCCAGCAGGGCACGGTTTTCCGGGGTGAGTTCGAGGGCGATCTGTTCGAATTGCTGCCAGAAATGTCCTGCGTCAACGCCGGTACCGGGGAGAATCCGGTCGTTGATCAGCGCGTGCAAACGAGCGTCGACCTGCAGGCGGCCGGCCTGGATACGATCAGTCATGGGGAAGATCCTGTGTATCTGTAAAAACGCCGCCCGGACTCGATCGAGTGGGGCGGCGTGATGGAACAGTTCAATTACCTAGCCTGCTGCGAAGGGGAGAACCGGCGCTTGATCCGGTTCACACTCTATCCAGCCCTTCGCGGCATGCGGCTTAGTGGAACTGTTCTTCTTCGGTCGAACCGGTCAGCGCGGTCACGGAAGACTTGCCACCCTGAATGACGGTGGTGATGTCGTCGAAGTAACCGGTGCCCACTTCCTGCTGGTGCGACACGAAGGTGTAGCCGCGCTCGCGTGCTGCGAATTCTGGCTCCTGCACCTTTTCCACGTAGGCGGACATGCCGCGTGCCACGTAGTCTTGTGCCAGATCGAACATGTTGTACCACATGTTGTGGATACCAGCCAAAGTGATGAACTGGTACTTGTAGCCCATGGCACCCAGTTCGCGCTGGAACTTGGCGATGGTTGCATCGTCCAAGTTCTTCTTCCAGTTGAAGGACGGCGAGCAGTTGTAGGCCAGCAGCTTACCCGGATGCTTGGCGTGCACGGCTTCGGCGAACTTCTTGGCAAAAGCCAGATCCGGCGTACCGGTTTCGCACCACACCAGATCAGCGTAGTCAGCGTAGGCAATCGCGCGGCTGATGGCTTGCTCCAGACCCTTCTTGGTCTTGTAGAAGCCTTCGGCAGTACGTTCGCCAGTCAGGAACGGCTTGTCGTTTTCGTCATAGTCGCTGGTCAGCAGATCAGCTGCTTCAGCATCGGTACGGGCGATCACCAGAGTCGGCACGCCATAAACGTCGGCAGCCATACGTGCGGCAATCAGCTTTTGCACGGCTTCCTGAGTCGGCACCAGCACCTTGCCGCCCATGTGACCGCACTTCTTCACGGAAGCCAGTTGGTCTTCGAAGTGAACGCCACCGGCACCGGCGCGGATCATGGACTTCATCAGTTCGTAGGCGTTCAGCACACCACCGAAACCGGCTTCAGCATCGGCCACGATCGGCGCGAAGTAATCGACAAAGCCTTGATCGCCACGCTCGACACCCTTGGAGTGCTGAATTTCGTCAGCGCGGGTGAAAGCATTGTTGATGCGTTCCACGACCTTCGGCACCGAATCCACTGGGTACAGGGATTGGTCCGGGTACATGGCGGAGTATTCATTGTTGTCAGCGGCAACTTGCCAGCCGGACAGATAGATGGCCTTCACGCCAGCCTTGACCTGCTGCATGGCCTGACCACCGGTCAGCGCGCCCAGACAGTTCACGTAAGGCTCGTTATTCACCAGATTCCACAGCTTTTCGGCACCACGGCGGGCCAGGCTGTATTCGTTTTGCACCGAACCACGCAGACGTTCGACATCAGCGGCAGTGTAGCCGCGCTTGATGCCCTTCCAGCGGGGATTGGTGTCCCAGTCATGTTGCAGTGCAGCGATACGTTGTTCACGAGTCGACATGAGTGATTACCTCTAGCTTGCTTGGACGATGACCGCCATAGGCGGGTCGATACCGTCGGTGGGGAAGATGCACGGCGCTCTCGAACCTATTGATTCGAAAGTAAGAAGAGGGTGTCCGTACTGGATCCTGACGGACGAGATCCACTGGGTTGCGATCATGGGTACCTTCGCTTGCCAGTCCGTGGTTGCGTGAATCCATTATTCGCCAATTTTGTTTGCGATGCAGCAAAAAATTCAAACAAGCGTACGATTCAAACATTAAATGCGAGAAAGTGTTGTAGTCGTACAACTTTCGCTTACGATTTTTCAATATTTATCTTTTGCAATCATGGTGTTGTGATTGTTGTCCGGTCGGTGAGCGTGAAGGGGGGCTTGAAAGCCTGAAAGACCATCCCCACTTCATGGCAATCGACTAACGGAGGTTGCCATGCAACACGACAGCCAAGCAGATCAAAATATCAACGAAACCAATCTGAATGCCGATGCATCCGCCGCAGCAGATACACCTGAAGCGCAGATTGCAGAACTCGAAGCACGTCTGGCCGAAGCGCAGGCGGCTGTAATGTACGCTCGTGCGGAGGCCGAAAACATCCGTAAGCGTGCTCAGGACGATGTCGCCGCCGCACACAAATACGCAGTGGGCAAGTTCGCCAGCGAATTGCTGATTGTGAAGGATTGCCTGGAAATGGCGCTGAAGGACAACAGCTCCGTCGAAAACATCAAGATGGGCGTGGACATGACCCTGCGCAATCTGGGCAATGCTTTCGAGAAATTCCAGATCAAGGAAATCTCCCCGGCCGCAGGCGAAAAGCTTGATCCGAACAAGCATCAGGCCATGCGTACCGAAGTGGCGGACCAGGAGCCGAATACGGTGGTCAGCGTGATGCAGAAGGGTTATGTGATTGCAGAGCGTGTGTTGCGTCCGGCCATGGTGGTGGTGGCAAAGGCAGCTGAATAAAGCCTGATATTGCCACTTGAAACGTTAAAACGTATCCCCACTTTCAAGTCAAGGTTAATTGAAGCAGCTGGTGTAAGACTGGCTGGATCAGCAAGAAAACAGTAAAGGAATAGAGATCATGGGCAAGATTATCGGTATTGACCTGGGTACAACCAACAGCTGCGTGGCCGTGCTGGAAGGCGGAAACGTGAAGGTGATCGAGAACGCCGAAGGCGCTCGCACCACCCCGTCCATCATTGCATACACCGACGACGAAATTCTGGTTGGCGCACCGGCCAAGCGTCAGGCTGTGACCAATCCGAAGAACACCCTGTACGCAGTGAAGCGCCTGATCGGCCGCAAGTTCGAAGAGAAGGAAGTGCAGAAGGACATCGATCTGATGCCTTACGCCATCTCCAAGGCTGACAACGGCGATGCATGGGTAGAAGTGCGCGGCAAGAAGATGGCCCCGCCGCAAATCTCTGCAGAGGTGCTGCGCAAGATGAAGAAGACTGCCGAAGACTATCTCGGCGAAGAAGTGACCGAAGCCGTGATTACCGTACCGGCCTACTTCAATGACAGCCAGCGTCAAGCCACCAAGGATGCAGGCCGCATCGCTGGTCTGGAAGTGAAGCGTATCATCAACGAACCGACCGCTGCTGCTCTGGCCTTCGGCATGGACAAGCAAGAGAAGGGTGACCGCAAGATCGCCGTGTACGATCTGGGCGGTGGTACCTTCGATATCTCCATCATCGAAATCGCCGATGTCGATGGCGACATGCAGTTCGAAGTGCTGGCCACCAACGGTGACACCTTCCTGGGTGGTGAAGACTTCGACCAGCGTCTGATCGACTACATCGTGACCGAATTCAAGAAGGAGCAGGGCGTCGATCTGAAGAACGACGTGATGGCTCTGCAACGTCTGAAGGAAGCCGCTGAAAAGGCCAAGATCGAGCTGTCCTCCAGCCAGCAGACCGAAATCAATCTGCCATACGTGACCATGGATGCAACCGGTCCGAAGCATCTGGCCATGAAGATTACCCGCGCCAAGTTTGAAAGCCTGGTGGATGATCTGGTCGAGCGTTCCATCGAGCCGTGCCGCATCGCCATCAAGGATGCAGGCCTCAAGGTCAGCGATATCGATGATGTGATTCTGGTCGGCGGTCAGACCCGTATGCCGAAGGTCATCGACAAGGTGAAGGAATTCTTCGGCAAGGATCCGCGTCGTGACGTGAATCCGGACGAAGCCGTGGCCGTGGGCGCTGCGATTCAGGGTTCTGTGCTGTCGGGCGATCGTACCGACGTGCTGCTGCTGGACGTGTCGCCGCTGTCGCTGGGTATCGAAACCATGGGCGGTGTGATGACCAAGCTGATCCAGAAGAACACCACGATTCCGACCAAGGCATCGCAAGTGTTCTCGACCGCCGAAGACAACCAGAGCGCCGTGACCATTCACGTGCTGCAAGGCGAGCGTGAGCGTGCATCGGCCAACAAGAGCCTGGGCCAGTTCAATCTGGAAGGCATCCCGACTGCACCGCGCGGCACCCCGCAGATCGAAGTTGAATTCAACATCGATGCCAACGGTATCCTGCACGTGTCTGCCAAGGACAAGGCAACCGGCAAGGCTAACAACATCACCATCAAGGCGAACTCGGGTCTCTCCGAAGAAGAAATCCAGCGCATGGTGAAGGATGCTGAAGCCAATGCCGAAGAAGACAAGAAGCTGACCGAACTGGTGAATGCCCGCAATCAGCTGGAAGGCCTGATCCACTCGGTGAAGAAGACTGTATCCGAGCATGGCGACAAGGTGACTGCCGACGAAAAGGCCGCCATCGAAAAGGCACTGGTCGATGCTGAAAGCGTCGTAAAGAGCGAAGACAAGGCCGAGATCGAAGCCAAGTCCGAAGCCCTGATGTCCGCCTCGCACAAGCTGGCTGAAAAGCTGTACGCCGAACAGGGTGCAGCAGGCGCAGCCGGTGGCGCGCACGAAGCCGCAGGCGCCAAGGATGACGGCAATGTGGTGGATGCCGAGTTCACCGAGGTGAAGGACGAGAAGAAGTAATTCTCCCGGCCAGACAGGCGCAGCGCTGCCATGCCTTTGAGCATGGCCTCGCCTGCGCCTTTTTGCCTTAAGGAACAGAAATGGCAAAGAAAGATTTTTACGAGATTCTCGGTGTCAATCGCGATGCAAGCGATGAGGACATCAAGAAGGCGTATCGCAAGCTGGCGATGAAGTATCACCCGGACCGCAATCCGGATAGCAAGGATGCCGAAGACAAATTCAAGGAGGCCAAGGAGGCCTACGAGATTCTGTCAGATAGCCAGAAGCGCGCTGCATACGATCAGTACGGCCACGCAGGCGTGGATCCGCAGGCCGGCATGGGCGGTGGTCAGGGTTTTGGTGGCTTTGGCGATGCGTTTGGCGATATTTTTGGCGACATCTTCGGTGGTGGCGGTCGTGGTGGCCAGCGTTCCAATGTGTATCGCGGCTCCGATCTGCGCTACAACCTGGAAATTTCGCTGGAAGAAGCAGCGCGCGGTACCGAAAAGCAGATCCGCATCCCCACGCATGAAGAATGCGATACCTGTCATGGTACGGGCGCCAAGCCAGGTACCGAACCCAAGACCTGTGGCACCTGTCATGGTCAGGGCCAAGTGCGTGTCAGCATGGGCCCGTTTGCGATGGCACAGACCTGCCCGACCTGTCACGGCAAGGGCAAGGTCATCAGCGATCCATGCCGCCCGTGTAACGGCCAGGGACGCGTCAAAACCAACAAGACGCTGTCGGTGAAGATTCCGGCTGGCGTGGACGAAGGCGATCGCATCCGTCTGTCTGGCGAAGGCGAGCACGGCACCAATGGTGGTCCGGCAGGTGACCTGTATGTGGTCATGCACATCAAGGCGCACACGGTATTCGAGCGGGAAGGCAACGATCTGCATTGCGAAATGCCGATTAGCTTTGCCACGGCGGCACTCGGTGGCGAGATCAAGATCCCGACACTGGATGGTGCAGCCTCGCTGAAGATTCCGGCCGAGACACAATCCGGTCAGGTCTTCCGCCTGCGTGGCAAGGGGATCAAGGGAGTCCGCAGCGCGGTCACTGGCGATCTGATGTGTCATGTGGTGGTGGAAACGCCGGTGAAGCTCACCGAGCGCCAAAAGGAACTGCTGCGCGAGTTTGAAAACATCAGTCAGGAAGATGATGCTAAGCACAATCCGCGCGCCAAGTCCTTTATGGACAAGGTGAAGGACTTCTTTAGCTAATCAGCCGGCTGATGAGTAAGTAAAATACCCCGCAAGCAGTATATGCGGGGTATTTTCATTTGATGCGCATGAAAAAATGCCCTGATCAGAGATCAGGGCATTTGGCATCTACGAGATCAATTCGCAGCGGATTACGCGCGCTTCTTGAATTCGTTGGTGCGGGTGTCGATTTCGATCTTGTCGCCGATTTCCACGAAAGCAGCAACTGGCAGTTCGTAACCGGTACCCACCAGACGGGCAGGCTTCATCACCTTGCCGGAGGTATCGCCACGCACGGCTGGCTCAGTGTATTCCACTTCGCGCACGATGGTGGTCGGCAGTTCCACGGAGATGGCGCGGCCTTCGTAGAAGGTCACGTCGCACACGTCTTCCATACCGTCGATCAGGTAGTTCAGTGTGTCGCCCATATTGTCGGCTTCCACTTCGTACTGATTAAATTCGGTGTCCATGAACACGTACATCGGATCAGCGAAGTAGGAATAGGTGCATTCGCGGCGGTCGAGCACGACAACGTCGAACTTTTCGTCAGCCTTGTACACGGCTTCGGAAGCAGCGCCAGTCAGCAGATTCTTCATCTTCATCTTGACGACAGCTGCATTGCGGCCGGACTTGTTGTATTCGGTCTTCTGGATCACCAGCGGCTGGCCATCCATCATGGCGACGTTGCCGGAGCGCAGTTCTTGTGCGGTCTTCATACTTGAATTCCCTGCAGGAAAATGGGTAAGCGGTTGATAAAACGCAGCATTATAACTTGGAGCGGACAAAGTCCGCCAGATTGCCAGCAAGGTTTCCGATCTGCGCGAGCATGTCTGCCCAGTTTTGTGCAGCATCCGACAGGGCGGATTGATGCGCAAGCATCTGATTCCATGCAGTTCCTGCCTGGCTGGCATCCCCTATGTTCCACGCATGGATAAAGGCTTGCCAGTCTGAAAATGCGGCATCCGCCATGAATGGATAGAGGTGGCGAAGCAAGGAATCCAGTTTGTCGAGATGGGCAAGATCCTCGGTTGGATAGATATGCCAGACAAATGGAAGTGCAGCCCACTGTGCGCGGACGCAGGAATCCTCTCCGCGCACAAAGTTGATATCGCAACCCCACAGCACGCGGTCATACTCGGTTTGCGGCAGAAAGGGCAGGAAGTGCAGTGTCAGTGCCCCGGTCGTGATTGCATCTCCGGGCGAGTATGCGCCGCCAATCGCATGATTGACTGCGTGCCGCGCTTTGCCATCCGCCACTAAGACCGTTGCACCTGATCCTGCAGCGAGGGTCGTCAGCCAGGCGGGCAGAGCAGGATTTTCATAGCAGAAAAGCGATATCAGAAGATCATTTCGCCCCTGCAGCCACGCGTTACGCCAGTGCTGTCTGTCATCACAGTTAAATCGGTTGCGGCGATCTATCAGATCGCCCTCGCAGATCAATCCGCCCGTTTTGCTGGTAAATCCGGGGAAGAAGAAATACTGCGTCAGTGGAAAGCGCGGATGGCGCGAGGGCAGGCCGTGGCAGCCCTCCACCCAGTCTTCTGCTGACAGATATTCAAGATTGATCCACACCGGCGGGGTAGGGCGGGCGGCCATGCGGGCAAGCAGGCTATCCGGTAAGCCGCATGCGAAAGCCTCTATCACCACATCGCCACAGTCAGTCCAGTGGGTGCGCTGGTCATGCCAGTGCTCGATGGTGATCCCTTGCAGGGACTGTCGTGGTGCTAGGGGATCAATGTCCGGTTCCAGCACCTGAAAGCTCGCGAGGTCATCTACAAACAGGCGAATAGAGAACCCGAATTCGCGCTGCAATTGCCGTGCGAGCCGCCACGTCACGCCGATGTCGCCAAAATTATCGACAACCCGGCAAAAAATATCCCAGTTCTGTTTCATCGGACTATCTTAACGTGAGGTGAAGCGGGTGTGTGCTGGATCAATAAAATTGTAGTTTAACTACGAAATAATGGCAGAAGATGTGCAGTTGTATGTACAATGAGCTACGAGATACCTGAGTGTGGCGCATGATTTGCGACACCGAATGCGAATAACAAGAGAGGACATCACCATGCAGCGCAGTACCAAGATTGTTGCGACCCTTGGCCCATCTTCCACCGATGCAGCCGTGCTGGAGAAACTCATTCTGGCGGGTGTCAATGTGGTTCGCCTGAATTTCTCGCATGGCAAGCCGGATGATCATATTGGCCGTGCCGAACTGGTGCGCGAGATTGCCGCCAAGTTCAATCATCCTGTCGCCATCATGGTTGACCTGCAAGGGCCGAAAATTCGGGTCGGTAAGTTTGCCGAGGGCAAAGTGACGCTGGTCAATGGCGCCAACTTTGTCCTCGATGCCGCCTGCGAAATGGGTGATGCCACCCGTGTCGGGCTGGATTACAAGGAGCTGCCGAACGATGTCGAACCGGGCGCGGTGTTGCTGCTGGATGATGGCCGCATTGTGCTGACAGTCGATCGCGTGCTGGGACAGGAGATTCATACCAAGGTTAAAGTCGGCGGTGTGCTGAGCAATAACAAGGGGATCAACAGGCAGGGTGGGGGGTTGTCTGCTCCCGCGCTTACCGCCAAGGACATGGAAGATATCAAGGTGGCCGCCAAGCTGGAAGCGGACTATGTCGCCGTGTCATTCCCCAAGAGCGGTGCCGATATGTATATGGCACGCACGCTGCTGGCAGCGGCCGGTAGCAAGGCTGGTGTCATTGCCAAGATCGAGCGTTGCGAGGCCATTACCAATCTCGAAGAGCTGGTAGAAGCATCCGATGGCATCATGGTGGCGCGTGGTGATCTGGCCGTGGAAGTGGGGGATGCGGCCGTACCAGCACTGCAAAAGCGCATGATCCGCATCGCTCGTGAGAAGAACAAGCTCACGATCACCGCCACGCAGATGATGGAGTCGATGATTTCCAGTCCGGTGCCGACCCGAGCCGAAGTCAGTGACGTAGCCAACGCCGTGCTGGATGGAACGGATGCTGTCATGCTGTCTGCCGAAACGGCTGCCGGACAGTATCCGGTGGAAACCGTCGAGGCGATGGCCCGGGTGTGTCTGGAAGCCGAGAAGTCGTCCGATTACCAGCTTGACCGCGATTTTCTAAATCGTGAGTTTTCACGTGTAGATCAGTCGATTGCGATGGCGGCGCTGTTTACTGCCAACCATTTGCGTGTGAAGGCAATCTGTTCGCTGACGCAAACCGGTGCGACTGCCTTGTGGATGAGCCGCGTGAACTGCGGCGTCCCGATTTATGCCCTCACGCCTGAAGTATCCACCTATCGTAAACTGGCGCTTTATCGCGATGTATTTCCGATGATGCTGTCGCATGACTGCAATCAGCGACAGTTAGTGTCTTCTGCCGAAAAAGCACTGGTTAGCAAGGGACTGCTGGAAAGTGGCGACCTGCTGGTGGTCACGGTTGGCGATACCGTTGGTCAGATGGGCAGCACCAACACCATGAAGATTGTGCGGGTTGCATAAAGTAGTCAATTGACTGAAACCCTTACCCGACAATGGCCTGCGCGAGCGGGCCATTTGTTTTTTTGGCGCTGCATCTGCCTGATCTATAACGAAAACGAGCGTTTGACTTTTAATTGTAACGAAGTCCAATTATCATAGCGCGCTTTTCCCGCAATTTTTGAGGAACCCCCATGCGTAGATGGGAAGAACCCAAGAAGCCCAAGGCACGGATCGAAATCATCCCGATGATTGACGTGATGATGTTCCTGCTGGTGTTTTTTGTGCTGCTGAGTCTGAATGTGATTACCGCACGTGGCGTGAAAACCGCGCTGCCGTCGTCGTCTGCCTCGCAGGACTTGAAGACCCAGGACGTGGCCGTGATTTCACTGGGCAAGGACAACGAACTGCAACTGGCTGGCAAGAATATTGCCATGACCGAGCTGGTTCCTAGCCTCAAGGCTATGGAAAAGCCCGGCCGCAAGCTGGTGCTGATCGTGAACGCCGACAAGACCGTTGAATTCCAGCGTGTGATCGATGTCATGGACGAGCTCAAGGGCAACGGCTACGACTCGATTTCCTTCGCCACCAAGAAGAAGTGATGCATGAGCGTAATCTACCGACATCGTGATGCGATCTCCTTCGTGCCTGGCGCGTTGCTCGCGGCTGCGCTGGTGTTTGGCGGTTTCAAAAACGCCACATCGGTCAAGCCCAAGGAGAAAGATCCGGTTCAGGTGGCCCTGATCAATGAACAGGATATTCCGCCGCCACCTCCGCCGGAAGTGAAACAACCCACGCCGCCGCAACCGCAGGAACAACCGCAACCCACGCCGACACCGGAGCCTGTGCGTACCCCTACGCCGACGCCATCGCCGATTGTGGAGCCGATTCCGACACCGGTGCCACAGCCAGCCAAGCCGGTTGAGGCCAAGCCTGTGGAAGCACCTCCACCTGCTCCCGCACCTGCACCCCGTCCGGTTGCAAATGTGAATGCGGGTGACCAGTATGCCGCGACGCTGCGTCAGTATCTGGAGTCGCACAAGCGCATTCCGACTGGCCGCGAATACAGCTCGCTGCGTCCGGAAGGGCGAGTGGAATACTTTGTGGTGCTGGACCGTGAAGGCAATGTGAAGGACATGGGTATTCTGAACAAGCCAGAAGTTGCTGGTGCGACCCTGCTGGTTCAGGCTGCCAAGGATACGATCAAGCGCGCCAAGTTCCCGCCCTTTCCGGCGGATGCGTGGCCCAATGATCAGACCCACCGCTTTGAAGGCGGTATTAACTACACTGCTCCGGCTGAATGATCAGGCCATCCCTGATCCTGAACGAATTTTGAAAACCTGGTGACCGGATGATCCGGTCGAATTGACAGAGAGACTGACATGAACGTCCAACTGCTGCATGATCTTTCCTTCTACGCCATGTATGTGTGCGCCCTGATCGGCGTCATGGTGATCGTTGAACGACTGATCTTTTTCTTCGTAACCATGAAGCATGCCAAAGAGCTGGAAGCGGTGATGCACCATGATGTGCACAGCCTGGCCGATCTGCCGCAAGAGCTGGTGAACCGTGACTCCGTGCCGGTTGAAGTGCTGCGTGAAATGCTGGAAGTAAAGGCCAAGCTGAGCCGTCGCTCCGATCTGGAAGATATGTCCGACGCGATCTACATCGCTATGAAGGCCAAGCTGCATAGCCGTCTGTGGATTCTGGATACCATCGTGACCGCTGCACCTCTGCTGGGTCTGCTGGGTACGATTCTGGGTATTATCGACACCTTCAAGGTGCTGGCCGCCAACGGCGTGTCTGACACCGCAGGCGTGTCGCAAGGGATTGGTACCGCCCTGTTTGCCACTGCACTGGGTATTGCGATTGCGCTGTTCGGTCTGGTGTTTTTCAACCACTTCCAGGAACGCATCGACCGCATCAACGATCACATCAAGATTCTGTTGCTGCGCGCCGGTATCGGTACTGAGTTCAAGTAAGCCATACTTCTGCGCGGGGCGAGTCCCGTTGCACGAATATGATCTGGAAATGCCCGGCTTGTCCGGGCATTTTGCTTGGGGAAACGGCTACAATCATGGCTTATCCGGAGGAGACACGATATGAGCCTGACCCTGTATACCTATTTTCGATCATCCGCTGCCTGGCGCGTCCGTATTGCCTTGGCCCACAAAGGCCTGTCTTGGGAGGCTGTGCCGGTTCATTTGCTGAAAGACGGCGGCCAGCAGCATGGTGATGCATATAAGTCACTGAATCCACAAGGCTTGGTGCCGGCTCTGGTGACAGAAGCGGGTGATGTGCTGTCGCAGTCACTGGCCATTATCGAGTATCTGGACGAAGCGTACCCGGCGCAGGCTTTGCTGCCTACCGATCCGGTCGCGCGAGCCAAGGTGCGTTCGCTGGCCTTGCAGATTGCAGCCGATATTCACCCTATCAACAACCTGCGCGTGCTGCAGTATTTGAAGCGCGAACTTAGCGCATCGCAAGAACAGGTCGACGCCTGGATCCGTCACTGGGTGGATACCGGATTTGCCACGCTGGAAACGCAGTTGCTTGCTGCAGGTGCAACAAAGTATTGCTACGGTGATCAGCCAAGCTTGGCTGATGCCTGTCTGGTGCCACAGGTATTTAATGCCAGACGCTTTGGTGTGGATATGAGCAAATATCCGGTGATTAGTGCGATTGACGCACATTTGATGACATTGCCTGCCTTTGCAGAGACACAGCCTGCTCGGCAGTCTGATGCCGAATAAAGTGTTCACATCTGGCAAAATGTACTCGTGCAATGCACAAAAAATTGTCACAGGGTATTAGCACAGTTGTAACAATCTGATAGCATGCTTCGTTTTTCCGATTTTCGACAAATTTTGAGAGTGCGAAGCATGCAATTTCGACTGAAACCCGTGGCGCTGATCATTGCAGCGCTGGCCGCCCCCGTGTTTGCGGCTGACGAGACAACCAAGATCGGTGACGTGAACGTTCAGGGCGAAGGCTCTCTGGGCGGTGGCCTGATGGTCAAGGAAGATGCGCCGAAGTCGCGCACCACTGTGACCAAAGAAGCCATTGAAAAGAAGACCCCGACACAGAATCCGTTCCAGCTGCTGAATGGTCAGCCAGGCGTGAACGCGTTCTCGCAAGATCCGAGCGGCCTGTTTGGTGGCTCCATGACTGTACGCGGCCTGAGCTCCGCACAGATGGGCTTTACCGTGAACGGTGCGCCGGTGAATGACTCTGGCAACTTCAATGTCTATCCGCAAGAGTACGTGGATGGCGAAAACCTGGAAGAAATCTTCCTGACCCAGGGCGCCACCGATGCAGAAGCACCGCACATTGGTGCTACCGGCGGTAACATCGGTATCAATAGCCAGTTCCCATCCAGCAAATTCCGCGTGAAGGCTGTACAGACCATGGGTTCCTTTGGTCTGAGCAAGTCCTTTATCCGTCTGGATACCGGCAAGCTGGGCCCGACATCGTCGTACATCTCCTACTCACATGCTGAGAGCAACAAATTCCGCGGCGAAGGTAGCGCAAAGCGCGATCACGTCGATGGCATGACCCTGATCAATCTGGGTGGCGGTAGCCGTCTGTCGGCCAGCATTGTGTACAACAAGGCCATCAACCACTTCTTCCGTTCGCTGACGCAAGCCCAGTTTGCGCAGTACGGCATGACCTACGACTATGACACCACCTTCCCGGGTCGCACTGCGAAGCCGGGCGTGGCTGACAATGAGTCTAGCCTGAAGAATTACTACCAGCTGGCACAAAATCCGTTCGAGAACTATGTTGCTACCGCTAAGGGCAACTTCCAGCTGAACAACTTCACCCGTCTGGATATCGAACCGTACTTCTGGTACGGCTATGGCGGTGGCGCATCGGGTCAGACCGTTGCTGAAAGCACCGTGGGCAAGGATCTGAATGGCGATAAGGACACCAAGGATACCGTCTTGGTATTCAGCAGCACGCTGACCAAGACCTATCGTCCGGGTACAACCGTCAAGGTGAATCTGGATCTGGGTGCTCACCGTGTGGTGGCTGGTCTGTGGTACGAACGTGCCCGTCACTTCCAGACTAATCCGCAAGGTCTGGTGGGTGCTGATGGCAAGCCGGTGGATGTCTGGACACGTGACAACAACGTGACCTACGCCGATGGCCGCCAGTACAACTTCTCGCGTGACTGGATCACCATCACCGAAGTGAAGCAGCCGTTTGTGCAAGATACCTGGAACGTGAATGACCGCCTGCAATTGCAAGGCGCCCTGAAGTATCAGGACATTCAGCGTGATGGTACCAACGCACCGTCGAACAACACCCCGACCGCGTTCACCATTACCAAGAAGTGGTCCGATACCCTGCCGCAACTGAGCGCACGTTACCAACTGGATGACGAATCGCAAGTGTTCGGTAGCGTGGTGAAGAACTTCCGCGCACCAGCCAACTTCGTGCTGTTCGACACTCAGCGTCTGGGTGGTGCCGATCTGCAGCCGGAAACCAACATCAGCAGCGAACTGGGCTACCGCCTGCAAGCTGAAGATGCCAACTTCACTGCAACCTTCTTCCACTACGATTTCAAGAACCGTCAGGTTTCCCGTACCGATCCGGATAACGTGACCCGTACCTACAATGCTGGCAAGGTACAAGGCAACGGTCTGGAGCTGGAAGCGGCTACCAAGCCGGTGAATGGCTGGTCTGCATACGGTTCCGCAGCCTTCCAGGAAATCAAGCTGAAGGACAACTTCTCGACCTTCGCGTGTGCCAAGACCACCTGTACCAAGCCGACCGACATTACTGATATCAGCAAAATTCTGCTTGCCGGTTATGCACAGGTTGATCTGCCAACTGCAGGCAACTACATGGTTGACGCACCGCGCGTGATGGCTTCCCTGGGCGTGAACTGGGAACAAGGCCCGCTGGCGATTGGTGTGGCTGGCAAGTTTACCGGTCGTCGTTATGCCGATCTGATGAATACCGAAGTGGCACCGTCGTTCACCACCGTTTCGCTGAACGCACGCTACAAAGTGGGCAATTTCAGCGTGCTGAAGAACGTGGGCGTGACCTTCAATGCTGAAAACCTCGGCAACGAACACTACCTCGGTCAGATGAACACGGGTGTGACATCGACAAACTACACCGATGCCAAGGGTGTGGTGGTGAAGGGCAATGCCGCTTCCTACTACATCGGCGCACCGCGCTCGTTCAGCGTGAGCGTACGCGGCGAGTTCTAATTCGGTTACAACCTCTCAGGGCTGAGTGGACTAATGGGCTGACCTTCGGGTCAGCCCTTTTTCTTGTCCGTCCAGCAGTGGAAGATACTATTCATCCTCGCCGTATTCCCCGGCACCATAACCTGTCAGGCCCAGCAAAAGTCGAACCAGTTGATAGGCAATCCATGCCTTAACGCGACGCCAGCCACGGTGCATGGCGATACCTTCGGCATTGATATGCACGCTGTCGCAATAGCAGTGCTGGAGAATGTCATCTTCCAGTTCGCGCGCCAGGGCCCCGTGCTGAATCAGTACATTGGCTTCGCGTGCGGTCAGCAAGCTGAATGGATCGATGTTCGATGAGCCTACGGTAAGCCATTGCCGGTCAAATACGGCAGCTTTGGCATGCATGAGTCCAGCCTTGTACTCGAAAACCTGAATGCCTGACGAGCATAACTCGGGATACAAAAAGCGTGCAGCATGGAATATCAGCGCGTGATCGACCCTGCCTTGCAACAGGATAGTAACTGTCACGCCTCGTTGTGCTGCATCCTGCAAGGCGCGCCTGAATGAGCGCCCGGGCAGAAAATAGGCATTGGCAAGGGTAACTGCATGTCGTGCGTGCCGAATTCGCTGCAGGTAGGCGTGTTCGATATCCCGGCGATGACGCACGTTATCCCGGATCAGGAGAGAGGCGGGAACGTGGCCACAGGCCGCCGGTTGTGCGGGTGGGCGAGAGGCTGGCGGGTAGCTCAGTGCTTGAACATACCGTGTGCGTTGCCACTGTTGAGCCGAGCGCTGGCGGATCTCTGCGACAAGTGGCCCCCGAATCTGCACTGCGTAGTCATACCGTGGTGGCCATTCCGGACGATCCAGATCATCAATTATATTGATGCCACCTACAAACGCAGTCAGACCGTCAATGCAGACAATTTTCCGGTGCAGGCGCCGCAAACGCTGTCTGGATACCGACAGTCGCGAAATTTCTGGGCGGAAAAACAGTAATTCAATGCCTTGATGCCGCAAGTGTTCGCGAAAAGCGTCTGATAAGGCTGCTGAGCCAAATCCGTCCAGTAATGCGTGTACACGCACGCCGCGATGCGCGGCCAGAATGAGTGCATCGGTGATGCTCTGACCAGTGCTATCTTCCTGGAAAATATAGGTTTCCAGAAAAATTTCATGACGCGCAAGCGCAATAGCCGACAGCAGTGCCGGAAAGTATTCGGTTCCGGATTTCAGTAGCGTAATGTGATTGCCCGCCGTCAGGGTCATGGCTCATGGATTTCGAATGATGGCACTCAAAGGTATGTGATCCGATAAGCTAGACCACGGACGTCCAGTATGCACCTGTGCACTTTCGACGGCCACCCCGCGCGTGTAGATTCGATCCAGATTCAATACAGGCAGGCGCGCCGGAAAACTGGCGGCCACGCGGCCGTGTAAATACCGGTAGGCATCAGTTAATCCTGCGCCATGCAAGAGCGGCGTGCAGGCCTCCGCTTTCCAGTCGTTGAAATCGCCAGCCACAATCAGCGGCTCATGTTCATCGATATGATCGCCAATAAAGGCGGTGAGGAGTTCGAGTTGTTTGCGGCGGTCTGCGGCTCGTAAATTGAGATGAACACACACGGCGTGCAGCGGCGTGTCCCAGCAGGGAATGTCCAGCGATGCATATAGCAGGCCGCGTCGTTCAAAGCGGTTCAGGCTGATATCGACATTGTCCCAAAACATGATGCGATAGCGCGAAAGCAGGGCATTGCCGTGATGACCCGATCGATATTCTGCATTGCGCCCATAGATGCTATGGTGGTCTGCTGCCAGAAACTCATGTTGTGGTGCGTCGGGCCAGTCGGCATGCTGCCGGGCACGTGTGCGATGCTCGCCCTGTACTTCCTGCAGGAAGATCAGATCTGCATCCAGTTCATGAATAGCGGCGCGAATGGCAGGCAGGCAATGCTCGCGATTAAGCGGCGACATACCCTTGTGGATGTTCATGGTCGCCAGCGTCAGATGCCTGCTCATGGTTCAGCCCTATGCGTGACCTGCTACGGGATGATGAATATCGAATCGTTTGGCCATGTCCGGCAGCATTCTGAGTGCTTCCGCGTTTGACGGCGAAAATACCTTTTCAGCAGCCAGTGCATAGGGCAGCCATTGGTGAGCCTGATGTTCACGCGGACTGAGCACTGGCGTCAATTGTTCCGGTACCAGGAGGCCAAACACATGTTCCGTGTTTTCGGTTACGCCGGGGGCATAGCGGTGCCGCCAGACCTCGTAGATCTCCCAGCGGTTCTCGATGCCCCAATCCTGTAGCTGATATTGCGTTGCATCGATCCCCGTTTCTTCCTGCACTTCCCGAATGGCGGTCTGACGCAGTGATTCATCCGGGTCGATACTGCCGGTGACAGATTGCCAGGCATCGCGATAGTCGGTGCGCTCAATAATCAACGCATCCAGTTCAGGCGTATAGATCACAACCAGTACGGAAACAGGAATCTTGAACGGTTTCATGTGCATGAACGAAAGGAAAGTCTAGGCAAGTGTAGCATTGTCATGGCATCGCTTCATCGGAAGGTATCGAATGTCAGCTTGATGATCAGTGCAACCACCAGTCCGATGAACAACAAGCGGATGATACGTGTGCCACCCTTGAGTGCCAGCCGGGTACCCACCATTGCGCCCCCCATATTGGCCACAGCCATCGGAATGGCAAACTGGTACAACACATGCCCTGCTGGCATAAAGATAATCAGCGCGGCGAGATTGGTGGCTAGATTGACGATTTTAGCGGCACTGGTTGCGCGCAGAAAATCAAATCCGAAAAAGCGAATGAACAGAAAAATCAGGAAACTGCCGGTACCGGGGCCAAAGAAGCCATCGTAAAAGCCAATGGCGCCGCCAATTGAAAGCGCAATCAGCATCTCTTTGCGTCCAATGTGCTGCGGGCGGTGCAAGGCGCCAAAGTCTTTCTTGTGCATTGTGTACAGCAGCATCACGACAAGCAGGCCAAGAACCAGTGGCCGCATCCAGTCTTTGGGAACGCGTCCGGCTATTTCTGCGCCGCCCAGAGAAAAGACAAAGGCGGTGATGGCGGTGGCTATGACCAGTCGCCACGCCATATCCACCTTGCGTGCGTATCGCCATCCGGCAAGTGCTGTACCGAAGACCGATGAGAACTTATTGGTACCCAGCAGGGTGGCTGGCAACTGATTGGGTAAGGTGGCAAACAGGCCGGGAACCTGAATGAGCCCCCCTCCGCCTACCGCCGCGTCAATCAGTCCTGCAGAAAAGGAAAAGGCAATCAGGAGAAGGGTGTCGTTCATGAGGTAGCGGTGAGGTGCGCTCACCGCTACAGCGTTCACTGTCAGGCAGTCGAGCGTGTCATGTCGATAATATGGCTAATCTGGCGACCCACATGGGTGCGCAGACGATCTGTGCTCATCGTGTTGGCGCTGTTCAGGCAGTCGAATTCCAGTCGGTGCATGATGCACAGAACAAGTTCGGCGTCGATTTCTGCCTGTGCAGCGTCGGTCGACAATGGGCGCAGAATACTGGCGATACTGCTGACCAGACGGGCGCGATGCGCTTCCGCCTTGACTCTGAGGGCAGGTTCAAGTCGGTAAAGGTACAGGAAATTCAGCTCGACTGCGATACCTGTGGGGTGCTCAATCGTAATTGAGGTCAGGAAATCGGTCAGGATATCGGTAAAGTTGAGCTTAATTGCCGTACGAACTGACTCGTCATTGAACTGCTGCGGAGCGTATTGGGCCAGATAGTCTGCCATGGCCTTGAACACTCGCTCATGATCAGACTCCACTTGCGCGGTGAAGTGATCAAATGCCTGTTCAATCAGATCGGTCAGGCTCTTGAAAAAGTAGGTTGTCAGGGATAGCGGGACATCGGCTTCGGCAGCGATGACGCGATGGGTAACATTGTGCAGGCCAAGCTTAGCAATCGATACAAGTGCCGCGTCCAGAATGGTTTGGCGGGACTTTTCCCCTTTGGCTCGACGGCGTCGGACTGGCTTCGCGGTAACATGCTCGACCGGGACTTCAATAACAGACGGTTCCACTGTGTGTGCTCACTTCTGGGTAGCTTGAAAAGGCAGGTTGTGCTGTACTGTGTGACTTTAAAAAGTCAAGTTGAATTAAGGGCTCTTATCGGCCATCTTTTTTCGTTTGCCTGTTCAACCCATGCCTGGAGACAACTGTGTCCGGGAGGGTGTCCCTGTTGCGCTTTTTGCAAGTTTCCTTGCGCGCATTGTTTCGTTCACCTATGGTGCCGCCGGGACAAATATAGTGTTTTGTTATATTTTGTTTTTTACGAGCAATATATTAAAAGTTCTGCGCTGTTTTGCGCAAGTCCTCTGTTAGGTGCCGAAGATCGGAATGGCTGACGAGCGGTCTGTCAGCATGATAGAATTCAAAGGTTTTCCATGGTTTGGAAGATGATCAGTGGATTTGTGCAGGGAGACGTATCGTGCCAATTTTTGATTATCAATGCAGCGCTTGCGGTCATCGTGACGAAGTGTTGCAGAAGCTGTCGGATGCGCCCCTCAGCGTCTGTCCCGCCTGTGGCAAGGATGCATATGCAAAATGCCTGTCTGCAGCAGGGTTCCAGCTGAAAGGTTCGGGCTGGTATGCTACTGACTTTAAGGGTGGCTCGACTGCATCGTCCGCCCCTGAGCCTGCTCCGGCTGCGGCGCATGCATGTGGTACTGGTGGCTGTGGCGGGTGTGCGTAGTTCCGACTGAATGACAACGGCCGACTGTGGCAAAATCGCCAAAAGTTGGCCTCACCGGACGTGATGCAACGATGAGAAGATACTTTGTAACGGGTTTACTGATCTGGGTTCCGCTGGGTATTACGCTGTGGGTGATTAGTACACTTGTTCGCACCATGGATAGCATTCTGGTGCTGCTTCCACCGCAATTCCGTCCGGCAGAGTATCTGGGTCTGCATATCCCCGGTCTGGGTGTGGTGTTTGTCCTGCTGGTGGTACTGCTGACAGGTTTGCTGACGGCTAACATCCTTGGGCAGCGTCTGGTGCGATTTTGGGAAGAAGTCCTGAATCGAATTCCAGTCGTGAAATCCATCTACGGTAGCGTCAAGCAGGTGTCGGATACGGTGTTGTCTGATTCTGGTCAGGCATTCCGTAAAGCCCTTCTGGTGCGTTTTCCGCATCAGGATGTGTGGACGGTGGCGTTTCTGACGGGTAGTCCTGCGGCGGAAATTGCGCAGCATCTTGATGCTGAATACGTATCCGTCTATGTGCCGACGACGCCAAATCCGACCTCCGGCTATTTCATGATTGTGCGTCGGAGCGATACCATCGAACTGGAAATCAGTGTCGATGAGGCATTGAAGTACGTGATTTCAATGGGCGTGGTGGCACCAAAGCCATCGAGCCCGGCTAATGCAGTCACACCTGAAAAGTGTGTTAACTGCTGACATTGAATTTGCGCGATGTCCTGCATGCGGGTTGATTGAAGCGTGCGCGACATCGCTTTTGGTTTTGAACAATACATAGAATCTTCACAGGGTCATCCCGATGCGTACCGATTATTGTGGCTTGATTGACAAGCGTTTCCTGTCCCAGACCGTGACTGTCAAAGGTTGGGCTCACCGTCGCCGTGACCATGGTGGCGTGATTTTTATCGATCTGCGCGACCGCGAAGGTCTGGTGCAGGTGGTGATCGATCCGGATACCCCGGAAGCGTTCAAACTCGCTGACAGCGTGCGTTCCGAGTTCGTGCTGTCCATTACTGGTATCGTGCGCGAGCGTCCGGCTGGCACCTCCAACGCTAATCTGATCTCCGGCGAAATCGAAATTCTGGCCAAGGACATCGAAATCCTGAACGCGGCTGCAACGCCACCGTTCCAGATCGACGACGAAAACCTGAGCGAAATGACCCGTCTGCAGCATCGCGTGATTGATCTGCGTCGTCCGGCCATGCAGAAGAATATGCGTCTGCGTTACAAGGTCGCGCTGCTGGTGCGTAATTTCCTGGATAGCCGTGGCTTCATCGACATCGAAACACCGATGCTGACCCGTTCGACACCGGAAGGTGCGCGCGATTATCTGGTGCCGAGCCGTGTGCACGATGGCAGTTTCTTTGCGCTGCCGCAGTCCCCTCAGCTGTTCAAGCAGCTGCTGATGGTGGCGGGCTACGATCGCTACTACCAGATCACCAAGTGCTTCCGTGACGAAGATCTGCGTGCAGACCGTCAGCCTGAATTCACCCAGATCGACGTGGAAACTTCGTTCCTGAACGAAGAAGAAATCATGTCCATCATGGAAGACATGGCTGTTCACGTCTTCAAGGAAGCCATCGGCGTGGATCTGGGCTCCTTCCCGCGCATGCCTTACGACGAAGCCATGTTCTACTACGGCTCTGACAAGCCGGATATGCGTGTGAGCCTTAAGTTCACCGAACTGACTGACGTCATGAAGGATGTGCCGTTCAAGGTGTTCAGCGGCGCCGCAAACATGGAAGGTGGTCGTGTGGTTGGCCTGCGCGTGCCGGGGGGTGCAGCATTCAGCCGTTCCGAAATCGATGCATGGACACAGTTCGTTGCCATTTACGGCGCACGTGGCCTGGCCTGGATCAAGGTCAACGACATCACCAAGCTGAACGAAGAAGGCCTGCAGTCGCCGATCGTCAAGAATCTGACCGACGTCGCACTGAAAGCTATCATCGAACGCACTGGCGCACAGAATGGCGACATCGTGTTCTTTGGTGCCGACAAGACCAAGGTGGTGAACGAAGCCATCGGTGCACTGCGTCTGAAGATCGGTCACGAGAAGGGCGAAGCAGGCGGTTACTTCGTCAAGGAATGGCGTCCGCTGTGGGTGGTCGACTTCCCGATGTTCGAACACGACGAAGAAGACAATCGCTGGGTAGCCTGCCACCATCCGTTCACCTCGCCTAAGGTGGAACACATCGAGTTCCTCAAGACCGATCCGGGCAAGTGCCGTGCGCGCGCCTACGATATGGTGCTGAATGGCTGGGAAATCGGTGGTGGTTCGGTACGTATTCACCGCGCCGACATGCAATCCACGGTGTTCGACGCACTGGGTATTTCCGCCGAAGAAGCACAGAACAAGTTCGGCTTCCTGCTGGAAAACCTGCAATACGGTGCACCGCCCCACGGCGGTCTGGCCTTCGGTCTCGACCGTCTGGTTACACTGATGACCGGTGCCGAGTCGATCCGCGACGTGATTGCCTTCCCGAAGACTCAGCGTGCACAGTGTCTGTTGACCGACGCACCGAATCGTGTCGACGAGAAGCAACTGCGCGAGCTGCACATCCGGCTGCGCAACAATCAGCCGGTTGCCTAAGCCTGCAAGGGTTTAACGGAAAAAGCCAGTCAGCATTGCTGACTGGCTTTTTATTTGTCCTTGGACATCGCAAGGGTGCCGATGGCAAACAGGCACCCTGAAGCGATTACAGTGCGGTCGATGCGGCTTCGACTTCCTCAATCGTCTTGGCAATCGGCTTGCCCAGCACGCGCGCGCCATCCGCTGTTACAAGCACATCATCTTCGATACGAATGCCGCCAAAGTTGCGATAGGCTGCAAAGGCTTCGTAGTTGATGAACTCCTTGAACTTGCCTTCTGCTTGCCAGCGGTCAATCAGCGCCGGGATAAAGTAGATACCCGGCTCAACGGTCACGACCCAGCCTTCGCACAGCGGACGAGCCAGGCGCAAGGACTTGCGGCCGAACAGTGTGCTGCGCTCGAAGCCTTCGCCGTAGCCCACCAGATTTTCACCCAGACCTTCCATATCGTGCACATCCAGACCAATCATATGGCCCAGACCATGCGGGTAGACCAGGCCATGTGCGCCTGCGGCCACGGCTTCTGCACTGTCTCCCTTGTACAGGCCCAGTGCCTTCAGTCCGTCCACAATCACGCGGGCCGACAGATCATACACATCACGGAATGGCACGCCCGGCTTCATCGCGGCGATGGATGCCAGCTGCGAATCCAGCACGGCTTGGTAAACCGGCTTCTGCTGTTCGGTAAAGCGGCCGCCCACCGGAATGGTACGGGTGATATCGCTCGCGTATTTCAAGGGGCTTTCGGCACCGGCATCGTTCACCACCAGATTGCCCGCTTCCAGTGTGTAGCCATGGCCGTGGTTGTGCAGGATGTGGCCATCGCGGCTGAAAATGATCGGGTAGGCGGTTTCGCGGCCTTGCGAATTGGCCAGACCATGCATCAGGCCGACGACTTCCTGTTCACGCACACCGGGCTGGCTGGAGCGCATGGCCAGCATATGCATGCGCCAGGTGATTTCCAGCGCGTTCTCCATTTCGGCGATTTCCAGCGCATCCTTCACGGCACGCAGGTCAACCACTGCCTTGATCAGCGTGGTGGAGGGCGCGTGGGCATCTACTGCGACGTTCAGCAGTGAGGCTAACAGTAGGCGGTTATCAGCGCGGTACTGCGGCAGCGTATGGATGGTGCGTCCGGCTTGTGCGGCGCTTGCCAGCATGCTTTGCAGGGAGGCGAAAGGTTGTACCTGTGTGATGCCAGCGCCTGCAGCACGCTCCACAAGGCTCGGCAGCGGGCCTGTCCACACGATGCTGTCGATGTCGCCATCATCACCAAAAAGCGTTGTGGTGCCCGCGTCGAAATCAATGATTGCAGCCAGATTCGGTGCATCCAAACCAAAGAAGTACAGGAAGCTGGAATCTTGACGGAAATGGTAGATATTGTCCGCGTAGTTCATCGGGCTGTCGGCGTTGCCAAGGAAGAGAGCAATGCCGGTGCCGACGGTTTTGTTCAATGCTTCGCGGCGTTGGGTATAGGTCTGTGCAGGAAACATCGCGTGGTCCTTTACTTGGGGATGCTGAATGATACGTCGATGGCTGCAACAACACACGTTGCAGCGCATCGTGAAAGTGATAGGCACAGCAATTAAAATCTAGATTGCTGTAACTGAATCAGACTGTGTGCGCCTGCTCTGCCTTGGCAACAAATCGATTGCAGGTATGGCGCAGCAGGAAGCAGAGCCCGATGGCAGCTACGGTGAGGCCCGCAACCAGTGCGATCCAGAATCCTTCTGCGGCCATTGGCTTGGCAGGGGCCCATGGCGCCCAGGCGGGCGATCGACCGAGTACATAGCCCAATGGCAGGCACACAGCCCAGAATGCGGTCATATGAATGATCATGGGCGGGCGGGTTACTTTGTAGCCGCGAATCGCACTGGAGGTGGTGACCTGCGTCGCATCTGATAACTGAAAGATCGCCGCGAGAATCAGTAAGGTGGCAGCGCGTTCAGCGACTTGCGAATCAGCGGTATAAAAGCTGGCAATCGGCAGCGCAAACAGTGCAATCAATGAGGCTGAAATCACCGCCCAGATCAAGCCAAGTGATACCCCAGCCCACGCGCGATAACGTGCTTCATGCGGATCACCTTCGCCCATGGATACCCCCACCCGCGTGATCAGGCCAATGCCAAGTGACATCGGCACCATAAATACCAGCGAGGAAAAATTGAGTGCGATCTGGTGCGCAGCCACTTCGCGTGCGCCAAAATCGGCCACCAGCAGCGCCACCAGACTGAAGGCGCTGGCTTCGGCAAAGTAGGTGATGCCAATCGGAAGCCCGATCTTGGTGAGGCCCTTGATCACATGAAAGTGCGGGCCTTCAAAATGCGTGAGCGGCTGTGTCTCACGATATACAGGCGAGCGCATGACATGCACCACCATCGCAATCAGCATCAACCACACGCTGCTGGACGTCGCCACTGCGCAGCCAAGGCCGCCCATGGCAGGTAAGCCAAAGTGCCCGTAAATCAAGGCATAGTTCACCAGCACATTCCAGATCAACGCCAGAATGGACATCACCATCATCGGGCGCGTATGGCCAAGCCCGGCGCTGTAGCCGTACAGCACGCGATAAGCCGTAAATGCGGGCAGTCCCGTACTGATGATATTCACAAAATGCACTGCATCCGCACGCACATCTGCTTCAATCCGCATGCCGGCAAAGGCAAGCGTTGCGGCATTGGTGCAGACCACGCCGATCAATCCGGCAAATACGGCTTTCCATAGGGATTGCCGTACCAGCGACGGAATCTGGTCGAGCGTGCCTGCACCCACATGGTGAGCGACGGAGGGATTAATGGCCATCATCAGACCCATCAGGGTCACGATAATAATGGACCAGATGGAGGTGCCGAGCGATACGGCAGCCAGCGCATTGGCAGAATCGTGCCCGGACATGGCCACGTCGGCTACGCCCATGCCAATTAGCGCGACCTGACCGACTAAAATAGGCCAGGCGAGTTGCCAGAGCGCGGCCATTTCTTTAGGAAAATGGCGGATGGAGTGTTGGTGGTGCATAGCGGGCCGATCAGTTCATCCGTACAAAACCGGATTATCGGATCAAGTCCGCCAATCGTCACCCTTAATGTGCGGTTGCGTTCAGCGCAATCACTGCCTCGATCGCCAGTTTCTGGCCAAATCGTTCGTTCAGCGCCAGTAACTCATTGAGACTCAGGCCGACCAGCGCCAGGCTGCCATCATCGACACGATACAGTTCCGCATCCAGATACAGGGCGAGTTCGCGTACTTTAGCCAGTTCGATCATGGATTCGGGGCCACGACTTTTCAGGCGAGCCCAGTTCTGGCCGACAAAACGGCGTGTCAGGCTGTCTTTGTTCAGAATGGCGTCGCCACGTTGGGCACGAAGGGCAGGGGTGATTTCCAGGCAATCAAACATCGGTGTACTCCTGTTCTAGCGAGGCCCGACGTCGGGCGACGCTTTAGCGGGTTTCGGCCCCATGGCCCGCGCCCCGCAAGTTGTCTTAAATCGGCGCGTGCTGCTGATGGGGTGAACAGGAAAACCTAAAGGGGGCGTTTGGCAGGCAGGTAATAAAAAACCCGCCTCCTTGCGGTGGGCGGGTTATCGGTTCACTAGCAGTGAACCTCCGCTTTAGCCGCATTTATAACGCGCCCGCAAGCTGTTCACTCAAATCGGCGCAATGGACACAATATAATCATCACCGCAGAAGCTGTCAAGCGGGCTGAAATTGTGTCGGCGTGGGAGCAGGGCGCAAGACAGAACTTTTTATCGAATTTTTATACTGAAACATCAGGGAATGCCTTATCCTGCCCTTACTGGCCAATGCGGCCAGAATCAATGGTTGTAGAAATGGGTTTTCCCTGTTGCAGGCTGATGTCACAAATTGGAGCTGGTAGACCAATGAACATATTTTCGCGCATCCTGGCAGTTGAGGACGTGATGTTGGGTGTGGATGTCAAGGACAAGCGTAGCCTCTTTGAACAGGCTGCAGAGCGCTTGAGTAAACAGCATGGGTTAGCCGCAGGCATGATCCTGACGCGCCTGCTGGAACGTGAAAAGCTAGGGTCAACTGGAATCGGGCAAGGTGTCGCCATTCCGCATGCACGGGTGGACGGACTGAAAGAACCACTGGCCATGTATATGCGACCCGTCGCCCCAATCGGGTTCGAGGCGCCGGATCGTCAGCCGGTGCGTGATGTGGTGGTCTTGCTGGCGCCCGAACATGCCAATCGCGATCATCTGCGCATTCTGGCCGAAACAGCCCAGTTGTTCTCCGACCGAAAATTTCGGGAGAAGCTGGATGCGGCAGATTCACCTGAGCATGTGCGACAGCTATTTACAGCTGAGGTCTGAATGCCGTCGCGATTCTGGCGAAGCAAGCAGGTCTGATCCTGATTGCTTCGCGCGCACTCATCTTCCGACTTTCAGTGGCGCCGATTTCGATTTAAACAGCTTAATACCACTTCAAGTCACGTTGCATGATGCTGATCCTCATGACGTTGAGATCAGTATTTGATGCAGGAAATGTAGTAGTACCCGCCAAACCCCATGCGCACACCATTGTATTGCGAGCCAGGCCAAACCTGATTGCAATATTCCGGACCCACCTGCTGGTTACCCCAGATGCTGTAATAACGAGTTTCAGCGGCGGAGGCACTTAACGTACTTGCGAATAACATGCTTGCCAACAGGATTGCTTTTTTCATGCTGTACTCCTGAGTGATCAATCATTGATGAGGACGCATAAGGTTGCGTCAATGAACTCCTGCGCAAGAGTTGATTGATTCTATTGGTATTAATTTGGTAATACAATTTTTGGGAGCTGGTCTGTTGCGGATAGCATGAAGGCTAAGGTCGACTGCATGTATGAGCCGCGTCGATGTGCCGTTCTCCCAAGGCGCGGGGAGCAGCTTGGGCGCTGAATGCGCACTGATGGATCAAGCAGCAGGTGAGGGAGATTATTCCGGTGATCTGGAATCAATAAACAACGTCACCGGCCCATCATTCACCAGTGACACTTTCATATCAGCGCCAAATACCCCTGTAGGCACGGGCTTGCCGAGCGCAGCAGCGAGACTGGCCACAAACTGATCAAATAATGGCTTGGATACGGCACCCGGTGCCGCGCGGCTCCAGGACGGGCGATTGCCCTTTTTGATCGATCCGAACAGGGTGAACTGGCTCACGGCCAGTACCTCGCCGTTTACATCCAGAATCGAGCGGTTCATCACGCCCGCCTCGTCACTGAAAATGCGCAGCTTGATCAGCTTTTGCACCAGCCAGTCGATGTCGGCCTGCGTATCCTCGGCTTCGGCCCCAACGAGCAAAAGCAGCCCCGGGCCGATCTGCCCGGTGACTGCTTCGTCTACTGTCACACTTGCTTCGCTTACGCGCTGCAATAACACTCTCACCAGCGAATTTCCTTTTTATCATTGAGGGCCAGCGCACCGCGCACCACCGCGAAGGCGACCCAGATCCAGGCAACGATGGCGATCAGGATAGCCACGGGAATCCCGATAATCGTCACGCCGAAAATAAATGCCATAAAGGCCGAGATCACACCGGTCCAGAACACCTTCAGCCCCCAGCGGAAGTGGCTTTCCAGCCAGGTGCCGCGTGCATCATCCTGTTTCACATACAGCAGCACCGCAGCCAGGAGGCCGGTCGGCAGCGCGGTTACCAGCGAAATGCCAAGGCCAGCATAGGCGATCAGGGCAATATTGCGCAGCGGGCGTTCTTGATCTTCAGTCAGCAGCAGTTCAGACATGATGTGCTCCTTGGTGTGTGCTTGTTGTTGATGAGCACATCGTATGTCTTGCACTCACGCCCGGCATTCAATGTGAGACTGAATGCAAAAGGTGAGGGATGAACTGCAGCGGGCTGTGATTGGCGTTAACACTCCACAATATTCACCGGCACCTCGATCACATTGATCGCGAGGCCGCCGCGTGCGGTTTCCTTGTACTTCACATGCATGTCGCGGCCGGTGTCGCGCATGGTGCGGATCACGCGGTCGAGCGAGATGAAGTGATTGCCATCACCGCGCAAGGCCATACGGGCAGCATTGATGGCCTTGATCGAGGCCATGGCATTGCGCTCGATACATGGCACCTGCACCAGACCGCCCACCGGATCGCAGGTCAGCCCCAGATTGTGTTCCATGCCGATTTCGGCGGCGTTTTCTACCTGCGCAGGTGTGCCGCCCAGCACTTCGGCCAGTGCACCCGCTGCCATTGAACAAGCCGAGCCGACCTCACCCTGACAGCCCACTTCGGCGCCGGAGATCGAGGCATTGGTCTTGAACAGAATACCGATGGCGCCAGCCGTCAGCAGGAAGCGAACGATGCCATCGTCGTTGGCACCGGCAATGAAGTTGGCGTAGTAATGTAGTACGGCAGGCACAATGCCGGCGGCGCCATTGGTGGGCGCGGTGACCACGCGACCACCACCGGCGTTTTCTTCGTTCACTGCCAGTGCATACAGATTTACCCAGTCCAGCACCGTCAGCGGATCGCGCAGGGCGGCTTCCGGTCGGGACGACAATTGCTTGTGCAGATCAAAGGCGCGGCGCTTCACCTTCATGCCACCCGGCAGAATGCCTTCAGTGCGGCAGCCGCGCTCCACGCAGCGTTTCATCACCGACCAGATTTCCAACAACTGGGTGCGCACTTCGGCTTCGCTGCGCCAGGTCAGCTCGTTTTCCAGCATGATCTGGCTGATGGTTTTACCGTGGCGTTCGCACAGGGCCAGCAATTCGGCAGCGGTTTTGAACGGATGCGGCAGCGACTCTACGGTGGGCGGGGTAAAGCCACCCTGCGCCGCATGTTCGTCCACCACAAAGCCGCCGCCTACCGAGTAATAGGCGCGCTTTGACAGCTCATTACCCTCGGCATCGTAGGCCGCAAAAATCATGCCGTTGGCGTGGTAGGGCAGGGTCTTGCGTTTGTGCAGAATCAGGTGCTCGGACTCGATAAAGTCGATGGGATGCTTGCCCAGTACATTCAGGCGTTTGCCGGTGCGGATGGCATCGACCATGCCCGGCACGGCATCGGTATCCACTAGACGCGGCGATTCGCCCTGAAACCCCAGCAGCACCGCGATATCCGAGCCGTGACCCTTGCCGGTGGCACCGAGCGAACCGTATAGCTCGCCACGCAGCGAGGCCACTTTATTCAGCAGGCCATCATTTTCCAGACGGCGGACAAAAGTACGGGCCGCGCGCATCGGGCCGACGGTATGGGAACTGGAAGGGCCAATGCCGATCTTGAACAGATCAAACACGCTGATCGCCATGAGGGGTCTCCTGAGCCGGTGGGGCTAATGCTGACTTGGGTTATATAAATGCGGGCTGTGCCCGTCTGATGCGGGTGATTATAGGGGTGAAATCTGAAAATCTTGTTGTGCAGTGCGGAATAGATCAGCTTGGCCGGTAGGCGTCGTAGCGCACGCTGTCGCCTTCGTAGGCAAAATCCGGCTTAACACCATCCAGAAACGGCGCATGGCGCGGCCGCTTTACTACCACGCGGTCGCGTGCCAGTGCGCGGGCTGGTGTGAGCAACGCATCAGCATCTTCATCGGGGCCGACCACTTGCTGGAAAGCCTGCATGTCTTTTTTGGAAAGCGCGGATTTTTTGTGCTGATCCGGAAACATCGGGTCGAGGTACACCACTTCTGGCCGTTCGCCTGTCCACTGCGTAAGCACATCGTGCGTTCTGTCGACATGTAAGGTCATGCGTGCGACGATCTCGGCCAGTTCTGCCGATTGCGCCGCCCGCGCCAGACCATCCTCCAGTAGTGCCGCTGCCACGGGCGAGCGCTCAACCATATCCACGCGGCATCCCAGTGAGGCCAGCACAAAGGCATCACGCCCCAGTCCGGCTGTGCCATCCAGCACGTGCGGTGTGTGTCCGCCCTTCAATCCACAGGCCTTGGCCACGCCTTGCCCGCGTCCGCCACCATGCATGCGCCGCCACTGTGCCGCTCCCGAGGCAAAATCTACCCGAACCGGCCCCGGCGCCCCTTTGCCAAAGCTATGAATTGCCAGTCCATCCGTGTCCAGCATCAGCGCTTGTCCGGAATCGGGCAGCGCGGTCAGCACAGCAAAGCCATGACGGGCAGCGATCAACGCAGCAGCATCTTCAAAACCGGGGGCGGGGAACAGCGCAAGGGACATGGTCATCGAGGGCAAAATTCAATGCGGGCATTATCGCATTCAATGCGGGCCTTTGGCAGCGGTATCCGGGATGACGTGGCCCCGCCACATGTGGCGGGAGGGGGCGGGTTGAAGGGATGTCTGTTGTGGGAGTGGTGCATATTTGGAGCGTATCACGGCTAATCAAAAGATGGAGTGATATAGTCCGCGCCAAACGAATAATCAAAATAACTCACACATTCAGCATTTTGCGGAGGAAAAGAATTGAACGAATTGAATAAGCAATCCATCCTATCAATGAGCAAACACGCCCACGACTGGACAGAACACACCTATCAGCAGCATCCTGCCGTACGCGGTGGTGAAGGCTGGGCGGATAAGCAGCGGGTGCTGCTAGCCGATATGGCCCTGCATTTATTGCAAACTGCGCTGCGCGATGGAGAATTATCGGAAGAGATGCTCAAGCGGAATCTCTACGCCATTCTGACCATTTCTGATCAATTTATTGAGGGCCAGGATCTGAAATCCATGGCCGATGCGCTGTACTGATTACTTGGAATAAACATGCTGACGTATAGAAGGTCCACCGAGGCCGATATCGACGCCATGTCGGTGATTCGCCTGCTGGTCAAAGAGAATGTGCTGCGTGATCCCGGCAAGGTGACGCGTGGCATGTATGCCGACTATCTGGATAAGCTGGGACGTGGCTGGGTGTGCGAATCGGATGGCGTGATCATCGGGTTTTCGTATGCAGCCAAAGCCGATGCCTCGATCTGGGCGCTATTTGTCCATCCCGATCACGAAGGCAAGGGCGCAGGTAAGGCGCTGCTCAAACTGGCAACCGACTGGTTGTTTGCCGAAGGGGCTACCAAGGTAACGCTGGGGACGACTGCGAATACGCGTGCAGATTCATTTTATCTGGCGCAGGGCTGGCAGCGTGGCGAGATGCTGAATGCGGTTGAGGTGGGGTTTACGCTGGCACGACCCTGAAGCTGTTGATGTATTGATGATCCATCATTCTCGAGACAAATAGTATGCGCAATCTGGCAATTCCTCTTTGGGCTGCGACCTTATTTTTTCTAGCACCGCTGTGCACTCGCGCAGTGGAAGCTACGACTGCTGTCCGGGTCACGCCGCTGCTTAAGGCTTCATCCACCTGGCACGGTGAAGCCATTCAATACCCACAGGGACAAGCCGAAGTGACGGCCCTGCAGATCGAGATCGCCCCGGGCGGTGAAACAGGCTGGCATCTGCATCCGGTGCCATCCTTCGCCTTTGTGCAACAGGGTGAGCTACAGGTGACCTTGAAGGACGGCACCTTCAAGGTACTGAAGGCAGGAGATGCCTTTGCCGAGGTGGTCAATACCTGGCACAACGGCAAGAACGTGGGTAAGGAGCCGGTGAAACTGCTGGTGCTATATACCGGCGCGGTCGGGGTACCACTGACACGCAAAGCGGATCCGGAGTAGGGTGTGCAAGCGCGCTGGTAAATCGTACCAATTACAGCGTGACGCATGATGAGCGGACAGAACGATACGCCTTGTTGCAGAAGCCCTGCATGCTGATGCCCTGTTAGAACCGATCTGAAAGTCGGCTACTCTATCCGGGTGGTGTCGCGACTAGGGGAATAAGATCGGGGATGAGGGCGCAGCATCTGTGACGGCTTAAAGCAGATTAAAACCAGGCAAGGGGGTCGACATTGCGTAAACTTGCTAGGTTATTGGCGATTCCAACGAATCCTGAGCATATTGGGCTGATTGGAACCTTGATTGCTTTTTACACCCCTCTTGGATGCTGCGCAATATAGTCCCGCAGGACGCTATCCATCCGCGCCTGCCAGCCTTCGCCTGTTGCCTTGAAGTATTCAAGCACTTCAGGGCTGTAGCGAACGGAAACCAGCTGCTTTTTGCTGTCCGATTTCGGACGGCCGCGCAGTGCCTTCAGGGGCACCATGGACTGCAGTTGAGCATCAGTGAGAGGCAATGCATCTGGGTCGGATAATGCGGCGCGGGTGATGGCCTCGTCCTCAGATTCTGAGGGCATGATGATGGGGCGTTTAGCTGTGTTCGACATAATAGGTCACCTCGCGTCTGGTGGCTCGTCGTAAGCTGATGATTCTGCGGACATCTTCCCGATCAACAAATGCCACGTAGTAGACAATGCCGGTATCAGGTGCCAGCGCAATCATCCTGCACTCATCATAGGCGTATCGGTCATCTATCCAGACCAACGCGACATCCCAGTCCAGAGAGGCTGCCAAGGCCAAGGATAAGCCGTGCTTATCCTGGTTGGCGGCATCTTTGGCGGGATCAAACACAAAGTGCATGAATTAATGTAGCTACATTAAATTGAGTTGTCAATTAGCCAATGCGCATGCCCGGCACTGCACCGCTATCGGGCGACAGAATAAACAGCCCTTCGGCCATATCGCCGCTGGCGGCCAGCACCATGCCTTCCGACAGGCCAAATTTCATCTTGCGCGGGGCCAGATTGGCCACCATCACGGTCATGCGGCCGATCAGGTCTTCCGGCTTGTAGGCCGACTTGATACCTGCAAACACGTTACGGGTTTCGCTGCCGATATCCAGTGTCAGTTGCAGCAGTTTGGCTGCGCCTTCTACATGCTTGGCGTCAACGATACGGGCCACGCGCAGGTCGATCTTCGCAAAGTCATCAATGGTGATGGTCGGGGCGACGGGCTCGTAGGTCACGGCCGGTGCGGCTTCGACTTGCGGGGCGAGGGACTGCTTGTTGGCTTCGATCAGGTTTTCAATCATCTTCGGGTCGATACGGGTCATCAGGTGGTTATACGGCTGGATCGTGTGATCCAGCAACAGCGAGCCAGCGTCCTGCCAGGTCAGCGGCGCGACATTGAGGAAGGACTCGATGTCGCCAGCCAGCTTCGGCAGCACAGGCTTCAGGTAAATGGTGAGCAGTCGGAATGCGTTGATCAGAAGCGAGCACGCGCCATGCAGATCAGCTTCGCGGCCTTCCTGCTTGGCCAGTTCCCACGGCTTGACCTGATCCACGTACTGATTTACTTCGTCGGTCAGCGCCATGATGTCGCGCAGCACGCGGCTGTATTCGCGGGCTTCATAGCCGTCTGCCAGGGAAGACGCTGCGGATTGCAGGCGCTCGATCAGTACATTGTCCGGCAGGGATGCAGCCAGCTTGCCATCGAAGCGCTTGGCGATGAAACCGGCGGCGCGGCTGGCGATATTGATGTACTTGCCCACCAGATCAGCATTCACACGGGCCACGAAGTCGGTCAGCGACAGATCGGCATCTTCGATATTGGCGCCCAGTTTGGCGGCGTAGTAGTAGCGCAGCCATTCCGGATTCAGGCCGATATCCAGATAGGAGCGGGCAGTGATGAAGGTGCCGCGCGACTTGGACATCTTCTGGCCGTCCACGGTCAGGAAACCGTTGACGTTGATGGCGGTCGGCGTGCGATGGCCGGAGTATTTCAGGATCGCAGGCCAGAACAGCGCATGGAAATACAGGATGTCCTTGCCGATGAAGTGGTACAGCTCAGCATCGGAATCTGCACCCCAGTAGGCATTGAAATCTTCGCCGATGCGGTCGAAATGATGCTTGGTGGCGGCCATGTAGCCGATTGGCGCATCCAGCCACACGTAGAAATACTTGCCCGGTGCATCCGGAATTTCGAAGCCGAAGTAAGGCGCGTCGCGGCTGATGTCCCAGTCTTGCAGACCGGCTTCAAACCATTCGCCCATCTTGTTGGCGGCTTCGCGCTGCAGGCGGCCCGGTTCGCGGGTCCAGGCGGACAGGAATTCGCCGCACTCCGACAGCTTGAAGAAATAGTGCTCGGACTCACGCAACTCAGGCGTGGCACCGGATACGGCCGAGAACGGGTTCTTCAGTTCGGTTGGGGCATAGGTAGCGCCACAGACTTCACAATTGTCGCCGTACTGATCCTTGGCGCCGCACTTCGGGCATTCGCCCTTCACAAAGCGGTCCGGCAGGAACATCTGCTTTTGCGGATCAAACAGCTGGCTGATGGTTTTCACGGCGATCTTGCCGTCGGCCTTCAGGCGACGGTAGATGTCGGCGGACAGCTGTTTGTTTTCCGGCGAATTGGTGTGATAGTAGTCGTCAAAGCCGATATGGAAACCGGCAAAGTCGGCCACGTGTTCGTCATACATGCGTGCAACAAACGCTTCCGGGGTCATGCCCTGCTTTTCGGCATTGATCATGATCGGGGTGCCGTGGGTATCGTCACCGCACACATAGTGCACAGTGTGGCCACGCATCTTCTGGAAACGCACCCAGATGTCGGCCTGAACATAGCCCACCAGATGGCCGAGGTGAATCGCGCCATTGGCGTAGGGCAGGGCGTTGGTTACCAGGATTTTGCGCGGTGTCGATGCGAGGGTCATGTCGGCACTCTTGGAAGGTTGTCATCAAGCCCGCGATTATAACGGATAGACGCCTGTTCGCGTGCGCCATGACAGGGGGGATCGTGTAATCCGACGAACGCCAATCAATTGCCTGACCGGATTGATCAGGATCAAAGACCGGACGTGCGGCTCAGCGATTGAATATAAAGCTGGTAGAATTCGCCCCTTTGTAATTTTTGGACAGACATACCATGACCGTTCAAGTCGTTGACTATCGCGCCCCGGATGCCGCCGCCCGCTTTGCACAATCCCTGCATGAGACAGGTTTTGGCGTGCTGAAGAACCATCCGGTGGATCAGGCGCTGGTGGAATCCATCTACGCCAACTGGCTGGATTTCTTCAAGAACGGCAACAAAGACGACTTCGCCTTTGACGTTGAAAAGCAGGACGGTTATTTCTCCAGTGCAATTTCCGAAGTGGCCAAGGGTCACACCGTGAAAGACATCAAGGAATACTTCCACATCTATCCGTGGGGACGTATTCCCGATGCACTGCGCGAGCAGATTCTCGATTACTATCAGCGCACCAGCGCCCTGGCCGCAGAGTTGCTGGGCTGGATTGAAGCCGAAGCCCCGGCTGATGTACGCGCCCGTTTCACCGAGCCGCTGCCCAGCATGATCAACAACACCCCGAACACGCTACTGCGTGTACTGCATTACCCGCCGCTGCGTGGTGATGAACCGGAAGGGGCGATTCGTGCGGCTGCGCATGAAGACATCAATCTGATCACTGTTTTGCCTGCCGCCAATGAACCGGGCCTGCAAGTGCTGAACAAGGAAGGTCAGTGGATGGATGTGCCGTGTGATTTCGGTACGCTGGTCATCAATATCGGCGACATGCTGCAGGAAGCCTCGGGCGGCTACTATCCGTCTACCAGCCATCGCGTGATGAACCCGAGTGGCGAAGGCCGTTTCAAGTCGCGGGTGTCGCTGCCGCTGTTCCTGCATCCGCGTGGTGAAGTGGTGCTGAGCGAGCGCTACACCGCGCGCCAGTATCTCGATGAACGTCTACGCGAACTCGGCGTAAAGATGTAAAGTAACGGCGATTCAATCGCCGTTTTTGCTTTTTGGGCTGCCGATTCAGGTGACGCCCCCGTTTCACGCATTCCCGTTTTCAGAAAGAAGGTTACGATGTCGTCCGCCGAGCACATCCTGTCAGTTCTCAATGCAGTGGTCGATCCCGAGATCGGTCGGGACTGGGGTTCACTCAAGGCGTTGCGCGAATTGCGCATGGATGGCGACATTGTGTCCTGCCGGCTGGTGCTGCCTTTCCCGGCGCGTAGCCGCCATGATGCGATGGTGGCCGGTTTGCAGCAGGCGCTGCGCCATTTCAATCCGCAGCTTCAACTCAATGTCATCGTCGAACAGCAGATCGAAGCGCATACCGTACAGCGTGGCCTGACGCCGCTGCCGGGTGTGCGCAATGTAATCGCTGTGGCCAGTGGCAAGGGCGGCGTGGGCAAATCCACCACCGCCGTGAATCTGGCGCTGGCGCTGGCGGCCGAAGGCGCCAAGGTGGGCGTACTGGATGCCGATATCTATGGCCCCTCGCAGCCGCAGATGCTGGGTCTGAACGGGCAAAAGCCGAATTCGCCGGATGGCAAATCCATCGAACCGCTGCTGGCGCACGGCCTGCAAGCGATGAGCATCGGGTTCCTGATCGACGCCGATCAGCCCATGGTGTGGCGTGGCCCGATGGTCACGCAGGCGCTGATGCAATTGCTGAACGATACCAAGTGGCAGGATCTCGACTATCTGGTGGTCGATCTGCCGCCGGGCACAGGCGATATCCAGCTCACGCTGAGCCAGAAAATCCCGGTGACCGGCGCAGTCGTCGTCACCACCCCGCAGGACATCGCCTTGCTGGACGCGCGCAAGGGCATCCGCATGTTCGAAAAAGTGGGCATTCCCATCCTCGGCATCGTCGAAAACATGGCGGTGCACGTGTGCTCCAACTGCGGCCATGCCGAGCCGATCTTCGGTGAAGGCGGCGGCGCAGGCCTGAGCGAGGAATACCACGTTTCGCTGCTCGGCCAGCTCCCGCTGGAAATGCACATCCGCCTTGCAGCAGACAGCGGCGCACCAACCGTCGTCAGCGCGCCGGATTCACTGGCTGCACAGACTTACCGCAAGATCGCCCGCTCTGTGGCCATTAAGGTCAGCGAGCGTGCCAAGGATTTCTCCGCGCGCATGCCGAAGATTGTGATTCGGAATAGTTGATTAACGTTATCAAGCGCCATTTAGGTGAATATTCGAATGGATAGTGTGAAGGAAGTAGTGGGAATTTGCCTTTCCATCGGCTTTATTGTGATGCTTCTTTTGGTGCTAGGGGTGATCGTACGATTTTCGATTATTTCTCCATTGTTGACTCGAGGAGAAAGAAGTCGACTTCGAATCCCAGACGCCGAGGCCGTTGCAAAAGTGGTTGGGCTGCTTCCAAGTGAAGGGCTCGTGAATTTCTATAAAGTGTGGCCCCATCTGCAGAAATCCGAGTTCTATCTCTTAGACCCGAAATCTAGGCAAAAGTGGTTTTTCGGCGCATTCATTCCCTTAGCAGGGATAGATGTGGAAGAATGCATTAAACTAAGCGGAAAGCACGGAATTCCTATCGCAGACGATTTGAACAAGGGAATGTACTTTGAGCAACCGGATGGTGGCATCATTCTTGTTTCCCCCCAATTTGAGGATGGAAGTGCAAGGGTTGCAAACTCTATCCACGAGTTGCAGAACTTCAAGTATTCCGTGCGTTAATGAACATAACGCATTGAGGAGCCCCTCGTGAAGTGTCCATTTTGCGGTTCAACGGATACCCAGGTCGTGGATACGCGCCTGTCGGAAGAGGGCGACAGCATTCGTCGCCGCCGTCGCTGTACCGCCTGCGACAAGCGTTTTACCACCTTCGAGACCGCCGAAGTGCGTGCGCCGCAGGTAGTGAAGCAGAACGGCAATCGTGCCGATTACGATGCCACCAAGATTCGTACCAGCTTTATGCGCGCGCTGCACAAGCGCCCCGTGCCGACGCAGCTGGTGGACGAAGCCATCGAACGCATTAACCAGCGCGTGCTGGCCTCCGGCGAGCGGGAAATTGATTCGCGCCGGCTGGGCGAGATGGTGATGAATGAACTGGCCAAGCTCGACAAGGTGGCGTACATCCGCTTTGCGTCCGTGTATCGCAGCTTCCAGGACGTGGACGATTTCCGCGATGTGATCCGCGAGGTCAGCAAGAATTGATCGCTGCACCCGCTGAATTTACTGCCCAGAATCACCAATTCATGGCGCGCGCGCTGCAACTGGCTGCAGCCGGGCGCCATGTGTCTATTCCCAATCCCAATGTCGGCTGTGTGCTGGTGCGCGATGATGTGATCATTGGCGAGGGCTATACCCAAGCCGATGGTGGTGATCATGCCGAAGTCACGGCGCTGAAAGATTGCCGCAACCGTGGGCTCGACCCTGCGGGGGCCACTGCCTATGTGACGCTGGAACCCTGTGCGCATTATGGCCGCACGCCGCCCTGTGCGCTGGGTCTGATCAACGCCCGTGTTGCCCGCGTGGTGGCTGCGCTGCAAGATCCATTTCCGCAGGTGGCGGGCAAGGGGCTGGCAATGCTGGCTGATGCGGGCATCGCGGTGCAATCCGGCCTGATGCAGGTCGAGGCCCGTCAGACCCTGCGTGGTTTTTTATCGCGCATCGAACGTGGTCGCCCGTGGGTGATGAGCAAGATCGCCGCGAGTCTCGATGGCAAAACGGCGCTGGCCTCCGGCGAGTCAAAATGGATCACCGGCGCAGCGGCACGGCAGGATGTGCAAACCCTGCGCGCGCATGCGGCAGCCATCCTGACGGGTGTGGGGACGATACTGGCCGATGATCCGGCGCTCACTGTGCGCGAATACCGGGGTGATGCGTGGACCTTATCCCGTCAGCCGGTGCGCGTGATTGTCGATTCGCAGTTGCGTACGCCCGCGTCGGCGCGTGTGCTGCGCGAGCCAGGCCAGATCTTGATTGTCGCGGCAGCAAATCATCCCGAACGTGCCGATGCCTTGCGTGCGGCTGGTGCAGAAGTGCTGGTCTTGCCGGATGCGCATGGCCGTGTCGATCTGCCAGCTTTGCTTGCCGAATTGGCTGCACGGCGTCTGGGCGATGTGATGGTGGAGGCCGGCGCGACGCTCAATGGCGCGATGCTGGCGGCAGGGCTAGTGGATGAACTTGTGCTGTATCAGGCACCTGTTCTGCTGGGGAGTGCCGCACGCTCGATGGCGGCGTTCTCGCTGGATACGCTTGCAGACAAGCGCGGGGCACGCTGGGTGGATACCCGGATGGTGGGCGCCGATGTTCGCCACACACTGCTATTTGATGCGACAATTCGATTGTAAATTTTGATTTTCGCACTTGTGTTTTTTGCAGTTTGACCCGACCTAAGGTCAATGGCTGAAAAGCCTTGCATGGCCTACACTGGTTGTACTGACTGGTATTGCGTAGGCACGAACAATCTGGAAGGACGAACATGTTTACTGGCTTGGTTGAAGCAACAGGCACAATTGGCACCGTACAGCCGATTGATGGTCATGGTCTTCGCGTGATGATTGTCACCGAAGATATGGATCTGACCGATGTGCTGATTGGCGAAAGCATTGCGATTGATGGCGCGTGCATGACGGTCATCAGTAAAACCGAGCGTTCGTTCAAGGTCGATGTCTCGGCCGAATCCCTGCGCTGCACGCATGGCCTGGATGATCCGGGTCGCGTGGTGAATCTGGAACGTGCGCTGCGACTGGGCGATCGTCTGGGCGGGCATATGGTGTCCGGCCACGTGGATGGCGTGGGCGAAGTGCGCAAGTTCGAGCAGGTCGGCGACTGCGTCAAGATGGTAGTACAGGGCCCGAAAGCGCTGGCGAAATATCTGGCGACCAAAGGGTCGATTGTGGTGAACGGCGTGTCGCTGACCACCAATCTGGTCAAGAACGTGATGGATCGCTGCGTATTCAGCTGCAATCTGGTGCCGCATACGCTGGAATGCACCAACCTGCGCCTCCTTGAAAAAGGCGCCAAGGTCAACCTGGAAGTGGACATGATCGCGCGCTATGTCGAGCGTCTTATGCAAACCGAAGATGAAGATCTGTTGTAAAGTGCGGGTTTGATGCCGCACTTTTGAGTGGAAGTCGATGACGATTGCAACTGTACCCGAGCTGATCGCTGATCTCGCAGCCGGTAAAATGATTGTCCTGATGGACGATGAAGATCGCGAAAACGAAGGGGATCTGGTCATGTGCGCCGAGCACGTGACCCCTGAAGCGATCAATTTCATGGCCAAGTTTGGCCGTGGCCTGATTTGCCTGACGCTGACCGAAGACCGTTGCCGTCAGCTCAATCTCCCGCTGATGGTGTCCAATAACGGTACACCGCACGGCACCAATTTCACGATGTCCATCGAGGCTGCCGAAGGCGTCTCGACTGGCATTTCGGCAGCAGACCGCGCGCATACCGTGCAAGTAGCCGTGGCGAAAGATGCCCGCCCGCGCGATATCGTGATGCCGGGGCATATCTTCCCGCTGATGGCAAAAGAAGGCGGTGTACTGGCGCGCGCAGGCCATACCGAAGCAGGCTGTGATCTGGCTCGCATGGCGGGTGCGCAACCGGCTTCCGTGATCTGCGAAATCATGAACGACGACGGCAGCATGTCGCGTCTGCCCGAACTGATTCCCTTTGCTGAGCAGCATGGACTCAAGATTGGCACCATTGCCGACCTGATCCAGTACCGCAGCCGGACCGAATCCCTGATCGAACGTGCAGGCGAGCGCACTGTTACCACCCCTGCTGGCGAATTCAAGCTGGTGGCTTTCCGTGAGCCATCGCGTGGTAATACGCATCTGGCACTGGTGCTGGGCGATATTCAGTCCGATCAGGATACGCTGGTGCGGGTGCATGAGCCGCTGAGCGTCATCGACTGGATGGATATGGGCCAGACCCGCCATTCCTGGGGCATCTACCGCAGCCTGGAAGCCATCAAGGCAGCCGGCAGCGGCGTGGTCATTCTCCTGCATCGTCCTGAAGGTGGCGACGATCTGCTCGCGCGTGCCTTGCCCGAGCTGGCACTGAATGTGCCGCAGAAGTGGGATATGCGGACTTACGGCATCGGCGCACAGATGCTGCGCAATCTGGGTGTCCGTCGCATGAAACTGCTGTCGCCCGCCCGCAAGATGCCGAGTATGGCTGGCTTCGGGCTGGAGATTACCGGCTTTGTCGAGCCTGTCTGACCCCTCCCTTCGGTTTTCCTTTGCCCGGTTCCGGCCGGGCAGGTAAATGCGGTTCACCGTTTGCGCGGGCTAAACTGACCAGCCGCTTTGACCGTTCTGGCATAGTCCAGTAAAATCAACCGTTTTGCTCTTTGCCTTACACCCATTGCAAGGATTTATCATGCCGCGTCACGCACACCTCTCCGAAATCGAAACCAATCTGGACGGCAAGGGCCTCCGCATCGGTATCGTGATGAGCCGTTTCAATAGCGATGTGTGCGAAGGCCTGCTGGTCGCCTGCCTCGATGAGCTGAAGCGACTCGGCGTGCGCGATGAAGATCGCTTGCTGACCACCGTGCCGGGCGCACTCGAAGTACCACTGGTGCTGCAAACCATGGCAGCTACCGGCAAGTTTGATGCCCTGATCGCACTCGGTGCCGTCATTCGCGGCGAAACCTATCATTTCGAGCTGGTTTCCAACGAATCTGGTGCGGGTGTCACCCGCGTGACACTGGACAGCAAGCTGCCGATTGCCAATGCCATCCTGACGACCGAAAACGATGATCAGGCGCTGGTGCGCATGCAGGAAAAGGGGGCGGATGCAGCACGCGTGGCGGTAGAAGCAGCCCGTCTGCAAGAAGCACTGAAACAATGGGCGGCCGAACGTGCGTAAGCACGAGCGTATCATTTGAAGAGCAAGCGGAATAACAAGGAAGTGGCCATGACCGACAAAACATCTGCCCCGAAGGATGCCGACAAGGCGCCAAACAAGTCGCCGCGTCGCCGCGCCCGTGAATACGCTGTACAAGGTTTGTACCAGTTCCAGCTGACCGGTGATTCGGTGGGCACCATTGAGCGCTTTCTGCGTGATAGCAGCACCGCGTTTAACCGTGCCGATGAAGGCCTGTTCCGCGAGATTTTCTACGGTGCGATGAATGCCCGCGAAGATCTGATGTACCGGATCGAGCCGTGTCTGGATCGCTCCGTGGACGAAGTCAGTCCGGTGGAAAAGGCGATTCTGCAAGTCGCTGCTTTCGAGCTGCTTAACAAGCCGGAAACCCCGTACGCAGTCATCATTAACGAAGCAATCGAGCTGGCCAAAACCTTTGGCGGTACCGATGGACACCGCTTTGTGAATGGCGTGCTGGACAAGCTCGCGGTTGAAGTTCGCGCGGCAGAGGTTGCGCAAGGCCGCAAGCGCAAGTAATCTACTGCGCAGTCAATAATAGAAGAGGGTGAAGGGTATGGCGATAGGCGAATTCGAGCTGATCCGCCGCTATTTCACCCGCTCTTCAGCCAATGCCGTTCTGGGCATTGGCGATGATGCCGCCCTCGTGGCACCGTCTGCCGGTATGCAACTCGCCATCGCAGCGGATACCATGGTCGAAGGGCGGCATTTCTTCCCCGGCACCGACCCCCACTCACTCGGCTGGAAAGCACTGGCAGTCAATCTGTCGGATATGGCTGCAATGGGTGCTGATCCACGCTGGTTCACTCTCTGCCTTACCCTGCCATCTGTTGATGAGCGCTGGCTCTCCGGTTTTGCCGAAGGCCTGTTTGCGCTGGCGGACCGCTTTGGCGTCAGCCTGATCGGTGGCGATACCACTTCCGGCCCGCTCTCCATTTCCATCCAGATCATCGGTGAAGTGCCCGTTGGCCGCGCATTGCGACGTTCAGGCGCGCAGGCAGGCGATGATGTCTGGCTGAGTGGTGTGACAGGTGCGGCCGCGCTGGCTGTGCGTCAGCGTATGGGCGAAGTTGTGGTGGGTGACCTGGAGCGCGAGTTTTGCGCCGGAAAACTGGATCGCCCCGAGCCCCGAGTTGTGCTTGGCCAGGCACTTCGTGGCATTGCAACTTCAGCAATTGATGTCTCCGATGGCTTGCTGGCCGATCTCGGGCACATTGCCAAAGCATCCGGGGTTCAGATTCTGCTGGATCAGTGGGCCATTCCGCTGCCGCCCTTATCGGTGCGTGCCGAATTGCTGGATGAACTGGTGTTGTCAGGCGGCGATGACTACGAGCTGGTGTTTACTGCGCCTGCATCCCGCCGCACGCTGGTTGAGGATCTTGCCCTGTCTGCGGGTGTCAGTCTCACGCGTATTGGTATGGTTGAAGCGGGCAACGGTGTCGCATTATTCGGTCGGGACGGTCACATTGTGCAGCCACACAAAGCTGGATTCGATCATTTCCTGAATTGATCGTTACATCTGCTCCCCTCAAATAAAATCAGGCTCCCTAGGGAGCCTGATGCACATCTTCAGTTGAATGACAGCAAATTACTGTTCTTGCTGCGATTCGTTGATTTTCTTGATGTAGGCATTCTGTTCGTTGATCGCTGCATTCGCCTTGCCGATAGCGGCTTGTGCCAGCTGGTTTTGTTCATCGACGAACTTCTTGATGCACTCGGAGTATTCCTTGACGCGGCGCTGGAACACTTTGCGCTGGTTGTCGCTGGCGAACTTGCTAATTGTGTCCGGTTGCTTGCATTCCGGTGCTGCAGGTGTAGCGGCGGTCGGTGCAGCATCTTCTGCATAAACTTGGGCGATCAGACCGAGCATCAGAATCGCGATCATTTTTTTCATGTATCTGCTCCAGGTGTGATTTGGATTTCGTGGAGGCGATTGTAGTCGCTTCGACATAAATCGGACAGTGGCAAATGCATATTGCTGATGCCAATCAAATGCTGTGTCTCACAGCGCATTCAATGGGAGCTTCAGATAACTGATCCCATTTGCTTCTGCGGGTGGAAATTCTCCCGCCCGAATGTTGATCTGAATCGAAGGCAGAATCAGTTGCGGCATGCTCAGGGTGCGATCACGGGCTTCACGCATGGTCACAAACGCTTCCTCATCTACCCCGTCGTGAACATGCATATTGGCGCGGCGCTGTTCAGCCACCGAACTCTCCCACTGTGCACCGCGGCCAGGCGGAGGATAGTCATGACACATGAACAGACGCGTATCCAGTGGAAGCGACAGTAAGCGCCGAATGGATGCATAGAGTTGGCGCGCATTGCCACCCGGAAAATCGCAGCGAGCGGTGCCTACATCTGGCATAAACAGGGTGTCCCCCACAAATACCGCGTCACCGATCTGATAAGCGACATCAGCGGGTGTATGACCCGGAACCTCCATCACGCGAATGGATAGATCGCCCGCATTCAGCGTATCGCTTTCATGAAGCGTGCAATCGAATTGTTTACCATCCGGTGCAAATTCACTCCCCAAATTGAAAACTTTTGCAAAGGCACGCTGAACTTCGGTAATCTTTGCACCAATGCAGATTCGGCCACCGATGTGCTTGCGTAGATAAGCCGCGGCGGAAATATGATCTGCATGGGCATGCGTTTCAAGCAACCACTTGATCGTTAATTGTTTTTCGTGAACGAAGGCAATGATCTGGTCGGCTTGTTTGGTAGATGTTCTGCCCGACTTCTGATCAAAGTCGAGAACGGGATCGATGATGACCGCCTCTCCCTTTGGGGCATCGTAGACCACATAACTGATTGTCCAGGTTTGTGCATCGAAAAAAGCTTCAACATTGGGTGCTGGCATGTGATCTCCTCTTGGTCTGGGATGAAATATTAGACCGAAAAGGCATATATTACTTCCTGAAAGTTATCTTTGATTTGAGGTGAATAAAAAAATCAACCAATAAGCACGATATGAGTGAGGAAATTCGACCGTGTATACCGAAGCAGCATCGTTTTTCAGGACGTTTGGCAATCAGGATCGTCTGGCACTACTGAATGCCCTGGATCAAGCATCCATGACCGTGACGGAAATGGAGCAGCGTACAGGCATCCGCCAGCCAACACTTAGTCAGCAGCTTGCTGTTCTGCGTCAAGCAGGGCTGGTGGAAACCAGTCGAGATGGCAAGTTTGTGCATTACAGCCTGACCAGTGGCCGAGCCCTGATTATGCTGGGCATGATGCGACACATGTTCGAGCTGAGTATGATGGCCGAGCCCTCTGTTGCGGCCGGGTGTGTGCAGCATGAAGCCATCACCCTAGAGGGAATAGACGATCAGATGCCCAAAGCCGCCTGACCTTCCCGAACAATGCAAAATCCCCCGGTTTCGATGAGTCCGGGGGATTTTTTGTATCTGGTGCCGGCTTTTCTACCTTTCAAGCGTATTCACTCAACGCTCGCCTCGCAAATTGTGCATTTCGCTCCCCGTTTTCTGCATGTGGTCGCAATCAGGCAGTACTGGACAGACAGTCCTGCCATGATTCACTCATCAAAACACGGCAACGTAAGGAGTAACACCATGAAATCACTGAGTTTATCTGCCCGTCTGGTCACTGTCGTTTGCGCCTTGATTGTGTCCCTGACCTTTATGCAAGGTTCGATCAAGATGTTCGACATCACCCAGCCTGCTGCTGCATCACAGCAACTCGTTTAATCACCTGAGCAAAACCCTTTTACGCATTTAATAGGAGCATCATCATGCAAACCCTGAACCTGTCTTCCCGTCTTGCCATGGCCATGTGTGCGCTGTTTATCTCCCTTGCAGTAATGCAAGGCACGGTGCAAATGTTTGAATTGCCAGCAGATCAACCCATTAGCCAGCTCACAGCTTAATCAAGAAAAGGAGTTGTATCATGAAATCGCTGACCCTAACCAAGCGCCTTGTAACGATCACCTGTGCACTCATTGTCTCGGTTGTGTCGTTTGCCGGAACGGTGGAAATGTTTGAACTGAATTCCGTCGCAAAAGCAAGTGTGACCGAGGTGCGCGCATGAGAAAACACACTCGCATCCTCTGTGTTTGCGCTGAGCTAAGCAAAATTGCCGGATGGGCAGGTAGAATGCCGCTTTCGTCTCAACTGAAGGGCGTTTCATGCTCGGCTTTCTGCCTCCCGCAATCCGTCTGGCGATCTCAGCAGTCCTGCTGACCCTGAATGTCGTAATTTGTTCGGTCCTGATTGTTGGACTGGGATTATTCAAACTTGTCCTGCCCGTCAAACCTGTTCGACAGGTACTCGACCGTATTCTGAATACCATTGCCGAGCAATGGATTGTCAATAATGGGTTCTGGATGGCACTTGCCGGTAAGATCGACTGGCAGGTAGAAGGTCTGGACGGCCTGCAGTACAAAGGCTGGTATTTGGTTGAATCCAACCATCAGAGCTGGGTGGACATCATTGTCCTGCAAAAAGTCCTCAATCGCCGCATCCCCTTTCTCAAGTTTTTCCTCAAGCGAGAGCTGATTTATATCCCGTTTATTGGCCTGGGATGGTGGGCGCTCGACTTTCCATTTATGAAGCGCCGTGATGCAAACTGGCTCATGAAGCATCCGGAAAAGCGGGGTGAAGACCTTGAAACCGCTCGGAAAGCGTGCGAAAAATTCTCGCTTGTTCCTACGTCGGTGATGAATTTCCTGGAAGGCACCCGGTTTACGCCTGCTAAGCACGCCAAGCAAAAGTCGGCCTATCAGTATCTACTCAAGCCCAAGGCTGGTGGAATCGCCGCTGCAATGAATGCGATGGGTTCGCGTTTTAACGCCTTGGTAGATGTGACCATCTATTATCCGGACGGCATTCCGACGTTTTACGATTTACTGGCAGGGCGCATTAAGCGCGTGGTGGTAAATATCAAGCAGCACCACATCCCTGCACATTTGTGTACGGGAGACTATCTTGGCGATTCGGCATTCAGGAAGCAGATGCAGGAGTGGCTGCATGAACTTTGGCTTGAAAAGGACGCAGTGCTGATTGAGCTGCGCCGGAAATATGGTCAACCGGACTGAGTCGGGAGGCGGGCCGGGCGGTCAGTGACTACACCAGAGACGGGCCTTTACGTAGCTCGTCTCCGAATTCCTCCATTTCTGACGGGTGAATACCCAGCTCTCCGAGTACGGCCTGCTCGGCCTGTGGCCAGCCCAGATCCAGTTCATTCAATACATGGGCACGTAGTAAGTGCTCTGCCAGACGTGCCGTACTCACTAGTCGTGCTGCTTCGCGTGAAACAGACTCATGCTTGCCAATCGCTGCAAAATCGTGGTGCATCAGCACGCCTTCAGCGAAGTGCTCGGGCATAAACCATGTTCTTGCCAGCAAATACCCCACCACCGTATGTGCCGTGGCCCGGCTCCGTTCCTCTATCTGGGTAAAATTCACCGGATCGGCCATGGCACGAGCCAAGGTATTGATGTAGCTGCTGAAGCGTTGCGCCAGCACCGGAATACCGCTATCCCTGAATAAGCAGAACAAATACGCCTGATCGGGTCGGCAGAGATGCCACGTTTTTGCCGCCTGACTGGCAATACTGCCAATTCGCCCTGATTCTTCCCAGAAGGTATGCAAAATGGGAGGCAATGGCAGCAATTGCTTGAGTGCAACGCTCGTGACAATGCTTTCCAGATTGGCAGCTCCAAGCACCGTGACAGCATCCTTAAGCGAATCCAGTGTTCTGCCTGCAAAGCCTGGCGAGTTAGCTACTTTGAGCACGGCCGCAGCCAGACCAATGTCTCGCCCAATAATCTGCCCGAGCGTTTGCAGGTCAGCTTCTTTGGCTTGCGCAGCGCGAAAGTCCGCCAGCACGGACGGCAAGGGGGGCAGCGTCAGGCTTTTCAGGAGCTTGTCGGTTTTTGCTTCGTTCAGATCGGCAGACACGATCACGGCCTTGGCAGAGGGAATGTTCTTCAGTGTAGGACACTGGCGGGATTTGTCTTGATATTCCATTTTGGAATTTATAGATCATCTGTAATTACTGTACCCAAATCTGACGGATCTCTACACTTCGCCTCCATATTCAAATCAAGCTGGAGTACGTTGGTGAAAAAGTTGGCTTTGACAGTGGTATTGATCGCAAGCGTGCTGTCAACCGGCGTACAGGCTGCCGGACGTGAATTGCTGAATGTGTCCTATGACCCGACTCGAGAGTTGTTCCAGGACTTTAATAAGGCTTTTTCGGCGTATTGGAAAAAGACCGCCAATGAAGATGTGACTATACGGCAGTCCCATGGTGGCTCTGGTAAGCAGGCACGTGCGGTGCTGGATGGTCTGGAGGCGGATGTCGTGACACTGGCGCTTGCCTACGATATTGACGAGCTCTCCGCTAAAGCGCAGCTATTGCCGGCCAACTGGCAGTCACGTTTGCCGCAGCGCGCATCACCTTATACATCCACCATCGTGTTTCTTGTGCGCAAGGGGAATCCCAAGCAGATTCGGGATTGGGGGGATCTGGTGCGTCCCGGTGTGCAAGTTGTGACGCCTAATCCAAAAACATCTGGTGGTGCCCGCTGGAATTACCTCGCTGCGTGGGGGTGGGCGGTTTCGCAACCCGGAGCCAGTGACAAAACCGCACGGGACTTTATCGCCAAACTTTACGGTAACGTCAAAATTCTGGATACCGGCGCCCGTGGTGCAACGGTGACGTTTACCGAACGTGGTCAGGGCGATGTGCTGATCGCTTGGGAGAACGAAGCATTCCTGGCGCTCAATGAAGCCGGTGGCGCCAATAAATTTCAGATTGTGGTTCCCAGCAGCTCTATTCTGGCCGAGCCGCCCGTTGCCGTAGTCGATAAGAATGCGAACAAACACGGTACCGCCAAGGTGGCGCAAGCGTATCTGCAGTATTTGTACAGCCCGGTTGGTCAGGAAATTGTGGCAAAGCACTACTATCGTCCGACGGACGCTACGGTTGCGGCAAAATACGCCAGTACCTTCCCCAAGTTGAAACTGTTTACGATCGACGAAAAATTTGGTGGCTGGCAAAAAGCGCAGAAAGCCCATTTCGACGATGGTGGTGTATTCGACCAAATCTATCGTCGCTAAATCTAATTGCTGCGCCATACGAGAGTCAGCCAGCTGCATCCCAACGCCCGCCCGACAAGCGGGCGTTTTTACTGACTCAGTGATCACCACTTGGTGGCATTTTTTGTATTTGCTGTTTTGTCCTCACGCGCTTCCTTGTCTATAACGAGACTCTGAAAGGTGTGACCAATGAGCCAGACAGATAACTCATCAGAATACAGAGGCAGCAGGGCCAATACGCCCGATCTGGACTGGAGCCAGGTTGGCGAGACCGTGCTGATTCTCGAGGTGGTGGCTGGACAAGTGATGGCCGCGATGCGCGATAGCGAGGATTCGGTCGATCATCTGGCGGCAACCTTTACCAGCATGGGCGGCTATGTTCGCAACATGAGCGAACTGGTACGTGAAATACCGACGACCCCCGAAAACGCCGCCCAGAAGGCTGCGCTGCTGGGGATAACCGAGCAAGTCGGCTCAATGATGAATCAGGCTGTGGTGTCCTTCCAGTTCTACGACAAAATGGTGCAGCGATTGTCACATGTCGTGGATGGCTTGGACGATGTAAGCGATTTAATCAGCGATCGTGCACGTCTGTATGTGCCAACTGAATGGGCTGCGCTGCAGGCGAGGTTTCGCTCGAAGTTCTCAACGATTGAAGAGAGGGCTTTGTTTGACGCAGTATTGCTGCAAGGTGTTCCTGTAAAGGCTGCGCTAGAGAACTATGTGGCCGCCCTGCAGGATAAGGGTAACGATATCGAACTGTTCTGATCAGCCTACATGCCTTTCAAACCGAGTCCTGCACCAGAAGTTCATGTCCTGGAAAGCCTGATTGTCTTTAGCAGGGTAAAGGTCGCGGTTTGGCATCCGGAGGGGGCGTGCTGGCAGGTGTCTCCCGGATTGAATCTTTCACTCGGATTGCCAGAGAGCTGGGGCGAGTGGTCCAGTGATGCATGGAGCCTACTCCTGCACGATGATGACCGCGCCAATGTGCTTGCAGCACTACAATCTTGCACAGACGGCCAATCCATCAAGCTGGTCAATGTCCGAATCAAACGTCGCGATATGGGCTGGTCGTGGTTCAACTGCAATTCCTTCTCTGCTGGCAAGCAGCCAGTCCTCGTGTTCGATGATGTGACCATTGCGAGACAGGACCGAGCAGCGCTGCTGGATAGTCATGTCAAATTGCGCGGTGTATATGATGCTGCGCCTGCCGCCATTATTTTCTGGGGCAAGGAAGGCCGGATTTCCGACTGGAATCCGATGGCTGAACGCATGTTTGGCTGGTCGACTGACGCCATGATCGGTCAGAAGCTGGTTCCCATTCTGATCGAACCTGCTCATTACGATGCGTTTGCGGGCGCCGTCAATTTTGCTGCGCGTGGCCATCAGGTCGGTCAGGTGACGTGTCGCTCGCTCAAGCAGGATGGCAGCGTCATTCATTGTGACTGGCGAACGGTGGCCATATACGGGGCGTCCGGCAAACTGAGCGGCTTATTGTCACTGGTCACCGATGTAACTGACATGATTGCAGCGCAGGAAAGCCTGCTGCGAGCTAAAGAGCAAGCGGAGTCACTTAATCGGGCCAAATCCGAATTCCTGCTGGTAATCGGGCATGAACTCAGGACACCGCTGAACGGCGTACTGGGGATGGCGCAGGTGCTTGAAAGCATCGCATCCGAAGAAGAACAGACCTATATCCAGCCCATCCTCACCTGTGGCCGTAATCTGCGCGATATCGTAGATTGTGTGAACGACTATACCTCCATTGATGCGGTTACGCCGGAAGACGTGCGGGAGGCGTTTGATCCTGATGATCTCGCCGCCAATCTACTGGATCAATTTCGCGCCGCAGCGACGGAAAAGGGGTTGGCACTGTCGGCTACACTGGCGGCTTCTGTGCGCCTATCCGGGGATAGACGCGGCATTGAGAAGATCCTCAGAATCTTTATCCAGAATGCCATCCACTTCACTAAAAACGGACATGTTCAGGTGACCAGCGCAACGGAGGGAGGGGACGGGGCGCCAGTCACGCTTCGACTCTCTGTGCAGGATACCGGTATCGGCATTGATGCCGAGCGGCTGCCCAATCTGTTTGCACCGTTTTCCCATGCGCAGGATGTCAAAACCAGAGCCCAGGGGGGCATTGGTCTCGGACTCGCCCTGGCGCGCAAGCTGGCCGATCGCATGCAGGGTCGCCTTATTGTGAGCAGCGAGCTCGGTGTCGGATCGACATTTTCATTGGAAGTCGAGCTGGCGTCTATCTGACGGGCTTGCAGGCTCAGTCACACTATGATCGAATGCCAGCCATTCAATGGTCAGGCAAAAATCAGCATGCATCTTCCGCATATCGAGTCATGGGCCGAACAAGCCCATACCCTGTTCGAACTCATTAATCCCGGCTTTCCGGATCGTGCCGATGAGCAATATCAGGCCTTTCTGGATGAATTGGCCGCGCACGATGACGATGAATTCGCCAGTACAGTTGATCTGATGAATGTCGTGAAAGACATCATTGATGGCGAGTCGGCATGCCAGCTGAATTGGCGTGCAGGACCCGAATTCGTGGAAGGTATGTTGCGCGTGCTTGAAGGCATGGGCGAAGAAATTGACTGGGGTGTGGACGATCCACTGGATGATGACTGGCTCAAGGCAATGACTGTACCAGAACTGGTACTACGTGCCGCCGATGGTTTGCAGGATGCAGGCTATACGCTGTGGTGCTGGCAAATTGATCAGGAGCATTTTCTGGCCTGGCTGACGCAATCAGTATCCGAGAGCGAAATGGCCAGTTTGGTGGATAGTCTGGGTCTGGGTGTTTGCGTTGCAACAGATTTATTTTAGTAAATAAAATCAAACGATTGCGAATTTTGTTCTGCGGAAAGTCTATGGCATGATGTTGCTGTGCAGCACACTTGCGAGCGCACAACTGTCATGATTGGCTGGCAAGCTGCGCACATATTGAGATCGGGTGTATGTACCGGATCTTGATCACTTTGAGTGTGTGCAGGAGAACATCATGTCAGCCATTTTCTTGCAAAATCGCCATGTAAACCACGACACCGTTCGGGTGAGGTATGCATGGTTGCCGATCCGCAGCTGGTCAGGCTTTTCCCCATTCTATGAGCGTACGGGTTGGTACTGGATGCGAAATGTTCGCGAGGTATCAATGGGGAATGGGCGCTGGATGGCCCACTCCGATTTGAACGAGTAGCGAAGGCGCTTTCTGTGCCCCCATCACCTGGGCAGGGGAGAATCCGCTCCCCTGAATGCCCAGCGAAACGCATTCAGGGCCGATGGTTCGTAAATCGTTTGATGGAGCTCTTGTGGCATCTCATCGAAGCGATGGCGAATACCCGCATGGTTGCCGTGGCGGATCATACCGGCATACGATTTAACGCTGTCGTCATTGCCGTTGCCGCTGCTTGATAGGTAGATCGTGGCTGTGAGATCCGGATGCGTCTTCAGAAAAGTCGCAGTGTCCTGTGTCAGCTGGCTGTTGTTCCACCATAGCGAGGGATCAATGGCGATATAGGCGCTAAACATCTCAGGTGATGCAATCAGGGTCTCAAGGGCAAACAAGCCCGCCAGCGATTCCCCGACAATCGCGCGTTCAGGTGTCACCCGGTAACGAGATTCAATGACTGGAAACAGCTCGTCCCGAATGAAGGCACGAAATGCTGCCGAACCGCCTGTACGCAAGGCGATTTTGCGATCAGCTTCTTGGGTAGACGGGCCTGTCAGGTCTCGCCTGCGTTCGGTATTTTCGATACCTACCAGAATAAACGGGCGCATGGTGCCATTGGCCAGAGATACCTGCATGAGTCCTGCGACATGCAGGAAATCTTCTGCCATGCCGCCATCCGGCATGTAAATGACGGGCAACTGGGCATTCGGGGATTCGCGATAACCTGGCGGGACATAGACATTGATACGCCTGATTTCGTTCAGATGCCGCGAACTGATCGTAAATGATTCTCCCAGCGTGATTGGTTGAGGTGCTGTAGCGGAAATCGGCTGGCGAATCGCTGGTTGCTCGCAATATGCATAAATTGCAGACGCACCGAGGATTGCCGCCGTGACTGCGCTCTGTTGCCACTTTATCAGACTGTTCAATTCACTTTCCCCTCTGCTTGTTCTTGAGCCGAATGCTGGCTGATCGGAAACAGCATCTTAGCGTTGCAAAGGATGACCGCCATGCATAAAAGCGGAAAAGTCTTCACAGGTATTTCCGCTTTATGGCGCGCTATCAAACCAGATCCGGCGAAAGTCTAACCAACCGCTTGCGTTGAGACAGAGCCCGTTCATCTGTGGAGGCGCAACTGCATATTGGCGGGTGTGAAGCAGAGGGATCATCGACGCCTCCGCAGTGAGTTGCCGGAAGGCTTGTTCGAGCAGCTGATGTTGATCCTCGATGCGAGACGTGCCGGATGCCGCCATCACGCTACGCTGCAGGTTGGCTCGCTGGTCTGCAGATAGCCAGGCATGGAGCATCGAATTGCCGTTCAGGATGTCTCGCAATCCAAATCGAATGTCGTCCAGCACCAATTCGTAGCCGATGGCGATATCTGATTGATGCCACGCTTGCTGTCCGTGGAAATCATCATAGTCCAGAAGGGAAAGCACAATCCGGTAGCCTTTATCTCTCAGTGTAGCTGCAAGATGCTCTGCGAGCTGCTGGCTACCGTCCTGTTTCGGACTGATCATGTGCAAGGTCGCAGGCGTCAGTCGTGCGCCAGTCTGTCTATCCTCGACGTGCAACCAGTCGGGCAGAAAACCCTGTGCAAGCGGACGCTGGGTCATGACCGAGAGCGGGATAACGCTTTGACGAAGTAGATGGGCAAATGCTTGTCTTGATTCAAGGCTGGCAAAGATAGGGGATGCGGGATTCAAGATCGCGAAATCGCATCCAAGCTCGGGTTGCTGCAGCAATTGCCAGTCCGGTGGGATAGCTTGATCAGGTAAGGCACGGAAATGACTGTCAAATTGACGAGCATGCATCGCCGGCAAGGTGTTAGATGCCTCCAGAAACCAGAGTTCGACCTGATCAAGGAGTGTGCGTTCGCGAAAATACCCATCGAATCGGGATAGGCGTGCCTGCCAGGGGGTATTCCGTTCTATTCGGAATGCGCCTGCAGAAACGGGGCGCTGACTGAAATCCGCTCGCAGCCAATCATCTTCCGGCACAACCATGCCTGCGCAGCTGGCCAGCAAATTCGGCAGGAGATGATCTGGCCTAGAAAGAAGCAAGTGAATGGTATCCTGTGTGGATCCAATCGTCTCAATATGGGCAAATGATTGCCGATGCGGGCCTTCGGTGATGCGGGCTCGTTCGAGGGTGGACACAATGTCGCGCGTGCGAATGCGGCGGCCATCATGGAAATGCAGGCCGGGACGCACATTGAAAGACCAGTGAATGCCAGCCGCATCATGTGTCCAACGGTGAGCGAGTGCGGGACGTAGCTGATGCAGCTGCTCGTCGTATTCGACAAGTCCACAACCGACTTGTCGCAGGATATGCAATTCAGGCCTGCGATTTGCCTGTAGGGGATCAAGGCTGGTCAGGCTGCGATGAAAGGGCATGCGCAATACGGTACCGCTAGATGCATCTATGCAGGTGGACAGCAGCATGCCGAGGGCATCCAGACGCGCGCGTGGCACCGTCTCCAGAAATGCGGTATCTAGCTTGCCTGCTTCTATGCGTGAGCGGATGTGCTGAAGTCGGAGTGCTGACGGTTCTTTTAGCAAGTCGATCTGTGTCCGGCGTCCGCGCCCGCGCCCCGGAATTCTGCGTATCCAGCCGAATGCTTCCATTTGCCCAAGTAAGAGTCGGGCATTGCGCACACTGCAGCACAGCATATCTGCGATGGCGTGCATATCCGGTGCCGGGCAAGCGGGCAGGTTCTGGTGCAGTCGCTGGTATTGATCAATCAGTCGCATTGATGCGGGAAGGAAAAGGCCGGTGACCGTGGCAGGATAAATCAGTTCAGCCTATTGCGGGGGAACATGCTATCAAATGCATCTGACGCTTGCTAAAGTGATGTGGAGGCGTGAGGAAATATATATGAAGCGGTACGCATGGGGATGTGTATTGATTGTGCTCTGCTGCGCGCATGCGCATGCGGCGTTAGCCACGCTGCGGGTGGGTTTTAGTAATAACAAGCCGCCTTATATTTTCGAAAAGGAACGCCGAGGGTTGGAGTACGATATCGTGGTATCGGCACTTGTAGAGGCAGGATTCGAGGTAAAGCCCTTCTTTGCGCCGATTGAGCGCCTTCATGTCATGATTGCGCACAGACAACTTGACGCTATCACCACGACCAATTCCCAGTCCGGGCTGACGCTTGCTTATTCCGATCCGTATATCGAATATCAGAACTATGCAGTCGCCTTGTCAGCACGAAAGGTAGAGCTCAATCAGATGGCGGACTTGGCCAACTACTCGGTCAGCTCATTTCAGCGTGCGCGAAAGTTGCTCGGACCAGAATTCGAACAAGTCATGATCAATCATCCAAAATATGTGGAAGAAGGTGATCAGGGTGTTCGGAATCTGCTGTTATTTAGTGGGCGAGTTGATGTGGTTGTGGGCGAGCGCCGTATTATCGAATGGTTTAGTGCCAATCGGCCTGGTAAGGTGAATATGCGGCAGCCTGTCACGTGGTACAAATTGTTCCCACCGACATCGTATTCGGTTGGATTTGTACGTGCAGACTATCGCGATCTGTTCAACGTGGCTCTGGCCGGCATTCGTCGCAAGGGGCGCTACGCAGACATTGAGCGGCGTTATGAAAACGATTAAGCGTACTTGGCGAGGTACTTGAAGGAGGGCTGCGATGCAGGTTGGCGGTCCGGGCACGCGGCATGAATTCACGATGGCGTCGATAGTGTTTGAAATGCAAGCGCCAGACATGCAAAAGCCCGATCCTGAGATCGGGCTTTTGACTTGTGGTGGCGTCCCCACGGGGATTCGAACCCCGGTTATCGCCGTGAAAGGGCGGTGTCCTAGGCCTCTAGACGATGGGGACCTGGCCTGTTTGAATCAGATTGCATACTGCACAACACTGACTCGAATACTTGGTGGAGGTAAGCGGGATCGAACCGCTGACCTCTTGCATGCCATGCAAGCGCTCTCCCAGCTGAGCTATACCCCCAAGGTATTTTGATACTTGGCAAAACAGATGGTCGGGCTGTTTTGTTGCATCCGGTATCGCTACCGGCAATGGCTGACGCCATGTTTTGGCGTCCCCACGGGGATTCGAACCCCGGTTATCGCCGTGAAAGGGCGGTGTCCTAGGCCTCTAGACGATGGGGACAGTGGCCTTCGAGTTGAAGCAAGTAACCGTGAGGTCAATCTTTGCTGCATCTCTGAATTTTGGTGGAGGTAAGCGGGATCGAACCGCTGACCTCTTGCATGCCATGCAAGCGCTCTCCCAGCTGAGCTATACCCCCGAAATTCGTCTCTTCCGGTTCGCTGCGACAAGCGCGGTGCGTTTCAGAAGAGACGCGCATATTAAGCAGATTTGCACATTCTGTAAAGCATTTCGTGCAAAAAATTTTACCAGAAGCGATACCAGGCACGTGTGCCGAAGATCTGGTTTTCGGTTAGTATCGAGTTCGGGTAGTTTGTTTTCAAGACCTTACGTGCATCATCGGCCAGCTCTTTCTGGTTCAGGCGATCGTAAGATGCCGCCATAATCAGTAGCGCAACTTCCACACGATTGGTGGTACCGTAGTTTTCAATGACATATTTGGAGCGATTAGCGGCAGCCAAATATGCCCCGCGACGGTAGTAGTATTTTGAAATGTACAGTTCACTATCGGCCAGTGCCGTGATCAGGTAGGCCATGCGATCACGCGAATCTTCGGCGTACCGGCTATTGGGGAAACGATTCACCAGATCATGGAAGGCTTCGAAAGATTCCTTGGCGGCCTTTGGATCGCGCTCGGCCATATCCTGATTGGCGATTCTTGCAAAGAAGGATTTGTCTTCGATAAAGTTAATCAGACCCTTCAGATAGTAGGCGTAGTCCGCGTTCTGATGGGTCGGATGCTGCTTGAGGAAGCGATCCAGACTCTGCAGCGCAGCAGCGGGTTCCTGATCCTTGAAATTGGCATAGGCCATTTCCAGTTCGGCTTGCTGGGCATAGCTACCGTAAGGATACTTGGCGATCAGCTGCTCGTAGGTTTTAACTGCAAGCTGGTAATTTGAGTTATCCAGCTCGGTCTTGGCACTTTGATACAGTTCTTCCGCACTGGCGTGCTTGATCTTTTCTTTATCCGGGTCGGTGCCACACGCTGTTAAAGCAAGTGCGAGCATGACGGCGAACAACGGTACAATGCGTTTCATGGAAAACCCTGTATCAAATTCTCAGACAGAAGCCGAAGATTATAACGATTCGGATGACAGAATCGCACTCGAAGTGCCACAAGATTGTGCTGGTGGACGCCTCGATGCGGTTTTGGCGCGACTATTACCCGAATTTTCCCGCAGCCGTCTTGCCAAATGGATCACCGATGGCAAGGTGTTGCTGGCTGGAGCAGCTGTTCAACCCAAGACAAAAGTCTGGGGCGGCGAGCTGATCGAGGTCGATATTGAACCCGACCCGCAGGAGCAAGCCTTCGCACCCGAGCCCATCGACTTCCCCGTGATTCACGAGGATGCTGCGATCATTGTCATAGACAAGCCTGCAGGGCTAGTAGTTCACCCTGCTGCAGGAAACTGGCAGGGTACACTACTCAATGGCCTTTTGTATCGTTATCCGGAACTCGGACACATCCCGCGCGCGGGCATTGTGCACCGGCTGGACAAGGATACCAGCGGGTTGATGGTGGTTGCGCGTACGCTGGCCGCCCAGACCGACTTGGTGCGTCAGCTGCAGGCCCGCACGGTCAAGCGCCAGTATCTGGCGATTGCACAGGGCGTGCTAACGGGTTCGGGTACGGTGAATGCGCCGATTGGACGGCATCCGCGAGATCGTTTGCGCATGGCGGTCGTGCCCACCGGCAAGCCCGCTGTCACGCACTGGCAGGCAATTGAACAGCTCGATCGTCATACGCTGGTGGAATGCAAACTGGAGACAGGGCGGACCCACCAGATTCGTGTACATATGGCGCATATTGGCCATGCGCTGGCGGCTGATCCCGTGTATGGCGGTAAGGGCATGGCTGCAGAACCAGAAGTGGCGGCTGCGCTGAACGTGTTTGCGCGACAGGCACTGCATGCCTTGCGTCTGGGGCTGGTGCATCCTGTGTCCGGCGAGCATGTGCAGTGGGAAAGCCAGATGCCTGATGATTTTTCGACCTTGATGGCTGCTTTGAGGACACCTGCATGACTGACTGGCTGAGCGCAGCACTGGTACCCGACTGGCCTGCACCAACGCATGTTCGTGCGATCTCGACGACGCGGGCAGGTGGCGTGAGTGAGGGCGACTTTGCCGGCTTCAATCTAGCGACGCATGTCGGGGATGCGCCTGACGCCGTCGCGGCCAATCGTGCAGCACTTGCCACCCATACAGGTGCGGCTGCGGGTTGGCTGGATCAGGTACATGGCACGCGGGTGGCACATCTCGATACGCTGGATAGCCATGTGGTGCCGGATGCCGATGCCAGTGTGGCGACGCTCCCCGGACGTGCTGCTGTGGTGATGACAGCGGATTGTTTGCCGGTGCTGTTCTGCGACGAGGCGGGTACGGTGGTGGCCGCTGCACATGCTGGCTGGCGCGGACTATGCGGTGGCGTGCTAGAAGCAACGGTGGCTGCCATGCAGGCGACATCTCCGGTGATGGCGTGGCTCGGGCCTGCCATCGGGCCGGATGCGTTTGAAGTCGGCGGTGAGGTGCGCGAGGCCTTTATGGCGCATGATCTGGCGGCGGAAGCGGCCTTCAAACCGGGAACGCATGAAGGTAAGTGGCTGGGTGACTTGTACTTGCTGGCACGCCAGCGGCTGGCCTCAGTTGGTGTCTCCGCCGTATATGGTGGCGGGTACTGTACGTTCAGCGACGAACGCTTTTTCTCCTACCGCCGTAGTCGTCAGACGGGGCGGATGGCGAGTGTGGTGTGGATTGCGCAATGAAAGACGAGTTACTCATGCAGAGCGCATTTGGCAAAATTTTCATTGATGCCAAGCAAACAGAGTTTGGAGTCATTAGAGAAAGCAGTAAGCCGCATCCGATTGAATTGGCAGGGATGCATGTTTTTGCGGAAGATGGCTGTGGTAACTATTTCGTGCAAATGGCTAACAAGATTTATTTTTGGGATCATGAAACGGGTGACCAGATCTTACTCGCGGATTCCCCTGAAGTTTTTCTAAATGGGTGTAAAGAACCTACCGATGTAGATATGCTGACCGTGAAAGTTGAATCAGCTTGGATCGATCCGGAATTTGCCAAGCTATTTGGCGTTTCACTTAAGTCGTGATGTTGAATGAATGCTCACTTCACCTCTTTCGCCGCCGACACCCGGTAATACAAGCCCATCGGATCGTTGTGCAGCACTTCAAAGGTGCCGGTGAGTTCAATGGCATCGTAGCTGTAGCGAATCGGAGCGGCGGCGCGCACTTCGATGACTTGCTCGGGGCCGCCCGGCAGGCAGAATGCACAGGTGGGTGGCGTGGCGGTCAGGATAAAGCGGCTCTGCTTTTCGCCCATGCCGAGCGGCAGCATAAAACCATGCAGCTTCACTACCTTGTTATGCAGTGACTCGATCTGCTTGTCGTACGTGACCACATCGTCTGTTTTGCCCGTATCGACCTTGACCATCGCCAGCGTCTTCCACGACACAAATCCGCTCTTGTCCTCAACAGGCTTGCCCACGACTTCAGTCACGCCAAACATCGCATTGCCCTTGGGCGCGGGGCCAGCGGGCAGATTGCCGGGTAAATGGTCGCCTGCGATGCTTTGGAGGCAGACGAGCAGGGCGAGGAAGGGAAAGTGACGGGCGATCATGTCGAATGCTTTCGGATATCTAATCTAAATGTCTCACTGATTCGCCAGCACCAGCGCAATATCGGTGCGATAGGCACGGATGGCGGGAATCAGGGCGGCGAGGGTGCCGGTGACGGGGGCGGTCAGCAGGATCAGCCATTCAGTGTTGAGCCAATGCCAGCCGGTGAGATGCAGTGCAGGCGCGAGCTGGAGATGGCCCGCACCGCTTAGCGCGAGATGACCGAGTCCCAGCCCGGCTAGCGTGCTGATCCCGGCCAGCAGCCAGCCCTCCAGCAGAATCACCATCAACAGTCCGGATGGGCTGCAGCCCATCATCCGCATGACCGCGAGATCGTGGCGGCGGGCTTCCAGTGTGGTGTACAGCGCCACAAACATCGACAACAGGGCGGAGACGGTCAGAATCACCGCAAAGCCGCGAAAGGCCTGCAAGCCAATCCCGACGACATTCAGCAGGCGCGCAGATTCCAGCGCAGGCGAGGTCGCTTGCAACTTGCTTTCGGCATTGATCTGGCGCGGGAGTTTCAGCACCGCGAGCGGCGTGGTGTATTGAATCAGCAGCGCGGTGATCTCGCGATCGGGATCGCTCGATGCAGGATGTTTGTCATGATGTTCATGCACAGCCCAGACGCTTTCCAGACTGGTGAGTACCAGATCGTCCAGTATGGTTCCCGTCGGGGCCAGAATGCCTGTTACGCGATAGGGATGATCATCGTGATGCTCGCCGCCTTCGCCCAGCCCATGACTGCCAGCAAAGGTCTGGCCGGGCTGCCATCCGGTGTGACTGGCGACATTGGCTCCCAATACGACCTCTAGTGGCGCCTGCCACAGGGCGCCGCTCACCAGCTTGCCTTCGTAGAGCTCGATATAGTCGGGCGTGGTACCGAGAATACGATGTCCGGCGGCGCTATCGCCCATGGAGATCGGGATGGCCCGCGCAATCAGCGGGTGACGTGCCAGCTGGTCGGCTTCGGCCTTGGGGATATTGCCGGTGGGGATGTCGGCCTGATACACCGACGACAGGATCAGCTGCAAAGGACTGCCTTTGGCACCGACCACCAGATCAATGCGCTCGCCATCGCGCAGCATGCGATCCTGAAGCTGGGCATCGAATTGCAGGATCAGTACGACAGTCGCTACACCCAGTGCCAGCAACACGATATTGAGTACACTGTGCAGCGGGCGGGACAGCACCTGTCTGAGCGCGAGTCTAGCCAGATTCATGATGCGGCCCCCAGATCAATCTGTCGGGGGAGGCGAGCTTTGACGCGGCTATCGTGGCTGGCAATGAGCAGGGCGGCCTGATGCGAGTGTGCTTGCTGAATCAGTAGATTGATCACAGCGTCGGCCGCTGCATCGTCGAGGTTGGCTGTGGGTTCGTCCGCCAGCAGCAAGCCCGGTGCATTGATCAGCGCACGGGCAAGGGCGACGCGCTGGGCCTGTCCCTGCGATAGAGCGGCCGGACGGCGGTTTGTCAGCATATGGATATCGAGCGCATGCAAGAGCGTATCGATCCGTGCCGGATCGGGCGGGAGACCTGCAAGGTGCCTAGCTAGCGCGATATTCTCGGTCGCGTTCAGGCTGGCAATCAGATGAAAACGTTGCGGTAAGATGCCAATATGGCGGCCTCGGAAGCGATCCAGTTGGCGGCTGTTTAATGAGGTCAACGATTGATCGTGTACGCGGATGTTCCCTGTCTGTACTCGCAGCATGCCGCAGATCAGCGACAAGAGCGTGGTTTTGCCGCTACCGGACGGGCCACACAAAACAGCGGTTTCACCGGCTTGCAGGGTGATATAGGGAAAGGACATGCGCGTACCATTCGCATACGCATGACTGAGCCCTCTGACCTCCAGCATGCCACCCCCTTGTTCGATTATCTCGTACTCGCGCGGTTTGCCTGCATGGCGCTGACGAGTGTGCTGACATTGTATCGCAGCATGTCGACCACATGATCCGCGCCCTGACCCGGTGCTGAAAGCGCATCGGTATAGAGTTTGCCCCCCGGCTTGAGTCCCGCCTCGCGGCCAATTTGTTCCATCAGGCGCGGATTGGCAATGCTCTCGATAAACACCGCTTGAATGCCGGAAGTACGCACTTGCCGCACCAGCTGTGCGATATCGCGGGCGCTGGGTTCGGATTCGGTACTGATACCTTGGGCAGGCAGCAAGGTCAGGGTGTAACGCTGTGCCAAATACGCCAGTGAATCATGTTGCACGATGGCACGACGCTGTGTGGCGGAGAGCGCGGCGAATTGCTTGCTGGCTTGTTCGTCCTGCTGCTGAATCGCCGCAATCAGGCCATCGGCGCGGCTTGCAAAAAGCGTTGCGTGCGCTGGATCAGCCTTGCTCAGCCCTGCCTGAATATTGCGCACATAGGTCATCAGCCGCTTGGGATCGTGCCAGGCATGCGGGTCGGCAATACCGTTTCGCAGCAGCGCTTGAATGCCGACAGAGGCGACAATCTGGACGCCTTTGAAACGAGAGGCTTGCAGCAGGCGCATCTGCCATCCTTCAAATCCCAGTCCGTTCAAGACCAGTACCTGTGCCTCGCTGACCTTGCGTACATCCTGCGGCGAAGGTTGATAGACGTGGGTATCGCCATTGGCGCCGACCAGCGTGGTCAGTTCGATATGTTCGCCACCAATGCTGTGCGCCAGATCGCCCAGAATACTAAATGACGCCACAACCTTGATGGGTGCGGCGTGAGCCAGTGTGCAAATGAGCGCAAGGCAGATCGCCCGTGCGCCGTAAACCATCATACGCATATCAGTTTTCCAGATGCCGGTGCGGCAACAAGCGTTGCAGCAAACCGCCCTGTGTCCCGACAAAAATCGACGCACAGTACACCAGTCCCGCGCACAGAATGATGGCGGGTCCGCCCGGCAGGTTGGCGTGATAAGACAAGAGTAGCCCACCATAGGCGGACACCAGCGCTACGCCAACCGCGACTGCAATCATGCCCGGCAGTTCGCGTGCCCAGAAGCGTGCGGTGGCTGCGGGTAGCATCATCAGGCCCACGGCCATGAGTGTTCCCAAAGCCTGAAAACCAGCCACCAGATTCAAAACTACCAGAATCAGAAAAGCGAAATGCGCCAGCGAGCCACCGCCGCCATGCACACGCAGGAAGTCAGGATCAAAGCTGTCGACCACCAGAATGCGGTAAGACAATGCCAGCGCAATCAGGGTCAGCGAGGCCACGCTGGCCAGAAACAGCAGGGCAGGGACGTCGACCGCCAGCACCGATCCAAACAGGATGTGCATCAGATCGACGTTATTGCCCCAGCGCGAAATGATCAGCACGCCTAATGCCAGCGAGATCAGGTAGAACGCCGCAAAGCTGGCATCCTCCTTCAGGCGCGTGGCGCGGGAGACCATGCCGGAGCCAAGGATGACGACGATCCCGGCCAGTAGACCGCCAATACTCATTGCGGTCAGCGACAGGCCGAATGCCACAAAGGCAATAGCAGCACCTGGGAGAATGGCATGACTCATGGCATCACCCGCCAGACTCATGCGGCGCATGACCAGAAACAGGCCAATGGGCGCGCAGCTCAGTGCCAGCGCCAAGCTGCCTGCCAGTGCATTGCGCATAAAGCCGAATTCGGCAAATGGTTGCCAGAATAATTCGTACATGAAGTGTCCTTGTCAGGTCGCTGGCGTAGTTTCGTCGCGATGGCATACACCGGCCCCATCTCGCCAGTTCTCGGCCATGGCATTGGCACGAGCCAGATTGTGATCGGTCATGACCTCTGCGGTAGGCCCCCAGGCAATGGCTTCGCGTGCCAGCAGCAGCGTATGCGCAAAGTGGTCGCGTACTTGCTGGAAATCATGCAGAACAGCAATGACGGTACGACCTTCTTCGCTGAAGCGCTTAATCAGGCGCAGCAGATCGACACTAGTGCGATGATCGAGCGCAGTAAAAGGTTCATCGAGCAAAATGAGCGGTGCATCGTCCAGTAAGATGCGCGCAAATTGCACGCGCTGGAATTGTCCGGCCGACAGCTCCTGAATCAGGCGATCACCAAAACCGCCCAGACCGACTTCCTCCAGCGCATGTTCGGCACGCTGACGGGTCTGTCGCGAGATCCGGCCAAACCAGCTGCTGCGGCGCCAGTTACCCAGTAACACAGAGTCGCGCACCGAAATCGGAAAGCTTCGATCGATGTCTGCCAGTTGCGGCAACCACGCCAGTTCCCGCGCCTTGCAGGCGCCAAAGCGGATGTGGCCATGATCGGGCTGAATGAGTCCGGCTATGGCTTTCAGCAGCGTGCTTTTTCCCGCACCGTTCGGGCCGACAATCGCCGTGGATTCACCAGCAGGGAAGGCACCACTCAGATGGTGCACGACAGGATGACGGCGATAGGCCAGCGTGACATTGTCGATGTGGAGTGCAGTACTCATGCTTGCGCTCCCATGGCCCACCACACCGCCAGCCACAGCAGGATCAGCGCAGGTAGGACGATGATCAAACGTTGAAAGGCAGAGAGGGCAAGCAGTGAGCCCGGCTTGATTAGCGCATGGCTATGCCCACGGTGTTTGTGCAAATCCCCGCCGTGCGTGTGCGAATGTGCGTGCCCGTGATCAGTGTGGCCCATGGCATGCTCCTTCGCTGCAATGGCTGCACACACCATGTACTTCGATGTGCTGAGGCGCAATCTGGAAGCCGTTTGCCACGCCAATGGCTGCGAGCAGGGCCGTCAGTTTGGGCTCTTGTGTTTCGAGTACATGCTTGCAATTCGAACAGATCAGCATCACCGATTGATGCGGATGCGTGAAAGAATGGCAGGGGACAAAGCTTTGTGTGGAATCGAGCTTGTGCACAAGTCCAACCGATACCAGAAAATCCAGTGCACGATAGACCGTCGGCGGAGCCGCGGTCGGGCGTTCCTTCTGGATGGCTGCGAGGATGTCGTATGCCTTGCACGCTCCTTCTGCCTTAAGTAGCAGAGACAATACTTCGCGACGCTGACTGGTCAGCTTTTCGCCTCGCACACTGCACCATTGATCGGCAGCGCTAAGGGCGTCATCCAGAATGGGATTGGACATCTGTTCTGATGAATGATGGGTGAAATGTTATAAAGTAACACATTTTACCCTGATTTGCCATGTTCAATCGGCAGGCGGTTCGGCTGGGGGCGTTGCAGCCGTATGGAGTGCGTTCAAACGCGCCATTTCCTGTGTAATCTCACGCCGCTTCAGTAAAACCCACACACGCAAGACAGTGGGGAAGATGCCAATCACCACCAGAAGCAGGATACCCGCAACAATCTTTCCCGCTGCCATCATGGCAATCGCAAACATTGCGATGACATATAGATATGCAATCCACATGACCATGAAAAAGAGCCCTTCACATTTGGAAAGGCTCCATTTTAGCTGGCTGACATACAACTCTGTAATTGTTCAGCGTCGCATCAGGCACGTTGATCAAGCATGCGTGTGGCGATTTGCTTGATTGTCCAGTCGTCGTGGCGTGTAAGGCGATCGAGAATTATTTGAGCTTCCTCGATTTTACCCTGATCAATCAGTCCCTGTGCGTGTGCGAGTTCATCCATACCGTCGAGCAGAAAGGTGGGCAAGTCGTTGGTAAAAGCCGGCTCGTTTGCCGTCTGCCGTACGTCGGTAATCGAGACCTGACGTGTAGATGTCGCGGCTGCATTTCCCGGCAACTCTGTGACAGGGGTCAGTGTAAATGTGGGGGTATCTGGCACATCGTGAGGGGCATCGACGGCTTGGATCTCTTCGGCTTCTGGTTTGACATCATCAAATGGTTGAAGGGCTGCATCGTGTATCTGTGGCTCAAGTTCAAAGACAATATCGTCGGAGGCAACGATTTTGGGCTGTAATTCGCTTGGTTCGATGTCTAGCGCCTGCGCCATTGAGACGACTTTTGCCCACAGCGCTTCGCTAATAAAGCGGGTTCGGAATTCGCGTGCAGTTTGGATAAACTCGTTCCGTTGCTTGTGGGCGCAATAAATGTCGAAAAGGCGGAGCCATCCATAAACCGTGGATGGGGACTTTTCGATTTCATGGCGAATAATATTGATGGCCTGATTCACAAAACCCGCTTCAAGCAGCAGGTTGATTTCTTCATTTAAATTATTCGCTTCGTTGACACTAGTTGATTCATCTGGCGGAACTGATTGCGAGACAACCGTGATGACAGGTGCCGGCACTTGCGCAGGCTCAGCCTCCGGTTCTGCCGGCTGTAAACTCGCTTGCGCATCACGACCGGGATCACTGCGGTCGCGACGGCGACGCTCCGACGCACCGGGTACGCGTGCCGGGGCATCAGTGCCTGCGAAAGCGTTTCGCCCTCTTTCGAAATCGATCACGGTTTGCAGGTCAGCCTCGTTCACCATTCGGCGCTTGCGATTTTGTGCTCGTAATGAGAAAAAGATTGCCACAATGGCCAGTGCAGCGGCGCCTACCGGGAGCCACTGCTGCAGCGGATCTGGTTGTGCAGCTTCGAGGGCTTTCTGGGCTTCGGCACGTGCTTTGGCAACGGATAGCTCGCGCTTGGCGATTTCACCTTGCAGGAATGCGATTTGACGCTCCTGCTGCTCAATGCGCCGGACGGTGTCTTTCTGGCGGGCAGTTACCTCCGCTAATTCATCGTAAAGCTTGCTCTCGCGCTCACTCATTTTGCGCAGCTGTTCGCTGGCTTCCGTCCCTTTGTCGGCCTGCTTGCTCCGCTTGCCGGGCGCGCCGTGTGAGAGCGTAAGGCGTGGCTCATTACTGTCTTGGTTGCCAGGTTTGGACGGGGCGGGGGCTTTTGCAGCGGCTGGTGCGGGCTTGGGTGGTGTCTGCTTGAGCATGCTGGCATCAGCTGGCTGCTGTTGCGCAGACTCAGCCTGGATCAGCAGAGAACGTGTCGCCTCCTTGTCGCGAGGTGGAATCCCCAGCTCTGACTCGGTGGGGAGGCGCAGTTGCACCCCCGGGGTGAGCAGATCGTAGGCGCCTTGCTGAACCTGCGGATTGAGTCGCTTGGCTAAATTGACAAATTTAACGCGCAAAGGACGTTCATTGGGAAAGAAAAAATCTGCCAGCCATTTGAGCGATTCTCCTTGGTGAACCTGCCAGGTCTGACCAAGTGTGGGTACATTCAAAGGGGCTGGCGCTGCGGACACCGGCGGCGCAATGGGTTGAACCGGGGCGTTCGCTACGACAGATGTCGTGGTTTTGTTATCGCTGGCCGAGTAATTTTGCGGGTCAAGCAGAACAGTGAAATTACGAGTGACATTTAATTGGTTGCAGTGCAGCACAATTTTGATCTGCACCATCGGATCAATTATGCGATTGGCGGAGCTGACATGCAGTATGCCGCTGCTGCCATCTCCGTCGGTTTGCCAGCGGTAATGCATGCCGCGCTGGAAATCGCCCTCCTCGGCATCGATCCTGCGTGTATCCATGCAGGCATCGTCAATGACCTCGCCCGGAGACAGTGCGATGAACAGGCTGGCCTCGAAGGGTTGCCCGAGATAGGAGTGAACCTTGAAATCCCCCAATGCAACGGCATTTGCGGGCACGAGTGCTGCGCCCAGCAAGGCTGCAATGGCGGAGTGCAATACGGTTCGTTTAAAAAATGAACCAGCAGTTATTTTTATCGAAGTATTGCACTGATCTTGCTTGGGCGAATAAATGCCGTTTTTATGTTTGATTAGGGTATCAGGCACAACAAGCTCCAAAGGGTTGCCGCCGTTTATGGTGTTTGCATATCGGCAATCCTGATTGACGCGCATGGCATTAAATGAAAGCCAGTTGCATGACGGTTTCATTTATTTATACCAGTACACTTGCCCTTTAGCACAGACCGCTCATGTATCATTTAGCTGGCGTGCATATTTTTTGGTGTATTTTGCAACAAAAAATGCCCGCGTAATTGCGGGCATTAATTATACGAATATTATAAATAACTACTTTATTTAGGCGGCGCGCTGGCTGATGACGTCCCAGTCAACCAGCAGCCAGAATGCTGCCAGGAAGTTCGGACGGCTGTTGCGGTAATCGATGTAGTAAGCGTGTTCCCACACATCGACAGTCAACAGTGCGGTATCAGCTGTCGTCAGCGGCGTACCTGCAGCGGAAGTATTGACGATGTCCAGCGAACCATCCGCTTTCTTGACCAGCCATGTCCAGCCAGAACCGAAGTTGCCGGCTGCAGCTGTGTTGAATGCCGTCTTGAATGCGTCGAACGAACCCCACTTGGCATTGATCGCGTCAGCCAGTGCACCTGACGGCGCACGCACTTCGCTGTTCGGATTGGGCTTGAAGCCCAGCCAGAAGAAAGTGTGGTTCCAGACCTGAGCCGCGTTGTTGAACAAGCCACCTGCCGGTGCCTTCTTCACGATCTCTTCCAGAGAAAGCGATGCGTTCTCTGTATCCTTGATCAGGTTGTTCAGGTTGGTGATATAAGTTTGATGGTGCTTGCCGTAGTGGTATTCCAGCGTTTCGCGGGACATGTGCGGAGCCAGCGCGTCCAGTTCATAAGGCAGTTTTGGCAGTGTATGTTCCATCTTGGATATCTCCTGTCGGTGCGCCGGGGGCGCATGAAGAAAGTCGGGCAACCTTGAGAGGATAGCCGATCATGGCGGTTGCGCCAATACCTGACTAAATTACTTTGCTATTGCACGGGCGCTTTGTTTGCAATGGACAAGGCAGTCCTGCGGCCAATGCGGTATGATGGACGCTATCCATACACAAAGATGAACAGCCCGCCATGACCTGGTTGTCTATTGTCCTTGCCCTGCTGCTAGAACAGTTTCTACCCATTGCCAAATCCAACCCTGTGCACAGTAGCTTCAAATCGTTTGCTGTCACGATCGAACGCAATTTCGATGCCGGGGAATACCGGCATGGGGTGGTTGCGTGGTGTCTGGCAGTCGCACTGCCCGCGCTACTGACATTGGCCGTATATTGGGGCTTGCATGCCGCTCTCCCCCTGGCTGCGTGGGGGTTCTCGTTTGTTATTCTGTATCTGACCATGGGGTTCCGTCAGTTCAGCTCGGCGTTTTCGGGTATCTCCGAGGCCTTGAAAACAGGCGAGATTGATGTCGCTCGCCGCTATCTGGCCGCCTGGACGCGTCAATCCACCTCAGAACTCGATGTAAACGAAATTTCACGCCTGGCCATCGAGCAAGGGCTGATCGATGCGTACCGTCATGTGTTTGGTCCTCTGTTCTGGTTCTGCTTGCTTGGGCCTGCGGGCGCCGTGGCATACCGCGCCGCTACAATTGTCGAACGTGAGTGGGGCGAGCGGTTTGTAAGGGTTGACGAACAATTCGGTGCCTTTTCGCACAGAGTGGCATGGTTGATCGACTGGATTCCGATCCGTTTGACTGCGGCTAGTTTTGCGCTAGTGGGGGATTTTGTCGATGCCGTATATTGCTGGAGAGGGCAGGCTGATCGCTGGCTTCACGAGGCGTATGGCATTTTGCTGGCTGCTGGCGCAGGGGCAATCGGGGTGCGCATTGGTTTGCCCTTGCGACAGGATCATACGGTCAAGTTCCGACCGGAATTGGGCGTAGGAGAGTTGGCTGACCCCGAAGCCCTGGCAGGGGCGGTCGGATTGGTCTGGCGCACGGTGATTTTCTGGCTGTTTATTGCGGCACTCGTCACTATCGTATTGTGGTTCTAGCTAGGCGAAGCAAAAAAGTTGCAAAGTGTGTCAACCGGATACGCATGAGGCACGTTAATGACGTCATGCACGTTCGAATAACGGATGGCATACAAGCACACTATCTACCGGTTAATTCGCAAGGAACACAAATATGTCCAAAATCATCGCTGCCCTGATCGCCGCTTCCGTTGCTGTGACTGGTTTTGCTGCAGACGAAGGTACCGCACCTGCTGCTCCGGCCAAGCACGCCAAGAAGCATGTCAAGAAGCATCACAAGGCCAAGAAGGCTGCAAAGGCTGCTGCTCCGCAGATGTAATCGGAGGCGTCATCAAGCGCAAAGGACGACCGAGGTCGTCCTTTTTTTGTACGTGCCGCCCTCATTCAGTCGTGCAAAGCAATGCCTGAACTATGCTGAGAAGATCTGCATTACAAGGAGAATCGGCATCATGACAAGCATGCACAGACCCGGTGCCAGGTTTCGCGTTCAAATCAATCCGACGGGAAAGGCAGCCGTTTCCCGCCCGATGGTGCGTACGGTGAGCGGAAGCTCACGCATTGTAGCCATGATCGGTATGATGCTGTACTGGGGTGTGTGGAGTGGCTGGATGGATTGGGGAAAGACAGGACTGGATGCAGCCATGTTTGTCTGCCTGCTCTGCCAGATTCCCCTGTTATTGCAATGGCTCAGGCGCTCGAGAGTTCGTTAAGCGGCCAGCGAGGACGTACCTTGAATGGCCCGGCCGGGCGCGTTTCTCCAAGCCGCATGGCACCTGCAAATGCGATCATGGCACCATTATCGGTGCAAAGATCTAGCGGCGGATAATAGACCTTGAACTTGCGGCGTACGGCCAGTCGATCAAGCTCAGCACGAAGTTGCCGATTAGCACCCACTCCCCCCGCGACAACCAGCTGAGACATACCTGTCTGCTTGAGAGCCGCCAGACATTTTTTGCTCAGTACCTCAACAACTGCTACCTGAAATGCTGCGCAGATATCTGCAATGGTGGTCTGGTCAAGTTGATCACCCTGCTTGTTTTTGAGTGTGAGTACGGCCGTTTTGAGACCTGCAAAGCTGAAGTCCAGATCGCCCGAGTGCAGCATGGGGCGGGGAAGCTCGAAGCGTTGCGGACTGCCGGTGTCAGCCAGCTTGGACAGGGCCGGGCCCCCGGGATAGCCAAGACCCAGCAGTTTGGCTGTTTTATCGAATGCCTCACCGGCAGCATCGTCTAGCGTCTCTCCGAGGATTTCATACTGACCAATACCACGTACCGCCATAAGCTGTGTATGACCACCGGATACCAGCAATGCTACGAACGGGAAGTCCGGACGCGGCTCGGCCAGTAGTGGCGAAAGCAAATGGCCTTCCAGGTGATGTACGCTGATCACCGGTTTGCCGAGTGCGACGCCCAGGCCGTTGGCCGTGGCTGCTGCAACCATTAAGGCGCCCGACAGACCGGGGCCTTCTGTGTAGGCGATGGCATCGATATCGCCAAGCTGCTTGCCGGACTCTTTCAGGCATGCATCCGTAAGTGGCAGTACGCGGCGGATATGGTCGCGCGATGCCAGCTCGGGTACTACGCCACCGTATTCGGCATGCATGGCCATTTGCGTATGCAGGTGATGAGCCAGCAAGCCAGACTCGGTGTCGTACAAGGCCACACCTGTTTCATCGCAAGAGGATTCGATTCCTAATACCAGCACAGTGATGTTCTCTATCTTTCGTTTAACTGAGCTTTCTCAGCAATAAACCCTTGAGGTAATCACCCTCCGGGAAGCTCAGCGCGACGGGATGATCGATATCGGCAGTGAAGCGCTCAATGATTTGCGCATCAGCATGTGCATCCCAAGCTGCACCGACAATGATTTTCTGAAATAAATCTGCACTCATTCCGCCGGAGCAGGTAAAAGTGGCCAGATAGCCACCCGGGCGCAACAGTTTGAATGCCCACAAATTGATATCTTTGTATGCACGCGCCGCACGTTCGACATGTTGCGCAGTGGGGGCGAACTTGGGCGGATCGAGAATAATCAGATCGTAGGATTTGCCCATGTCGCGCAGTTTGCGCAAGTGCTGAAACACATCTGCTTCCACCCATTCGGCACAATCGGCATTGAGATGAGTGTTCAGTGTCAGATTGGTGCGTGCTGCAGCGATAATCTCGGGTGAGCTATCAATCGACGTGACATGCTTTGCGCCACCAGCAAGCGCGGCCAGTGAAAATCCGCCGGTATAGCAAAAGCAGTTCAGCACCTCGCGGTCACGGGCGAGCTCTCCGATGCGGCGACGATTCTTGCGCTGATCGAGATAGTAGCCCGTCTTCTGACCCGCTGCGATATCTACGCGGTAGCGCAGGCCATTTTCCTCGATGTCTACGCTGGCCGGCAAGGTTCCGCGCAAGAGGCCTGTTTTCGGCGGGAGGCCTTCCAGTTCTCGGACATCGGCATCGGAGCGCTCGAATATGTGTGGGATACCGGTTTCTTCGGTCAGGATATCCAGCAAGGTTTCACGCCAGTATTCTGCGCCCGCCGATAAGCATTGCACAACCAGCATGTCACCATATTGATCGACCACGACGCCGGGCAGTCCATCTGATTCGCCATGTAATAATCGGGCTGCATTGCCATGAGACGCCAATTCACGGCGTGCGGCAATCGCACGGCGAATCCGTGTACGGAAAAACGACGCGTCTACGGGCTCATTTTCCAGAAAGCTCCAGACGCGAACGCGAATTTGCGAGGTATCGCACCAGGCGCCCCAGCCTAGAAAGCGGCCATCATGGGCGATGACACGTACTGTTTCACCCGCTACGGGTTCGCCTTCGGTTTTGGCAATGGCACCAGAAAAAATCCAGGGATGACGGTGTAACGAGGATTTCTCGCGCCCCGCCTTGATGTGAACGGTCATGGTCATATCAGGCTTTCGATCAGCCTGCCGGAGGTTCGGCAGACAGTAACTGTCGTGATTTCGTCAAGTAAGGACATTCAAACTCATGTAAGAATGCCGAGTAACCCTGCATTATGACGGCAGGGCTTCTACAGGTCAAAGCTGGTGGTCAGATAGTACCAATGTGCATTTAATGATGATGCGCGGCTAATTTCGGGTTACAGAGAAAAAGCCGTGTCAGCGTGTGCACTCACGAGTGCGGATAATTGTGCGGTAAGTAACCCGTCATCACGGGTGTTTCGCCAAACATGATCCGCGTATTTGTAATGAAATCCGCCGGAACGTGCCGCTACCCAGATTTCGCGGTTGGGTGTATGGCGATTGATGATCACCTTGGCGCCATCATCGAAAGATAGTTCCATGACACCACCTGTGACATTGATGTCGCAGTCAATGGATTGCGCATCAAGCGCCGATTCAATGCGTTCGAACATGGCATCGGCCAGCTCGAGGAAGTCGCTTTCGTTCATTGGCAGAAAAGGAGAGAGGTTGTTAGTATCTGACATTCTGCCATAAACACAGATCAAGCTCTCTCATGAAAATGCCCGTTCGCCTCATTCTGGCCACTTTGACCGCTGTGGCATTGCTTTCTGCATGTGGCTTTAAAGGACCGCTCACCATGCCACCTGCGGAGCCATCAAAAGCTTCAAGTAAATAAATTAGCGCCGTTAGACGTAAAAAAGCCCGCGATTCACGCGGGCTTTTTGCTGCAACAGACTCGAGTTACTTCGAGTTGCTGACCATGTATTCAACGGCAGTGCGGAACTCTTCATCGCTGCCTGCAAAGCCACCCTTAGGTGGCATGGCGTTTTTGCCCTTGATTGCGCTTGCAACCAGTGCGTCGAGACCCTGACCGACGCGTGGAGCCCAGGCTGCCTTGTCACCAAACTTCGGTGCGCCTGCTGCGCCGGTTGCATGGCACGCCATACATACGCTGTCGTAGATTTCCTTGCCCTTGGCGGCCGGATCAGCCTTGGCTTGTGCGCCACCAGCAGCTGCACCTGGTTCGGTGAACTTGGCACCGCCAGCATTGCCCATGAAGGCAACGGCACGCGCGACTTCATCATCGGTCAGATCGGCTGCGCCACCCTTGGCTGGCATGGCATTGAAGCCCTTCAGTGCGTGATCAACCAAGGTCTGGAAGCCCTTGCTGATGCGAGCGCCCCATGCAGCAGCGTCGCCAAACTTCGGCGAGCCAGCCAGACCCGCGCCGTGACAGGATACGCACACGCTTTCGTAAACGGCCTTGCCTGTACGGCTACCAGGTGGGCCGGATTCATCCAGCTTGCTCAGACCTGCAGGTTGCAGACGCGCTGCAATGGCTTCGTTGGTCATGGTGCCGCTGGCGGCGTTGGTGTTGATGCCACCGGTAATCAGTTTGACGATCAGGCTGATGAGAATAATCAGGAGGATCAGGCCCACGAGAGCGGGCACGACCATTCCAATCGCACCTTTTCCATTGTCGTGGTTCGCGCCGTTCGGTTCGCTCATGCTGCCATCCTTATATAGGGTTCGGTTGGTCGAAGAATTCGTAAACCCTGCGATTATAGCGGGATTATGGACGATCATAAACCTGTATGGCGCAGTTGCTGGACGGCGTTGTGAAAAGGCGCTATGCTTTCGGCCTCTCGCGCAATGCACCCATAGCTCAGTTGGATAGAGTGTCAGTTTCCGAAGCTGAAGGTCGCAGGTTCGATCCCTGCTGGGTGCGCCAGAATAATCAACGGGTTACAACTGAAAGGTTGTAGCCCGTTGTCGTTTTTGGGGTGCTGGGTATGACAGGGGGTATGACATGGAATTGACGTACTTTGCTTGTCGCTGCAGGATTGAACAGCGTTAGGATCTGCAACTAACTTCATGTGATTAGATTTTGCCTTGGCTGGCGTCTTGATGAAGGTGCTCAACTTAGAGGTAATAAATTATGTGCGGGTTCGAAGGCTTGTACTGGTTGTCGTCGGTTTTTCGGCCTGAACGGAAGTTGATCCAACTGTCATTGTCAGGCAGCATTGCTGCTGGTCACCATCCGTTCAATCTCTAACGTCACACATTTCCAAACAGATCGATTACCCGCAAAGTGCTTAGCTGGGGATTAATGGTCATACCATTTGTTAGTGGAAATGTTTGTTCGTTAGGATGGCTACTCTGTCCTGATGCGCTTACTCACGGTAGCGCCGACGTACGGGCAATCGAAATTCCTTTGCGAGCCTGATCCAAGCGTGCCCGAGCCGCCGCAATATTCTGATTTTCGGATTGAGCCCACTCAATAGGCGAAGGTATTTCTAGGTCGTCAAACTTACTCCACCACGAGGTGAACTCATTGAACGATTGGTGCATAGCGGACTTGACCGCAACATTGCAGGTCCATGAGGTATTTTAGCTTTGTAGCCGGCCTTCTGCAAAGCGAGGGAAAGGGTAGGCGACTAATCGAGAGGGAAGGTATTGCGACGCCTGAGTCAAGGATTGACAGATAGCCCGCTTCATCCACGATGACTCCCTCAATCTAATCAGCTAAGCGGCGATAGGTCAGTTCCCCAATTTCTACGAAATATGGCCACTGACTGTTTAAAAAAATAAAGGAAATGCTGTCATGACAAAGTCTCTCGTAGATCATGCAGTTGAACAGTTGGCCCGGCACTGGGCAGTGCCTTTTCTGCCCGGTCAGTCACATTTCGATGTGGCTATGCGTTATGCCCTGGAACAGTTTGAGACGACATTACGTGGAACTGCATATCAAGCTGACGAAACCTCTAAGATAGTTGTTCCTCTCGATATTGGGGAAGAGGAACGAACTGCTTCCCTTATAGGCTTTCTCAGTTCTTCGTTGAGCACTTTCCATCTTCTCGGGGCGTTAGGAGGCCAAGATGCGAATCTTGCCGAGTTGAAATGGGGTATCCAAGGAAAGGCCGCAGAGTCCCGAAGTGGCGGAGATTTTGGTCTGGCCGTTGAGTTTGAAGGACCGGATGCTCAGGTCTACTTTGCATTGGCTTTTTTTCAAGCCAAGAGTTTGGACTCAAAGGGCATGCTTGATGTGGGGCGGGCAGCGAGCGCCTATAGGAGGGATGGAGCAGATTTGGGGCTGAGAAATAGAGCCAATTGCCAGCTCTATGAGTTCCTCACTGCGCCAGAGAAGATGCAGGACAAAATGCCAATCCCTGGGGGATTTCAGCTGTTAAACCTTATATTCACCCAAAATGACGGACAGGTCGCTAGCGGAAGCGATGCCAACTGGGTTCATTATGTGGGGTGGGACAAGGTCAACGGCAACGCACTTTATGTGCCCCTGAAAACGGTCGTTTCAAAGCTGCGTCAAAAATTTGCTACCGCTGACCCCAAATTTCCGGCTGCTGGAAACAAATGGTGCAGTGACTGGCCTGGCGGCAAGCTGAATCTCGGGGATGAACTTGGGAGTCTTCATGACCTTTTGCGGATCGAACACATATGTGCCGGAAAGAACTGGTTGCATGTCAATGCACCAACTGCGGAAACGTTGATCGGGGAGCTTATGAAGCTAGGGCAGAGATGGTACTTTGCGGGGCGTGCTGGAGCAGACGGGTTGGCAGCTAATTTGGCGGCGCGGAACGACACCGTTTTCAAGGCGCCGACCGCGCCCGCGATTGAGGCGGCTCAAGCGAACGCTTATGAGGCCGCCAAGACTCTAGACAATACTCAGTCAACAAGCCCTAGCATGCCGTAACAATCGAAATCATCTAGTCAAAATTCTTGACGCAACGACAACCATTGCGTTGCAGAATTGTTCAACGTCCAGAAAGATTAGAAATCCGCAGCCTTCCTTCGGTCATTTAATCGGATCGGTACCGCAAGGAAGGCGAGCGAATTTGGACAGTAACGCTTTGTCATGAGTTCGAACATGGCGTGAACTGCTTCATGACAGGAAACCCGTCGGGGTTATCCCAACTTTAGCTTTGTGGGTAGCCATGCTGGATTCCGTCAAAAGTCTTCCATTTATTATCGTGGCAAACCCGCTGTTAGTTTTCACTTACGGGCATAATCGCTCATAAAAGCGTCCGAGAGAAAGGAGATGTGCCACATCGAACTTCGTGCGAATTTCGGTCAGTTTGGTCTCAAGTGCCGGCGTCAATGGCCCTTTCAATAGTCTCAATACCATCGGTGAAGGTGTGCAATACCGTACGAAACGTCAGAGTCTTAGCTGCCGGTGGTGGCTGCTCAGCTGACCGGCCGGTGATTAGTTGATTCCCAACGCTGAGCCGACACGAAAAAAGCTATGTAACTCCCATGCTAACCTCCTCTTCGAAGTAAATTTTAGGATTTGAGGGCGTTGTGAATAAGAGGAAATGACAGGTAATATCCTTGATATAAAACTTCCATGTTTTATGCACTTCTTTTAAAAACTTAATATCGGTGATGATGTATGTCGATTGCTTTTATTCACTTATCGGACATCCACTTCGGACAGGAGAAGGGTGGCACGCTTGTAATCCACAACGATGCCAAAGAACGCTTAGTCGAGGATATTGAACGAGAAGTCAAGAAGCTTCCCGAAGGTATAGCAAGGGGGATAATCATTTCCGGGGACATCGCGTACGCGGGCAAGCATGACGAATATGCTGATGCGGGGAAATGGCTCGACCGGGTCGCGAATGCCGCCGGTTGCGCAATTACCGATATACAAGTGGTTCCTGGCAACCACGATATCGACCGTGATAGGATTTCGGCGGCAACCGCTTGGATGCTTCAAGAGATTGCTGACAAAGGCGAGTCAGAATTAGACAGGTTTCTGAGTTCGCAAATGGATCGTGAGCTCCTGTACGCAAGATTCTCGGCCTACCAACCATTTGCCGAGGCTTACGGATCACCGCTTGACAACCTAGGAGGTTTTACCGGTAATCGCATCGTCCAACTCGCACCGGGTCGATCCTTGCGTTTTATAGGGATGAATACCGCTCTTACCTGCGGCAATAAGGACCAGGAAGGGAGACTTCTTCTTGGTGCCCGTCAGCGGGTGCTGCCGCTCACTCCCGGTGAAGAGTTGGTGGTCATCGCGCATCATCCGCTGAGATGGCTTCAGGATTCTGAGGACGCACAGAAATATCTATCCAATCGAGCTCGGGTATTTATCACCGGCCACGAGCATTCGCCGTCGGTCAAGGTCGACTCCATCGAAGATGGCTGCGATCTGATGCTTCTTCAAGCAGGTGCGACGGTTCCACCCACCGCCGACGAGACTTTTACTTACACCTACAATATCCTGGAGTTCGATTGGGATGCCAAAACCGATGCTTTGATCGTAATCGTCCATCCCAGAGTGTGGTCGGAAGACAAGAAAAACTTCCGAACCGATGAAGACCGACTAGACGAGATGCAGCCTCGATACTTCCTTGGATGTCCAAACTTCCGCCAGGCAAGTCGGGTGCCCTCTATGATGCCAACGAAAGCGGCTGATACCATGCAACCCACGGTTACGGTGCCAGTTGTTCAAGAGGCGGGAGTCATCGAAGTGAGAAAGGAGCCGTCAATGCCGGCGAAATTCTCGCTTCTGAGACTGAGATTCTTCCGTGACCTGAGCGGCGCCCAACGCTTGCGTGTGCTAGTGGACTTGAATGCCTTGCCGGACGACTGGCGGGAACTTCTGACGCATAGTATCGAGGTACAAATCCTCGATTCCCTGCAGCGCACTAACCGCCTCGATGACCTTGAGGTAGCCATCAATAAGATCGAAGCCGAACACATAAAACAGGAGGGCAAGGAACATGGTTAATATCGCGAAACACATCCGCATCTTTATCACTGACCCATCGGACGATCTCGTCGATAAGCGTACCGCCGCGATCACGAAACTCACTGCCGCCCTTAGCAAGAAAGGTCGCCTGCCGGAAATTCTTCAATTGGCCAGTAGCGTTGCAGCCGGAGTGATTGACCCAAATAGGCTTAGTACGACCTTGGCTACAGAAGTTGAAGCTGCGATTAAGGAACGCAGTACCGCTTTTGATCGGGATGGAAACGAATTGGAAGTCCTGATCTGTCTGCTCCTTGCCATGTGCCTGCGCCTGGAAAATCACGAAGCCGGTGCCACACTTCAATCGTCAAACGAATCTTGGGCTGCAGCGGTATGGTCGGCACTTTCCTTTCAACCATCCCGGTCCGAGCCCAAACTTGAAGCGCTGCGCCATGAATTGATGGCCAAGGCTCAGGCTCTAGTTCTTGCCTCGGGTGAGAACAGCCGTAGGCGCTTGGAAGTACCCGACTTCTCCATCGAGGGTGGAGACGAAAGTGATGACGAGGATGAGTCCCAAGAGGATGATATCGCCCAGTTCAAAGAGGACTTTATGGCAGGTACTGAAGCGACGATTGAGGCGCTACGTACGAATGCAGACCTTGACCGAGAAGAACTCGATCTCCTTTGGTGGGCCCTAGGGGACTGGAGTGGCCTCCTAGATATGAGGTTATCCACCTTGTCCGCTCCCACCGCCGCCGTAACCTGCGGAATCGAGATTGGCCGTGCTCTACGAAAATTGCCTGCGTCGGCTCACAAGCATCTTGCGCTTCGGAATATTACCGAAGACGCTGAGCCTTTAAACCTACCTGAATTGATCGAGGCCATCGGTACTCAAAAAGAAAAACTACTCTCGGCATTTGCCAATCGGCAGTGGCTTTCGGAATTCCCTGAAGTATTCCCGCTGCTTCATGCATTGCAGACAGGAAGAACATCCGCTGACGGCTCCAATCAGAAACGCTCGCTGCGTGACTGGGGCGCCCGAGCGTTGCTAGAAACTTCAATATTGTTTGTGCGTGCCAACGATAGGGCTGAATAATTATGCAAGAGGGATGTGGCCGTCCAGAGTGCACCGTTGCCCAGACAGGCAAGTGCCTCCTCAACAACGATCCTGCAACCTGCGCCGAGAAAATCGGAACTCTGGTTAGTCTTGGCGACGGCGAACTCGACATCGAGGCGGAGCTAACCACCCGTCTAGAACCACCCAAGGTAAAGCCAAAATTTCCGTCCAGTTTCACCCTCTCGCCCGATGAAACTCGGAACTTAATGTCCGAGCGCTATTGTCATGTCGTGGGAATCCTCGGAGCTCCGGATGCGGGAAAGACCGCCTGCTTGGTCAGCCTCTACCTGCTGCTAGGTCGGGCGAAGTTAGATGGCTTTGAGTTCTGCGATAGCCGTACTCTAATCGCTTTTGAAGAAATCGCTCGAGGTGCCAGGCGCTGGGACAACGGCCATATTCCCGAGCAGATGACCAGCCACACGAAACTCGCCGACGAGCGGGCGGCTGGATACCTGCATCTCCGCCTGCGCGCTGACGCAACTGGTCAACGCGTAGATCTGCTCTTGCCCGATCTGCCAGGGGAATGGACAAACACCCTCATCGACAACAACCGGGTTGACCGGCTCGACTTCTTGAAATCGGCGGACGTCCTATGGATCATGCTCGACGGCAGAAATCTCATTGAGACAGCAAGCCGTATGCATGCAATCCACCGAGCGCGTCTGCTACTCCAGCGGGTCGCAACCTTCCTTTCTCCTGTAACGCCTCCAGTCCTTCTGGTCATCACGCGGCTCGATTTGGGCAAACCCGCCGAGAACACGCTCGAGAAACTGGTAGATGAAGCAGCCTCGCTCGGCATCAAACTGCGAATTGCGCACCTGGCATCATTTGCCGACGGCGCGGAAATTGATGCGGGCACAGGGATTTCCGATTTGCTGCTGCATACGGTCAGCCCGAAGGAATCCCTAACCAAATTTTGGGAAGATGAAGAAGGTCGAGACGGACATCGATCTGTTTTGCGGTTTCGGAAATTGGGAGCGACGTTTTGAAGGCAAATTCAATTGTGCTGGTTGGCGCACCAGACTCCGGCAAAACAAATTACCTTGGGCGACTTTGGGCTGCACTACGCGCAAGACAAGGGAGGCTGGCAGCTCCCGAAATTCCACCTGACATCCAGTATGTGGAACAAACGCTCGAACACTTGATGCATGGAGACTTCGCACCGCGTTCCGACAAAAGCTTGGCAGTTAGTCGGCACAACTTTGTGGTTCCAGTCAAACGAACTGATGTTAGTGATGTCGATGGGTTCAGTATCGTTGTTCCGGATGTTTCCGGCGAATTATGGAAATCTGCAGTAGAGACCTTCGAGATTTCCGAAGAATGGATGGAGCAACTTCAACGCTCAGTTGGAGCGTTGCTGTTTGTCAGGGTGCTGTCCAATCAAAACGTGACTCCGCTTGATTGGGTGACTGCAGAAAGGCTCTTGAAGCTGCATCCGGCGGTCGAGGACGAAAGCCACAAAATTCCGACACAAGTGATGTTGTGCGAACTGCTGCGTTTTTTGGAATACACGCTGCAGCCGTGCAATGAAGGTACACTCCCTCGCGTTGCAATCGTCGTTACAGCTTGGGATTTACTCGATGCGGAGCTACGGGCTGCAGGTCCGATGGCCTACCTGCAAACCGAATACCCACTTTTCGTGGGTAAATTGGCGGATACTGAGAGAGTGGAAGTCAAAGCATTCGGCGTCACTATTGTCGGTGGCGACTTCGAGGATCAGGAATTCCGTACAGAATTTCTTGAGAATGGCGATCTTCAGCATGCTGGGCACTGTGTCTTCGAATTGGATGACAAGATAATGGAGGAAGCAGATTTGACCTATCCCGTTGCTTGGTTGGTCGAGCCACTGCAAAAAACATGACCGAGATTCGGATTGACCAGCAGATTCACGGCTACCGCTACGGACACGAGCTGTTGGGCTCAACGCTCAAACTCGCGAGTACGGATCAAGATGTAGTCGATCGCTTGTCAGATATATCCGGCCCCCTCCGGCCCAGCGAGACTTTCGAACCATACCTAACCGCTTATCCTCTGCCAAGCCGGAAATACTATGTGTTGGCCCGGACATGGCAAGATTTGGATGCGCCCCGCGCAGGTTGTGTTCTGACGCGAAGTCTAATCGTCCCCATGGACGACTGGGCAACAATGACATCCCCGGCGGTACTTCTCCAATGGATGACGCCGATATCCCCGAACGAACTAAACATCGAACCTCAATACATAAAGCTCTTGGGTAAAACGCTACCGCCTGTCAATGACCGGCGCATTGCTGAACTGTTCGAAGCAATATTTTTGGAGAGCCGCCAAGCAACAGTGATGTTCGATGTACCGGAGGCTGAAGTTATTGCGCTGCGCCTGCTATCCGCCTTGTGGCCAGCCTTGCGAAGCAATTTCTCCATATGTACGTTCGCCCTATCCCCTAGGACACTGCACGAGTCTAAGTTGTTCGACCTCCTGTTTGCTCCGAAAGCCGCCCGTCCGCGCTTTACGGACTGGGCCGGGCGACGAATTGAGGGTGGCACGTCTTCTGGTACATCACGCCATCGATGGACCGACGCAACGGCCCAGCGAGTCTTCTGCTCACCGGAGCCTAGTCTTACGGGATTGGATTCGCTTGGCGCAATGAAATCCGACCGGAAGGGGGATGAAACGGCGCTACGGCTGGTTCTCCTATGGAACGAACTGCTCGAAAAATCGAAGACTTCCCCCTCTGCCGTGCTCGGCCTCCTCGACATCCTCAGTTCACAAGGGATGACCTTTCGGGATGCTTCTGATGAGTTGCTTCCTTTGACGGAAGCTAGTGTCCAATTGGCAGTAGCTCATTTCCGGCCGAGCGAAGCTTGGACTTTCCTAATTGCGCTCCTTGGAAAGTTTTCCCCGCAATTGCCTCCCAAGGCATTAATTCGCAAGATTCGAGACGGCGCTGTTGCACTGACGCAAGCGGACTTTACTGCCACAGTTCATTTTTTTGCTGCTCAACGCGATGAGGCTCGCCCTGTTCCGGCTTTGATTGCTACTGGCCTAGGAAATGGGTTGGCAAGCCAAGATATCCCAGTCCTTCGTGATGTGGCTGAAAAACTCAGCAGACAAACGCTTTGCCTGCTACTTGCCTACAGCCCCGCATTCGCTGCCTCGGTAGCACGATCGGTTGATGTCATGGCCAGTAGCGAATGGATACAGAGTATCGTCAACACCCTAAGCATTCGTGACGCCAGCGTGAGGTGCAGGGCACGAAGGAATTTCCTTCCTAGGCTCGACAATGCGGCCCAGGCGCCCCTATTAGAGCCGCTTCTCGCGGAGATGAGCCCGTTGGCACTTGCTGCGGCTGTTTCGCTCATTTGGGAAAAGACCAAATTTTCCGTCGAGGCCTTCGATGAACCATTTTGGCGCGCCGCCCGTGGTGAAGAGAGACTCCAAGCGCTACGCGAGGCGATTCTCTCGACTAAAGAGACCGACGAGTCCAATCGTTTCCTCGCTAGCACTTTACGGCTCGATGAAACCGACGTTAACTGGGTATGTTTGGAGAGAGGTTTGAACTCTGAACGTATGACTGAACTGCTCGCTAGGTTACTGGAAAACAGCGATGAGCACTCAATTCAAGCAATCACGCGGCGAACTGACATTACTCGCCTCCTCGTCGATAAGCTGAGACAAAATTCCTCCCGTGCAGCAACTCAGATTGGACGCCTGCTAGTGACAGGACAATTGAATGTCGAGGAACTGCTTAGAGCTGGAAACGAGATACTTCCTTATGTTGCCGAAACTATTCGATCCGACCTTGTACACACAATGTTGTTTAGAGGGTTTGCCGAGGGCGGCCCGTCGATCACCCCACGATTGGTGGACGTCATTGCAGTCTTAGCTGACCATGTCGACACCTATCAAATCGTCCTTGCTGCAACATCTCCTGAGATCAACTCCAACCAGATTGGCGAAAATGTAGCGCTGCTCGGTCAAACCAAGGGACAGCTACGTCACGAAATCATCTCGCACATTGGAGTGCTCACGGATCGCTTGGTCAACCGCCGTGGCAATTATCTGAGTGCCCAGGCTATCGAAGTGTGGGCCTGTCTCCTTGCCGAATCCGGTGACGTTAACCAACAAGCACAAATCGGCGCAGCCGCAACCGTACTCTCTTATGCACTTCGAAACGTCAATGGACCACACAGTCCTCTGGTCGTGGCAGCCTTCCCTGTTATTTATAAACAATTGCGAGCAGAACAAGATCCGCCGCCAGGGCTGTTTGCGTCTTTCTTCTTCCAGGATTGGGATCGATGTCGAACGGCGCGCAAGGACATAGTCGATGCATACATGCGCTCGTCTTGGCCGCCCGCTGATTTGTTGCTAGCCGCCAGCCGGGCTGGCGATGGCCCCCGGGTGTTAAAGCGGGTCTCACGTGAATACCGTGGATCACAATATATAAAGGCCATCGCTGACGACCTTTACCGATTTCCTGATTCGGTGCGCTGGGCGCTGATCCAACAACTCGAAATATTCAACTCTGATCCGTCACCATTTTTGGACAAGTGAATCCCCCCTGTTTCTGCACTATTTCGAGCTTCTGTTTAGCTCCTTAAATCAGCTGCAGGGTGTGGGATTCTCGAATGTCAGCAATGGCCGACATTCAGTCACACCCCCACCAACTCCCCCCACCTCGTCGTATACCGTGGTGACCGCCGATCCTGCCTCATCCGCCAGATCGGCTTCACCCCGGCACTCGCCAGCTGAATTGAACCACGCCCGAATTCCCCATTAATCCGATCCATCACCGTCATCAGCCGTTTACGCCGCTCCAACTCCACCACATCATCCAGCAACGACGGCTGCGCCTGACTCCGGTCAATCAGATCCATCAGCATCACCCCCGCCTTCTGATATGCGAAGCCTTCCTTAAAAATGCGCTCCAGCCCAAACAGCGCATAGTACGTCAGCAGTAACGTATCGTCCGTGGCACTTGGCAGCGGCACAGTAATTCCCTTGCTGTACTGCGGTTCCTTCTGGCTGAACGGATTGGTCCGGATAAAGACATTCAGCGTATGCGCCATGGATTGCTGCGACCGCAGCTTTTCAGCGGCACGTGCGATGTAGGTGGATACGGATTCCTGAAGCGAGGTCAGATCAGATACATAGGTGCCAAAGCTGCGGCTACACAGAATCTGCTGCCGCTTTTCCGGCGAATCCTGCATGCCGATACACGTCTCTCCACGCAACTCGCGCACAGTGCGTTCAAGTACAACTGAGAACTGCTGGCGAATCCAGTTAGGCGAAGCAGCGCGTAGATCGGCCACAGTCATGATCTGCATGCGGTTGAGTTGAGCGCTCATTTGTCTGCCAACACCCCAGACTTCGCTGACATCCGTTTCGCGCATGATGGCAGTGATTTCATTCGCCGGAAGCGATGCTAGATCGCAGACACCATTCAAAGCTGGCCGCTTCTTTGCAAAATGATTAGCCAGCTTGGCGAGGGTTTTCGTCGGGGCAATGCCGACGCACACGGGAATGCCTACCCACTGTTTTACTCGGGCGCGAATCTGCTGACCGTAATCATTGAGGTCCAGATGCGGGAATCCGCTCAGGTCGAGGAAGGATTCATCGATCGAATAGACTTCTTGTTCCGGGCTGAACTGGCCGATGACCGACATCATGCGCTGGCTCATGTCGCCATAAAGCGCGTAATTGCTACTGAAGGCCTGAATCGGATGCTGGCGGCAGAGTTCTTTTAGCTGAAACCACGGCACGCCCATCTTGATACCGAGCGCTTTGGCCTCCTGGCTACGCGCCACCACGCAGCCATCGTTATTCGAGAGCACGACGATGGTTTTGCCTTCGAGCTTGGGATTGAACACCCGCTCGCAGGAGACGTAGAAGTTGTTGCCATCAATCAGCGCTAGGCGTGACGGAAACGCCGAATAGTCGATGTCACCACACCCCATACTGTCAACTCCTGTCCTTCCTGAATATCGATCACTGGAAAATCCGGATTCTCCGGCACGAGGCGGACAATGCCGTTGCGCAGGTAGAGACGCTTCACCGTCATCTCGCCATCGAGCACGGCCACTACAATGTCGTCATGCCGTGGGGTGAGTGACTTATCGACGATCAGCACGTCTCCTTCGTAGATGTGCGCGTCCTTCATCGACTCGCCTTTGACCCGGACAAAATACGTCGAGGCCGGATGCTCGATCAGAATCTCGTCGAGACTGATGTCCTCATCCATATGGTCGGCGGCAGGCGATGGAAAGCCTGCGGCGATCTTGCTGCTGGCAATGGGTAGACGTACCGTGTTTGCACCGGGTATCAGCTGCACGACGTCATGCTCGCACTGACGTGGTAACGACACTCCGCTATGTCGGATCTGCACGGCTTCTGAAGTTGCTTGCTGGCTCATGGGACTTCCTGTGAAATAACGGATACACCGGTCAATTATAGAAAGAGAACGTACGTTCTCTAAATATATCGCAAATCAACATGTGCACAAACTACCGTCCGACTTCCCGTGAAGAATTGATTGAACATTTCGGCGTGCCGACTCAGGCGGAATTCCCTGACTGGCGCAGTGAGGCCTGGCAGGACTATCAGGCGCCGATCATTCTGGGAGATGGGCAAAAGCGGGAAGCGCGACTGGCGAGTTATGCCTTTGTACCAAAGCAACACATCCCGCCCGGCGTGAAGCGCTTTAGCACCATGAATGCGCGCGCGGAAACGATTGGTGAGTTACGCAGTTATGGCCGTTTCTGGCGGAGTGCACAGTTGTGTTTGGTACCGATGGTGGGATTCTACGAGCCGTGCTACGAATCCGGCAAAGCGGTGCGCTGGCATATCGGACTAGAACACGATGCACCTTTTGCTGTCGCCGGACTCTGGCGGGAGTGGCAGGAGCAGGATGGCAGTCTCTGCTATGCGTTCACGCAGATCACCATCAATGCGGATGATCATCCGGTGATGAAGCGGTTTCACAAGCCGGATGACGAAAAGCGGTCGCTGGTCATTGTGCCGGAGTGGGAGTATGACGATTGGCTGGGGTGCCGAAATCCGGAGGTGGCGAGGTCGTTTTTGAAGTTGTTTCCGGCGGAGGGGATGGTGGTTAGGGCTGCAGCGTTGGCGCCGAGAAATAAGGCGGCAAGCGGGCCGGTGTCGGGGGAGTTGTTTTGATCTATTGGGGAATCAATTTGCTAATTTCCCTGATCCGGCCCTGAATAGCAGATACTTTAGGGTGCTTGCCAGAATGCGGTGCAAATTTTATTTAATCCGGATATTAATTGTTCCTTTTTATTTCTAGGTACTTTCCAAAAGCGATCCCCAGTTCGCTGCCCACCTAGTGAATAAATTAACTTATGTATTGGAATAAATGTGGTGTTGTGGATGTAATTAATTTGTCTAATTCTTATGTGATATTCGAATTCGTCTAGGTATATTTTTGCCATTCCAAAAGAATATGCCGTACTCCATTTAGAATTAATGGTTGAAGATGATTTTTGAGAATTCTGTAATTTACTGTTGATTGCCTGAATTTCAATTTCTACTGCGCGCTTTGCCTGTGTCTGCATTACTTCTAGGTCTGGATGATGAATCCAGTTCTTGTACTCCACGCCCGAAATGACGGCTTGATGGAGGGTATCCCATGTGTCTACCTCAACTAGACTTAGATTGATTTCAAGTGCTGGTTCATTGTGAAGGATTATTTTATTTCGCTTTTCTTCGTCCACAAAATGAGTTACTGCGACTTCGATGAAGTATCGGCTTATTTCATCAATGCCTATTGCGTCAGGCCTAATATCGCCAAGATGCTTTTCGAGCGTAACTTCCTCAAAGTGAATGAGTCGTTCATTTTGAGTCTCTGTACGACTAACCAATGCGTCATTTAATGCACGGGAGGAGTAAGTTTCACTAAGAATTGGAAGCATCATCTTTGATTCGCTCTTTATCATCTGCTGTGCGGCGAGGTGAAGCGCAGTCATTGCACCAGATGCACAGTCTGATCCGCTGGCATGCGCAAAATGCCAAGCTTTCACATTTCCCTTTTTGGCAACCAGACTATGTCCGCATGCGGGGCAGTAACATTCACAGGCTAATCCGCGTGGTACATCTTGAATGGCAACGGAATTGCCGGCCTGATCTAGTGCGAAGTACTGAAGCGTGCATGAAAGTTCCATATACTGTCTTCCTTTGAAGTAGGTGTTGATATACGGAACTCAGTCTGACGAGGTAAGTGATGGATAAACAGGGTGAAAACCGGTTTGAAACCGGTTCGGTTAGATTTCAAGTTGTTGATTTTTTTTGAAAATGCTAGCGCAGAGTGGAAAGGCAAAAAGCGGATGCAGTGCGCATCGCTTTTGCGAGCCCTCATTCGGTTGTACAGGAAATATCCTGAAAGAGAGGGATTTCAGGGGGTCGAAATCGTAGAAGAAATGGAACTAGAAGCGGCGACCGGCTGCCTGGGTAGCCCTGCCAAACCTGCTGATCCTGACAGGATCAGAAAATTTGCAAGGGAGTTGTTCAAAGATCTTCAAAAATGTTTTGATGAAAAGTTATCAGGCATACAGCAAAGACTATCGGAAAAAGGATTTGCAGAATCTATTCGCCTTTTTAAATTTGAGAGTACGGGTGGACCAGGAAACCCAAGTCTGTACGGAATTGAATTTGAAAGTATTCCTGAAATAAATATTTCTACTCGCTCGGACTGTTTGCCGGATCCCTCAAAATTTCCATATGTAACCTATCGAGAAGATGATGTAATAGCAAAAGGTAGGCTGATAAATGTTTTTAGATTGGGGATGAGGCTTGAGGGGGTAGGTAAGTGGATGACAGTTTTGTGGTTGGTTTTTCTATTGGGGGTATCTGTACTTTTTGGCGTCCTGATTTTGATTCAGGTTTTTTATCTGAAACATAAGCTGGATGATGTGAGTATTTTATTCAATGCAGCATTGATTTTATTCTTTGTTCATCATTTTAAATTTGTTGTTTCGCTTCCTGCGGTAAGGGTAGCACTTGCGCCAGGATGGCTACAAAATGAAGAGCGCGATTTGATTGTGAGTTGGGGAAAGAACCCCGGGCAGCCGGCGGTTTTGAAGTTGATTCGATATGGGGCCAATTGTCCGATATGCGGTGGTGAAATACGCTTGAGAGCTGGGCGCATTAGATTCATGGGGCGGATAATTGGAGCGTGTGAGAATTCGCCGCGTGAGCATGTGTATAGCTTTGATCATGTCATGAGGCGAGGGAAGCTTCTGGTTGATTATTGAATTGACCAGTACGGTGAGCCCGAGCCAGAAGGTGCCTCGCTTTTACTTAAATGTAGTGGCAGTAAATTAGAGACGCAGTCAGCGCGATTAAGAGCATTGCCCACATTGGCAATGAAAAATACATTCGACATCCGTGGAAAAGGATAGAAATTATAAAGCGAGTGATCGGAAAAGGTTTGTTCATGGAGTGACCTTTAATTTTGCAGTGATATATGCACCATCGGGCCATTCATCAAGGACGTAAAATCGGAAATGATCAAGGTGCGCCTGTGACAGTTCGCCAACATGCGTAGCCTTGCCGTTTTTTCCTTCAAGCCTCAGCTGTTTCAGTCGTCCGAAGTTTCTTGCCAATCGGGCAGCAAATTCTTGGTCTGGGCAAAGGTAGTCGATTCGCGACCATCTCCGGTCCCTCTTGATCAGAGCGATATAAGCGCCCAGAACGGCCTCATAACGTTTGTCTGTCTTGATTTCGCGCTCGATTTCCACGGCAATGCATTGCCCTTCGAGATTGATCATTTCGCCATCGGGTATTTTGGACAAACCGGTTCCCATCATCATCCGTGCCGGCTTCCAGGCAGACCATCCCAGTTTTTCGGCCCGAATGCGCGCTTTCTGCGTCGCAATTTGATGTGGCACAAAAAGAGGGCTGATCTTAGATGATTCCCACGGTGAACGTTGCTCAGGGTCTTCTGATAGATCCCATGCATATGCCAGTCCCTGTGCGGTGATACCGTATAGGACACTGCGAACCACTCCGCGGTGACTGGGGATGAAAACCGTACCCGAATTTACATACCCAACCTGCTTTAGTTGTTTCATCAGCGCATAGGCAGCTGGGTAGGCGATGGCTAATAGATGTGAGATCACATCGACGGTTGTCCAGATTTCATCGCGTAGGAATCTAAGTGCAGTTCGGCGCTTTTCCTCCGCGCGAGCCATGCGTTTGGCAGGGTCGGCGATCAAATGTTTACTCTGCCTTGTACGGCGATTGCTGGACGTGCCGCCGGCAATTGTCTTCTCTGAGATCGTGACCTTTTCCCCTTGATTTTCGCTCGCTGTGTGATCGTTCATTTCACTGATCCTCCAGCGAGAAAAAGTCAGGAATCTTGCGCTGTCCGTTGATAGAACGAACTGTTAGATGCTCAGGTGATCCGCTCACATCTTGGTTGCCATTTGATGGCGCAAGTGTCGGTGAAATCGCGTGGCGGCTTTTTTGAACCTTAAGGGCACTGACAAAACATGCCTTGGCGATACCTTGCCCAAACAGCAGGCCCCAGCCGGACGGCAGGTTGGTGAGTTTGTTGGTGTCAAAAAGATAATGTTCTCCCTGTCGCACGGAACGTTCGCCATCGGAGGTTTCACCTAAGCCTGGATTGCGTTTGAGAGAAATGGTCGGATCATCGACGAGAATGGTCCCCGAACGCCGCGCCAACCATTCTGCTGTATCCGGATCTTCAACGCGGTAAACCAGTTTGCAGGGCGTGTTTTCGATAATGGTGGCTGCAACCATCTGCGGGTCGAGTCCAGCCGGGCAATCGCGCAAGTCCAGAAAACTTTGGTATGCGAGTATCACGCGCATGCCTTTGTCCCGTGATGCGGCCAGACCCTGGATGATGGGGCGGCTTAAGTGATATCTGGCTTCATCTGCGACCACGCACACGGTCTTGAGATCGCCCGCAAGCCGGTCCCTTGCAGACGCCAGTTGCTGGATTCGGACAAAAATCATCTGCTGCGCACGGCGAACAGATGGCAAGGTCATCGACCCCACCACGTAAATTGCCCCGCCATTTTGTATCATGTTTGCCAACGAAAATGCCGAGGTTGGTGCATTGATTGCATGCAGTCGCGCCAATTCACCCAGCTTGTCGATAAAACCCGGTGCCTCTTGAATCCAGTATTCGTCGGTTTCGAAGTGCTGATGCAATTCTGCAAGCGTGAGTTGCTGAGCAGCCGCCAACATCGCTGCAGCGCGTGCAGCTTTCCGATTTTTAGCGGCGTAGAAATCTGACGGCGCGCCAGTGTCACCGAGATCTAAGGCCGAAACGAAAAGCTCTTCAACTTCATCGGCCGATGCACCCTCAATTAAGTTGATTTGATACGGCGACCCCGGTAGCAGACGAAGAAAGTGATAATCAGCAACGTATCTGACGCAGGCCGCAAATACGGCATGCGGTGCCCATTCGTCATCTTTTGGATCGAGGTAAACCAGAAGTTCTTTTCTACCGATACTTTGTGTGCTCAGGCATTGAAGCTTGCGTCCTTTGCCCGAGCCCGTGGTGCCTACAACGCTGACATGAGGCAGTGGCCCTTTCCAGTAAATGGCTTTGCCTCTGACATCTAGGCCCATGAAAAAATCTGCGTTCGCTCCGCCGCGGTAATGCTCCCGTGGGTCAGACGGCTTGCGTGGTGGAGGCAAAGTTGCAGTGACGCTCCTGACATCGGTGCGACCACTGCGTACTGATTCGCTAGGGCGAGTGAAAAACACAAGCTTATGGCTAAGCCACGGGCTACAGAAGCGGTACCAAACTACCGCCAAACCCAAACCGACGGCACATGCAGCAACCCATATCCATGCGTCAATCTGATCGTAATTGTCGCCGAATTCCACAATGGCTAATCCAGCGATACCTGCACTGCTTGCATAGCAAAGGACTTCGCTTTTTAGGTACGCCTCACGGCAAAAGGTTTCAACTGCTGCGGGCGTGAACAGCCCGGCCATAATCCCTGACAATGGCAGCCAATTGCTGGGCAAATGCAAACTTGGGGAAATTGGTTGCATATCATTTCCCTTTGCCAAACAGCTTCTCGTGAAACGCATCACACTTGACCTCGATTTGGGCCAGCTTTGTGCGCGGATAGCACAGGTTGAGCAATACGACGTAATGCGAAAAAATGATCTGTTTGGGAATCCACAGAATGGCGTCCAACATAGCTGACCTCGGCGATACGGATTGGTGAGAGACGCTTCCATCCTATCCTCGAGACATTCAGTCATAAAGATAAAAATAACAATAACATTCTGATTTATAAAGATATTCGCATGAATTGGCCGTCCAGGAAAATCTAAATAAGTCCAACCAAGTCCGAAATTCAGAGTGAAGAAAATTAGCGCGGAGATGTGTGCTGTGTGTCTTTCCCGCAACCCGCACGCCGCCCACGGCGTCGGGTGAAGGGTAGGGGGCGCCGAAGCGGATGAGCCGGCAGCCAGCGAAGATGGCGTCGCCGAGCGAAAGTTGGCCCCAAGGCCAGCGCTCGCGCACGGGGGGCGAAGCCCACCCCCGCCGAAGACGCGCAGCGGCGCTCGGCTACCCGCCTTGAGGCATTGCCTAGAGGCAATGGACATCAACGAGGCGCATAAGCGCCAATGTTGATGGAGGTCGAGCGTCCAGCGAGATGCATGCGGCAGCATGCACTAGGCGCGAAGATCGCAGATCCAGCGGCGCAGCCCCGCAAGGCGGGTAGCCGAGCGCCGCAAGGCGCGGAAAAGGCGGGGGCGGTAGTTGAACCTGGATCTGCCCCAGCAGGTCAACCAGATCGCAGCAAAGCCGCGAGGCGTCTTGCGTCGCGATCAGCGTAGCGGTGGTGGCAGGTTCGTCCACGAGCTGCGCGCTCGTGGACCTGCTTGGTAACATGATCTCGCGACATGCATCTAACGAAAGCATATCGCGAGAGCTCTTGCGGTTTTAGCGAGGTCAAAATTCAACTGTACGCGGATGCCATCCAGCTTCAGCGAGCGATACGGCATCATGTGCGGTGACGACAAAGTGGTCGAGCAATCGGATTTCCACTAGGTCAAGTGCTGCATGTAAACGGTCGGTAATGCGATGATCTGCTGCGGATGGCGAGCAATCACCACTCGGATGGTTGTGCGCGCACACTACCGCGCCTGCATTCAGCTGCAGGGCACGACGGGCGACCTCACGCGGATGCACGCTCGCTTGAGCCAGCGAACCAAGAAACATTGTTTCGCAGGAAATCAACGCATGACGATGAGTCAGAAATGCGACGTGAAATTCTTCCCGCTCCCCCATGCCCAGCCTTAGCCGAAAGAACGCCCGAAAATCATCTGGTCGGTTAAAGACTTGGCTGTCCTTGCTGTAAGCTGCGCGCGCTTCTAAAACGGCCAAAGCAGCTGCAATCAGCGCATCGCCTTGCTCATCTGCTTGTGGGTGAGCCTCCGGGAGTTCGAGGGCAGCGCCCTCGTTCATATCAATTGCTGCTGGAAAATTGCATTTGCTGTCTTCATGATCTCGCCTTTCATGTCGTGGAACATCTGCTTGTCGGAGCCGCCTCAACGGGGCAACAGAACGGACAGCGAGACATGCAAGGGGGCGCCTGGAAGCCGCAGCGCAAAGGAGCGTAGCGAATGCGAACGGGTGAGGACGAAGCGAAGTGGCCCCTTGCGGGGCGAGAAGGCTGTGCGACACGTCGGTAAGAGGCGGACCGTCAAGCGGTGGTCATGAATCGAAAGTAAACGAGAAAGTGCCCTGAATACGACTAGTTTTAATGCTGAATCGAGGAATCACGGCGAAGTGCAAGCAATCTTCTGCTCCAAGCGTCGAATGTCACGGCGGATGTTCAAAAGACATCTATGGTCGCTTGGCGTTTTTGCAAATGTAACGAAACCAAACCCAGTGGGGTGGTGCAATTTTCCGTGGCGCCCCCGTTCGAAATGCCATCCAGCACGCAGCATTCCCTTGATGAGTTGGTTGATGTCTTTATTTTTGCTGTATTGCATGACTGATCCTCGATGGCTGTGTTGGAGCCTGAGGATCAGTTTTAGAGGGAGAATAGTCCCGACATGGAACAGAAGGTTTTTGCCAAAAACTTAGGGCGTAAGCGGGTCTCGGGCATGTTGTTTTTCCCGTTCAATCAGATAGGACACGATAGGATGCCTACCATGGTCGATTGCAACCCACAATGCATCAAAGCGTTCTAGGCTTTTGGGGCGCATCAAGGTCATATCTGGATCTCCATGATTTCCCCCTGGATGCTCAACGAGCATTCTGAAAACATCCAGATCCCCTGTTTGTGCAGCAAAAAGCGTTGGCGTCCATTCCGCCACATCATGTTCTTCAACACGGTAGCGCCTGTTAGCATCGGCCCCACCAATAAGCAGGGCCTGAATGACGGCCCGATGATCGGCTGCTGGACGAATGAAGTAATCGCGCACGCCCTCCCATAGTCTTCGGTTACGGTCGGATGCTTTCAGTTTACGCAGAAGGTCATGTCGGCAATGAGCAAGGTCGGCATCAAGCACGCCCCCCTTCTTGGCATCGTAAACATCTCCCCGAATTTTGCCTGCGAAAAATGCTCGCGACTGCGAGTAATCATTTCTGTGTAAACTGCCATGAAATAAGGACATCGCATAGCACAATGCGGAAGGACAGTAGTCACAAGGTGCTTCAACGTTGGCTCCAAGCTCAATCAAGCGAGCTACGGCGGGTGCATTGGCCATTTCAATGGCAATTTTCAGAGGCGTTTCACGCATGGTGGACGCGGGCCGGTTAACAGTTTCTGGTGTCAGATCCAATCCCAACAAATATTCCATGATGATCGTATCCTTGCGATCACAGGCGCGACGCATCGCGTAGGACAAAGGGCCTTCGCCAGATTCTGGGATGAAATCATTGGGGTTGCCACCAGCGGCAATCAATTGCTGTACTTCGCCCAGTGTTCCTTCAAAAATCGCCACCATGAGTGGTGTTCTTCTCGTGCGGCCTTCGGCATATTTAGTTTTCTGGTTTGGTTTTGCCAGATGTTGAGTACCAAGATGGAAGGCATAGTCCTGACCACGGTATTCCGTTGCCGGAGGAATTCGGTCCTTTGCCTTTTGCGGGTAAAACTTCTGCTCAAAGGCGAAAGCAATTCGCCGCGTTTCTTGATCATCTAGCGGACGCTTAGGGCCTCGATTCAAGCCTAGCATGAAGGTTTTGTCCCAATACGCATTGGCGGCATTCTTGTCGCCAACGCCAACTGCGTACAACAAGGCCTCATTCAGGATTGGATGCTGATTTTGTCCCACACACCACCAAGCACCATCCACTGCACTGGCATACAGTCGAAGTGCTGCTTCTCGTTTGCCGAGCAGTGCTTCACCTCTTGCCAAAAACCAATCGTGGACAGGCTGAAAGGAGGTCTTGAATTGCGCAGAGGATCGCCGAATCAGTTGCCGAAGTTGCTCTAGATTTTCTTGCAGCGCCAATGCATCGTGCGGTCGAATGTCGAAAAGTTGCTCAATCTCCTGAAGTAGCGGGATTAGCAGCGCCGCAGGAGGCCAATTATCAGGGTTCAGAGCAGCCCTATTCATAGTATCCACCGTCTGTGCGAGAGTCCATGGATGTTGCTTCCGAAAAACGTAGTCCCGTCGAACGCCCTCCCGGATTTCAAAGGAAATTGACTGTAGAGCGCATGCGACAAGTAGCCATCCCGTTAGAAAATGCAAATCGGACTCCGTCACTCCTGAACCGAGAATTGCCTTGACCTTCGGGGCATACGGCCAAACCAGCTTGCCAATTGGTTCGCCCGCTAGCCAACGTTCAATTGTTCTTGGGTCCGCATCAAGCTCATTGGCTAGTCGGATCAGCAGGGTTTGCTCTGCAATGCATGTCCGGCTGGCGGCTAATGCAAGCCAGCTCTTGAAAGGGCCATCCAGCCAGGCATCCACACTGCCGCCATTTCGGTGACGAACGACCAAACCCAAGAAGCCCGAAAGCATGGGCATGGCAAAGTATTGTTGAAAGAGTGTGCTACCTTGATTAAGTGGCAGAGGAGAGATATCAACGTGTTGAGCCAGGAATTGCAATGCTTCGCGTGTTTTAATCCACGTACCCTCAAAGAACTGAGCCCACTCATACCCACAATCTGCGGCAAGCGCCTTGGTACAGGCATCTTCAATGTCTCGCATTACATCAAAGGCGGAAGCTTGTCGGTCTCGGGCCTCCGCTGCCAGATCATCCAGATTTTTGTCTAAGCCACATTCAACAAGATAGCTACGGTACCCCCCGAATTTGATTACGGTTCTTAATGCTTGCCCAAGACGGGGAATTGCGGTTTCTTTTGTAGTCATGTTGATGAGAGCGGGAAACCCGCTCACTCCCTATTAGCGTTTGCTGCTCTTAGCCACCGTGCTCTGGGCTCGAGCGGCAAAGCTTCCCTTGGATACGGTCCCGCCATTAGACTTTGCTGTGGCACTTTGAATGCGTGCTGCGGCACCAGCGGTCATCGGGGTAGTAGATGTAGAACGCGTTGTCGATTTTGAAGACATTTTATTTCCTTTCGAGTTGATCGTGCCAAGTGACACAGCGCCATCTTGAGAGAATTCGCGCTGGGCTTCACGACATGATTCCGAAGGAAATTCCTAATTTTTTGAAATCACATGAACTGCGGAATTAAATAAGCTGACCCAAGTTGCTTGTTTCGCATATCAAGCCAGGACCGGATGCGGTTTTCAGTAGATTCCTAGCCTGAGTAAGACTCAGCGCCCCAAGTATAAGTCCAGCAAGTGGAAGAGCCACAACGCGTCACTATCCCCCCGAACGAACACGAACACCCCCTTTAGGGGGTGTTCGTGTTCGTTCGCGGCTACGGGGTCACAACCAATTCAAAACAAGTGACCTGTCAGGGAGAATATTGAGTCAGCTATCCAAGCTACGCTACGCCTCTTGAAAGAGCGCCTGAGATCCGCCACACATAGTCACCTTGAGCCGCTAGGATACCGGCGTGTACCAGTGCATCTTTCGCACGCCGGAATGCCATGCGCCGTGCGTCCCCAGTTGGCATTGCCATGAAAATAGCGGCTGCGTAGGTTTTTTCTCGCCAACTTTTCTCAAGTACGCCAAGAACAACCCCGCCATCTCGGCAATGAATATCGAAGACCTCGCGCAAATCAACACCTGACTCAACTTCAAGCTCAGCAAGAGTTTCCAATGCAATCATAGCCGCAGCACCAAGCGGCCCCTCCCGGCGGCACACGTTCGACTCAATCAATGGTGTGACCACGCATGATTCAATGGTTTGAATCCCATCCGTGTGTTGATATTGAATCGCCTTCAAAGCAAAGGAATGGGTAAGACCATCCTCTCCGTCTTTGCATTTGGCCAGCTTCCAGGTACGTGCTTCACGATCTCGAGAGAGTTCAATCACAACATCAAGTGCACCGCTCAGACTACTATGCCCGCGCAGTCCGGCAGCACTGTTTTTCCCTGCATGATGGATAAACAATACCAGGCCCCCCACTTCACGTTGAATCTTGCTGGCCGCTGCAATTGCGCGGCTCATGTCGACCCCGTTATTTTCATCCGCACCAGTCATTGCACGGTTCAATGTATCAAGTGCTACAACCGCCCCCTCCGCGCCATGTGCTTTCAGCGTTTCGATGAGTCGATCTGGATCATCGCCTGACAAGAGATTGAAAGAATCGGTGATGAAACGCAAATTACTTCCTGAAACCGCACCATGCTGGATACAGTATGCATTGAGGCGCTTTTGCAAACCGGCAACGCCTTCAAGCGCTACGTAAATAACTGGTGCTCGAACTGTTGGATAGGAAAACCAGGGCGCTCCATCGGCGACCGCAGCCAACAGGTCGAGTGTCAGAAAGCTTTTCCCCACGCCTGGCGGGCCAAAAATAGCTGCCAAACCAGTCTTGGGCAAAATGCCCTGCACAACCCATGCCAGAGATGGCATTTCCATCAAGTCGGTTGCTGTCATCAACTCAAAGTGACAATATTTTCGCCCCGTCATCCCCACTCCCGCCTCGTATTGATGATTGCGTGCCATGCGCTCAAGACGCTTGCCCAGCCAACGCCTGTATTCCATATCCTCGTTAGTCATTTGCAACTCCCTCATCCACCTGAAGTAGCGCGCGGATATCACTGACCCGCCATGCCGTGATGCGCGGCCCCAACTTCACAGATTGCGGATATCGCCCGCTCTTCACTCCTGCCCACCAGGTCGATTTCGACACAGGGATGGGCCCCCCCGGCCCAATGATCTGTGTTAAACGAACAAAACCTTCAGCGGGCAACTCTGCACGTTGTTTTCTCACATCAGCCTCCAAAAAAGGTAACAAACTCATTTTGGATGAATAATTTTTTGTTTAAAATCCACTGGTTAATTTCACGCAAAAATAAAAGGTCACAAATGGGACGTCCTACAATTGGGGAAGCAGGCACGTTTAGAAGAGCCTTGCTGCAAAATATTCTGAAGGAAATTAAACAGATTTCTGGCTTAACGATTGATGCACTGGCAGAGGCACTTGCCCTGCCATCCAGAAGCGGCGAAACCGTAAGCCCAGAGATGTTGCGCCAATATTTTTCCTGCCTGAAAAGCGTCAGCGAGCAAAAAATCTTTGCAGTCGTCAATGCAGCAGAAAAGTTGGGTTGGTCCGGCCCAGTGACCCGCGCCGTTAAGGGTAATTTTTTAGAAGAGATGATGATGGGGACGGGCTTTGGCGGTTACCACGCCCAAGACTTGAGTCGTAAACTTGAATCAATCGGCAACGACCCGCAGAAACTTACAAAACAAGGGTTAGCGCGCATAAAGGCGGGGGTCAATAAGCTATTAGAAGCTGGCTGGGCCGAGCAAGATGTGGCTTTCATGGCGATTGCCACACTTGAGAATTCGATTGACCCTTACGACCTTTCCGGAGGCGGGGGACTCTTGTCCAATCCGCCGCAGATGCCAATATATCGCCCAGGTATCGCTCCTGCACAATCGATTGGATTTGCGTGGCAGTCCTGTACCATGCGTGAAATGACTGAAATTTTTCGATCGCAAAGCCTAGCCAAAATCGCCCTTAGTTAGTTTGGCGCTTATGGCACATGCCATGGCAGCCACCTTCACCAGATCTGATCAAGCGGGACTCGGCAACCGAGAACTCTAAGACGTCCAGCTGTTGGACAGCTCTTCTGCCTGCTTGAGTACCTTCTCATACTTGACCCGATAGCCACCGAACACCCCCATACTTCGTCTGGTAAAAGCAGCATATGTTCTGACTCTCCCTGGAAAGCCTCGCGTCTGACCCATGTATAGAATGGGTGGCCATTTAGGCACATCCACGGCGATGGCGTAAATTCCACCCCTTTTAGGCACCGCGATTGAAGTCGACAAACGACCACTGCCGAGAACGAAATGTGCTTCAGCATCGACAGCCTCATGATAATCGAGCATCCCAGGATTGCACTGGAGTTGGATTCAGGTTGTTGATCTCAAAAGACTGGAAGTTTCCATTCATTCCAATGCGGTTTAGCAGAGCTAAAATGGTGTCGTGGTTTGGCATCGTGCAGCAAGCTCGGAGTCTGAATCCGAAGAGATGGGTTTGGATGCGGCGAATTCACTGGTCCCCTCATCAGTCCGAGAAGAAAGATGAATCTGAAGCCATGGAAGACTGGGTAGTTCTATGTCATAGGCTTGTACTGCATGAAAATCACTAGTTGATTGTTGACTGTGCTTGGTGAATATGGGAGAATTCCTGCGTACGAGATGGCTATGGAACTGGGTATGTTGATCACGCCGAAAACGATTTCCCTGAGTGACTTAACCGAAAACTTTGATGAAGTCGCCAAAGACCTTCCAAATGACTTTGATTGGCGGTATGTGACTGTTACACGCAAGGACAGTAATGGTCAGTCAAATGAATATGAGGTTCTGAGGATCGCTAAATGTAAACGTGATGACGTCCTGAGCCAATACTATCCAGTTACCTGGATGAGTATGAAGAAGAAGACTGCCGAGAAGTTGAGGTTAGTGACCTATCTTGGTGTCAGCTTGATAGTAAAAAATCGAATCAGTACGGTGCAAAACGTAATTATTGAACCACGAGAGGGTTCAATTAGAGTTATGGAACGCATCGTCAATGAAGATGGGGATGAGAAGTTGCTGCACTTCATCAAGAATGGCTTGCTGTTTAAGACCATTAATCAGAATCGTATGTCGATTGATGATCTTATCAATCAAGAAGCGGAAAAAATGCAGGCTTTGCTAGATACAGCTCAGGCTTCGCTAGATAAAATACGGGCTGTCACCAAATCCTGACGAACCAGTTTATCAATCTGGCAGTAATTTAATCTCATTATCATTTTCAATTTAATCGAATCTGGAAGTAATCTAGAGGCATAGTTGCGCCTTGAAAATTTAGATTGATTTGACACAAGTAGAATGAACCCAATCCCTTAACCTTAAAGGAGTGCTGCTGTGAAAGTATCTCGAGTTGACATGAATGAGTTTGCTCAGAACCCCTCTGCGTATTTTGATATGATTGACGACGATGAAGCAGGGATTATTATCACAAAGGAAGCGAAGGGTAAGAAATATGACTACGTGGAAATTCAGCCATTTGAAAAGAAATTCAGAGAAAGTAGCTACAATAGTATAGATATTGATAAGTTCTGTGACGAACCAAAACCCAATTTGACGTTGGTTGCTAATGGCTCGACGGATTGGGTAGTAAGGAGTGATGGAGTATGCAAGTATCTTATTTGCCAATCAGAAGAAATATCAATCTACATTAAAGAGGTTAAAAATTTTGATCCAGATAAATCACCAGTGGCACGGGAAAGACGCAAGAAAAATCAGGAAATTGAAGAGCTTTACGATCAAAATGAAGTTCTGGAAAAGGAATTGAAAAAGGCCCTGGAGCAGGCTGATATGGAGAAAAAAGAAAAGGAAAAAATTATCGAAAGGCTCAATCAAGAGATAATAAGTCGTAATGCTATCATTGATAAGAGTGAATGTGGCACTTTTCAAATTCCTGAACATTCAAATATACCAACAAGCAAGATTGAGGAGCGGCTTGGCAATTCTGCCAAGGTTAATAGAAAGGCAATTAGGAGGCGTTACTTTCTTTCTAGTTCAAAAAAGAAGCACAAAGCTAAATGAGGTCAATGCATGAAAGCTGATGAGCACTACTTACCGCACAACCCGGATGCCACGCATGGCAGGTTGGCAGCAATGATCATGACCTTGCTGGCGCTTTGGGACGTTCAGCAGTGTGATATCCCTTTGCTTCTTGGGCTGCAGGCCGACCAGAGCCAGTACCTAGAAATGCTGCAAAAAGGTACGGTAGATTCCTTACCGCCTGAATTGTACCAGCGGTTTTCAGAGCTTTTATGTTGTCACAGTTTACTCAAAACGCTTTTCCCGGGCAGGGCTGACCTTGCATATTCTTGGATGAGTCAGCCAAATCATGCATTTGGTGGTGAATCACCAATGGCAATAGTTATTCGGGATAAGACTGATGGATTGAATTTAGTTCGGAACTATCTTGAAGACCAATGTTAAAAAAGGCTGATCTAATGATCAGCCTTTTTTCTAGTGCACCATTCTATTTGCAATGAGTGAGTCAGCCAGACGTACTGTCGACTCAATCAATTGTTGGCTGACCTTTCCCCACAGCAAAGTAACCATCAACGGCTCTAACAAACTAGAGGGGTTTCGCTTGTCCGGTTTACGGGATGTGCAAGCCGCAGGCATTCCTTCAGATAGTCCCGGGTATCCGCGTCCGTTGAGTAGAAGAAGACCCCTTTGACGCCACGGGTAGCAAGAACCCAGTAGATATTTTTTAGAATTTCGGTCGGATCGGGATTATTCGCGCTCTTGAAGCCTTTTTTTAGCTTGGTATCATGCGAGTGTTGTAGCTGTCCACGCCAAGCCTGTTGCTGGCGATCCCATATCAGATCCGGCCCGATAATCACACCAACATAATCAAACTCAAGTCCCTGAGATGAGTAGATGCAGCCGACCTGCCTTGTCTGCGGGTCAGTAGCCCAAAGATAAAAGGGATGCTGATCGGCCGCCGGCTTGTCCTGTGGATTATCTTCCCATTGTTCTGGTGGCTTTTCATTCCAGGGTGCTGACCAAGTACCGATTGCCACATCGTGTGTCAGCGTGTGATGACCCGGATTGCTCTTGTTTCTCCCCGGGTCAGACCAAGGCCAGCAGAAACCGGCTAGCATCCTAGCGTCATGCCCGCATTGCCGCCGGCTTAGTACGAGCTCTTCCAGCGCTTCGGGGGTATCAACAATCCTAACTTCATATCCTTGCTCCGGATCCCGGTATCCCGGGCTTTCATCCGGATAGAAAACCTTCTCCAGCCAGTTGATATAGCGATTGCCACTGCAGCATCTGAACTGTTCGGTCAGCGACACTTTGATCAATCTGTGAGTGACCGTATTGTTACTCAACTCTTTGGCAAAGTTTTCCAGTTGCTGACCGCTACAAGATTCTGTCGGATGGATGATCTGGCGGTCATCAATAAAGAAGACGCAGGCTTTTGCGCTCTTCATGGCTGTTTTGAAGTTACCCGGTTTTTTGGTCCGATGGGCTTCGTCAAAGATCAGCGTGATGGCCTTGAGCTGGTCATCTTTGTAGTACTCTGGGAAAAAATAATTGATGACATTTTTCAAAGATCCACCTTGAGCATGCGCATTCTGGATCAGTGATTTTGAACCGACGGCATACAATGCGGTGACCGACTGCCTGATCAAATGACGGAGCAACGTGAGTGCCAGAACGCTTTTGCCCGTACCTACACCACCATCAACCACAATGTGATATTTGCTAACCTTGCCATTTGCCGATCGGCCTGGATGCCTGGCGTGCTCAAGGGCGCCAAGAATCATTTCCATGATGATGCTCTGGCTTTCAGCGAGGGGGAAGCTGAAGCGGTTATCCAGCAGATCCTGCAATTCAAAAAAAAGTTTATGACTGAACCTGACTTCAGGCTGGAGAAAGCGTTGTGGGTGAGCAGGTGATTGCAACTGTAGTTCACGGATCTCTTGCATCGCCGTGCGGTAGCTTTCTCCGCTTGCTCCCACAAGTGGCGCGATGAACATCGCCTCTGCGGCACTGGGATCATCGGATAGCACAGAATGCTCGATGGCGTGAAAATTGTGCAAAAAGGCAAATGCACGAACCAACGTTGGCTGATCCTGGCCAAGGTCCAGACAGGCTTCAATAGCAGTCTTGTATGCAGCGGCTTGTACGGATGGATGTTGGGACCGGTATTTTTCCTGCCGCTCCACCTTATCGTCGTCTTTATAAGCAGGATGGATCTCATAAAGATTGCTGAGTTTCTTCCTGGTGATACCGGCAGCACTCCACTGCTTCAGTTCGACAACAATAGCCACATCACGATTGCCATCATGACCAAGGATCAGGCAGTCCACGCGCTCCCGGGTAATGGGCAGCAGGTACTCCAATAGCACCACTACCTCGTCGTCCAATTCGGCCTGCTGCAGAAAATTAGCCAGTGCCGGCAACGAATGGCGCCAGGCACCCTCTTGGCCAAGCCCTGCTTCGAGGTCCATGTCCTTCTGTCTGTCGGCTAGTAAACGTACGGTGGCTTCGATCCGGTCCGGTCGTGTGGAGTCCACAAATTCACGGAAGGACTGGCATAACAAGGCGGATGAGGTGGTCATGGGCATGGTTGAAGGGTGATGTCTGGGCCAATATGGTGTTGATGAGTCAAGGTAAGACTGGACTTTATTACTATGCTAAGTGACAGGGAGGATGTCAGATGTGAACATCATCCGGGGCTGCTCTATTGCTGTAAAAAGTACGATTTCGTACCGAATAGTTTTTCCGTTTGATTCTGGAGTTTTTCCTGTGTCTGCGCATTTGGTCGGGAGCTCGGGCAGCAGGTGGGCCATCAGGAAACATCTCGTATGTCATGCTAACTCAGGCGCTGGCCAGTTACCGACTACTGCAGTTTACTGCGGAAGTAGTCGGCAGTTTCCTGATCAGTGCAATAAAGGTAGCAACCTTTGAGTCCACGCGTCATCAGGGTTCGATAGGTGTTTTTGATGATGCTGTCTGCCTTGGCCGTGGTTCCTGTCGGGTCTTTTTTGACCTGGGTTTTATATCCCCTGATAGTCTGATCCATTGATGAACGTTGGGTCGCATCAGTGATGACCTTACCATCCCTTACGATCAGGTCGGGCCCGATGATGACGCCGATATAGTCGACCTCCAGTCCTTGGCTGGTATGGATACAGCCAACCTGATCAATCGAGTCTGGGGCGATGATCCATACCATGCTGTTACTGGCCAGATTCCACTGGCGGCGGTAGTTCTCGCCGATCACGATATCCAACTGGCTGGTATCAGTTTTGCTGTTCCATGGCCAACAATAGCCAGCAACTACCCGTGCACGGTTCTTGCTGTTCTTTTTGACAATGGCAGCATGCATGGCTTCCGGTGTGTCAAAAACCTTGAATTGGTAGCCTTTGGTATCCAGATGGGTGTTAGCGGTTTCGCGGATGTCGAGGATATTGTCCAGCCATGCCATGTAGCCGTCTGATCCGCTGCAACGAAATTGCGATGTCAGTTCGAATTCATGGACTGTTGCGCCCTTGGCAGCGGCCCAATGCCGAATCTGTTCTTTGGAACCGATATCGCGGAAGGTAACCCGCTGATCCTCGTCGATGAAGAAAACCGTGCACTTGGCGGCATTGATCAACTCCTTCATCTGGTTCTCACCCTTGTTGTTGAACATGCCACTCTTTTCGGTGAGGCGGTGAGACTCATCAACCAGCAGCAGGTCGAATGTATTCTGTTCCATTTCATGGAACCCATCGGAACCGGCGAACAGGCTGTTGAAACGGGTCTGTTTCACTGTGCCGGTCAGCTTTGCCTTGTAGACATGGCGGGGTGCGGCATTTTTGGAAACATACTTGAGCGCCATGCCTGCCTGCAGCAGTTTGACCAGTAGGTTGATAGCAATGAGCGTTTTGCCTGTGCCAGGCCCACCTTCAACGATGATGACCTTGTGCTTGCCTGGCGCCGCTGCTTGGGCAATTTCCTTGATGCTTTCAAAGACCAGTTTCTGATCGTTGATTAGGGCAAATTCGCTGTTGCCCTTCATCAGCTTAGCCAGAGCATCAGCCAGGGCCTTGGATGCACCGATTTTGCTGGAGATCAGCTGTTGCAGCACCGCTTTGTCGTCACCCTTTTGGATATGCTTGCTCAGGAAGAGTTGCAGCTTTTCCAGCTCATTGATTCCGCGGCGGAAAACCGGCGCCAGCTCGATGTATTCCTTGAAGCGATCGTCGAGAATGGCTGTGTCAGCCTCGGGATAGTTGTGCAGATAGGCGCAAGGCCATATCCGTATATCCCCGGAGGCCACCGACTCATTGAATCCTTCAAACAACGTGGCGTAGGACCAAGCTTGGTAAGAAGGATGAAGGGCCTCATTGAGTCCGCCACCCAGCTGGGTTCGAATGATGGCATCCTTGGCAGTCAGTTCGATCGCCCCCCACTGCTTGAGCTCGATAATAATGGCTGTCCTCTGGCCATTGGAATCGAATCCCGTGAGAGTAAAGTCGATACGGCTCATCGATTGGGGGGCGAACAATTCGATACCGACGCCAGCATTTGATGGAAGACGATCGTCCCTAAGCACCTTGGCCATCTCTTGCAGGGAGTTCTTCCATGAGAGCTTTTCCTGACTGCTGACTCTTTTACCGGTAATGGCTAGGTATTGGGTCTCAATCAGGTCTTCGATGTACCTGTCCGAATCTTTCAGGAATTGCCGCTTGTCAGCCTGATAGATCAGGGTGTGCGTCGGGTTTGAAGTCTGCATTCAGATCTCGTTGTATTTCTTGCTGGAGGCGCGCGCTTTGTCGGCAGGGTATTTTTGAGCATTCAACTGCAGTTTCTGGCTGGCGGCCTCGTTCAGATCAACACCCAAAACGTCGGAAAGACGGACGAGGTAAAGTAGAACATCTGCCAGTTCTTCACGAACCTTTCCTGCAGTACTTGGATCACGACCTGCTTCTATCGATGCAGACTCGGTCATCCACTGGAAAATCTCAGTCAGCTCACCGACTTCGCCTGATAGGGCCATCACCAAGTTTTTCGGGGAATGGAATTGGTGCCAGTCGCGCTCTGTCGCGAAGTCATCCAAGGCAGCAGCCAGTCGGGCGGTTTCTACCAAGGGCATAGCGACGATATTTATGTTCTTGTTGGTCATTAAGTTAGTTCTCAGAATTGATCGACAAGGCTATTTTGCCTGCTGGCCATCATTTGAGTCTAAAGGTCAATCTCTGTCGGCGGCGCTGGAAATGCAAATCGCGTTCGCGCCATCGTCGCCAGTGAGACATAAGTGCAGCGCGTAGATCAGGTCGGGGTGGACATTGCTGCACGACCAGATTTACTGCTTCCTGCTTGAATTCAATTGAGAAAATTCTGTGGCTCATGAACACCTTCGAATGGATGGTGTTAAGTTAGCACCGATGTCGGTATCCGGGCTCATTACGTCTACTAAAGACGATAACATTCCAGAGGCAGGCATAGAGCGCATATTCAATCTTGGCGTAACCGATAGCTCTGAGTCAATCACGTTGATGCGGACTATTTGCTGCACGCATTGACGCGTTAGCGATGCGAGCAACCTTAGGTGTGGAAAATCTTTTAGAGGGGTTGCTATGGGGATTACATTTTCCTGAACAGGCATATCGGTGGACTCGTGACAATTACCTTCCTGGGGAGCCTCTGAATAAGACGGTTTAAAAATTCTGTATCTAGTCAGATCAATGACTTGAACATGCTTGTCGCGCAGAAGCGTGATTTGTTCAGAGTTCCCCTAGGGGAGTTGCTCAAACATTTGAATGGTAATACCGATTTTTGGCAATACCGGAAGTTTCATGGATATCGCTATTAGGTGCCTCTATAAAGTTTTGCGGAAATAAATAATATTGTTCGCCAAATTTGGCGTCGAACCAGACTCACACCCGGCCAAAGCCGTCCCCAGTGAATCCAGTGCTCGACACCTCATCTCCCAGTGGCCGTACCGCGCATACAAATCCGTCGCCGACTTTTCCTTGGGCGCATGTGCCAGGATGGTCCCGACCATCCCCTCGTCAAAGCCTAATTGCTGCAATCGCGTGGCGACCGTACGCCTGAGATCATACAAAGTCCACCGCCCACCGGGGAGGTTATACAGATCAATTTCATTGCGTGCACGACGCGTCACCATACGACGCGCGACGCGCGCCTTATACTGCTCGTCGGTTTCACTGCGATCGCGATGAAACTGACGACAAACTATGTCCGTTCCTACATTGTCGCGGCGTACAGGGGCATTCTCTTTGATCGCTGCTGGAAATACAAAATCATTGAGCCGCTGAGCCTCCATGATTTCCAGTTGTTTCATGGCAAAGTCGCTCAGGTAAACATGATGCATCCGCCGCTTTTTCATGCTGCCCGACGGGATGATCAACAAGCGTTCACTTTTCACAATCCACGCCCAGCGAATGCGAATTGTTTCGCTGGCACGTATGCCTGTTGCCAGCATGAAGCGCATCATGCAAATCCCGGTCAATGCCTGTGTGGATTTGGGTAGTCGTTCATGCAATAGCGTGACCAATTCATGGAATTGGAGCGCACGACCGGCTTTATCATCCTCTGCTTCTTGGCCAATGACTTCCTTGCCATGCTTTTCCAGATATGCGGCTGCATTGAAAGTTTCCGGGGCCTGATGATGGTTGGTGGTACGTGTTTTGACGGGAACCTGCATACGTAAGAGCGGATGGGTGTCCGAACACAGGCCGCTCTGTTCGGCCCATTTCATCACTCTGACCAGCAGGCTGATCGCTGCGCGCGGGGTGCTGGACTTTCCTTTTTTGGCCAGCTCATTGTAGTGAGCCATCACCGGTTGTTTGTTGGCATCCTTAACCTTAACCGAGCCAATCGCAATGGCGACGTGGCACTTCCACCGTGATCGGGTCACGGCGCGATTATGTGGATCTAGCAAGGGGCCCTGCGATTGATCGTACAGCTCATAGAGCTGATTCATACTAATCTCGCCGGTTTCTTGAACGGCATCCGCCGCTTTCTGTTGCTCTTCCGCTTCGATCTCGGCTCTCGGATCGAGTCCTTCGGCACGTTGATTGCGGTACGTGATGGCCAGGTTGCGTGCATCGGCCAACTGGATCGCGGGGTAAGTGCCAATGCGCAATTTGATGGGCGGATCACCCCGTTTTTCCTGGTAAACGAAATACCAGGTTTTTCCGGAAGGACGGATGCGCAGCCTGAGCCCATCGCCATCATTGAGCCAGTCTTCCCGCTTGTTTTCCGTTAAGCGGGCGTTCTTGACTTCAATCGCGGTGAGCAAATTGGAGCGGATTGTTTTGGTGGCCATGGCGTCGCTGGGTATGACAGGGGGTATGACATCATAGCACGCTGGAGGTGGATATTGTCGGATTTTCTTGGATGAAAATTTCTTAAAAAATCATTTAAAACAATTAGTTAAAAAACTTAGCTGGATTTTTTTGGACTTCAAAAAACACGATTAAACTTCATTCCGAAGCTGAAGGTCGCAGGTTCGATCCCTGCTGGGTGCGCCAGAATAATCAACGGGTTACAGCTGAAAGGTTGTCGCCCGTTGTCGTTTGGAGCGGATTAGACCTGTTCTGGGTGTAAAACTGACTTTCACTCGAATACATGTAAGCTTCAAGGGTTAGATTCCATTCGTCCTTCCGCTATCACCAACGCATGAGCCATGTTTCAACCTCTACAGGAGGATAGGCCAGGGGGAGCTGACAAAAAGTGCCGCACGCATTCCCTGCCAGGCAGTACCATTGTGGCCATGACCTCACTTCACTATTTGAACGGCTATCCTGCTGCTCTGCTCGAGCGCATCCGGATCCTGCTTGAGCAAGACCAGCTTGGTGCATGGCTGGAGCATAAGTATCCGGCGTGCCACGATATTCAAACCGACAAGGCGCTCTATCAATATGTCGCTGAGCTGAAGCAGCGATTCCTGAAAAACGCGCCGCCTGTTGCCAAGGTTCAGTTCGACAGTCAGCAGCACCCGGTGAAGGGCACGCTTGGTACTAATACTTTCGTGTCACGGGTGCAGGGCGGGAAGCTCAAGCGCAAAAACGAAATTCGCATCGCCTCGTTATTCCGCGACGCACCGGAAGCATTTTTACGGATGATCGTGGTTCACGAGCTGGCGCATATCAAAGAAAAAGACCATAACAAGGCGTTTTACCAACTGTGCTGCCATATGGAGCCGGATTACCACCAACTGGAGTTTGATGTCCGGGTATGGCTGACCTGGCGCGAGCGTGCGTAGGTTGCCATCGTTCTATTTGAAAGCGGCTATCCGACCACTCAGGTCGAACGTGTGATGTGGGTTGCTCGTGTAGCTCGAACTAATCAGGTGAACAGCCACTTGTGTTCAAACAAATCTCTCCGTCCTCTTGAGATTTACGTCACTGACATCATCTATGTCTTTCATTTAACACGCCGTCAGTTTTTGCAGCGTACCAACCATACAATCAGGAAAAACATATGTCTATTCTCGTTAACGGCGTCGAAATCTCCGAAGAGATGATCAAGGCTGAGCAACACCACCATGCCGATGCATCCGAGCCGCGCGAGGCGACCATTCAGGAACTGATCCTGCGTGAACTGTTGCTGCAAAAGGCGCGCGCCGAAGGTTTGAACACCGGGAATCCTCAGGAAGCCATTGAGGCCTTGCTGGATAAGGCGATTCAGGTGCAGCCGGTAGATGAAGCTACCTGCCGCGAGTTCTACGAGCAATATCCAGAGCGCTTCAGCAGCGGCGAATCTGCTGTGGCAAGTCACATCCTGTTCTCGGTGACGGGTCATGATGAGCTGGCCAATACGCTGACCAAATCCAAGGCCGAAGGTGTGTTAGGTGAAGTTCAAGCTGCGCCATCGCTGTTTGCTGCGCTGGCCGAGCAACATTCTTCTTGCCCATCCGGCAAGGAAGGTGGCAACCTTGGTCGCTTCGGTCGCGGGCAAATGGTGCCTGAGTTCGAACAGGCAGTGTTTAGCACCGAGGCAGGCCACATCACGCCGCATCTGGTGCAAACTCAGTTTGGTTATCACATCATTCAGGTGAACGAACGCAATCTGGGTGAGCAGGTCAGTTTTGATGAGATCAAAGAACGCTTGCAGCAATACCTCACCAATATGGCTGGCAACAAAATGATGCATCAGTACCTGAGTGGTCTGGTGGAAGCCGCCAAGATTGAGGGTTACGCCATGCCTGCGCTGTAATGCATTGAATGCATCCCTGACTGCGACCAGGGAATCTCGGACGATTCCTTGGTTTGTGCGGTCAGAAGATGTCAGTGTCTAACATAGGGGGAGATCGGCTGCTGATGCTTTCCCTTACATATACCGCCGCCATATAAGCTGCCAGCCGGTCGATATTGGCATGGCTCCCCATGTACTCAAGGGCGCGCCGCCATGATGCTGCCACTGCCATGCCCATTCGCTCGAACCTGCATGGTAGCGAGCCTCCAGCCAGGTGCGTTTGCTAGCATCCACACAATCTCGGTCGAGCATCGCAGTCAAATCAAGATGATTGATTAGCGCATCCTGCCAGTTAGCACGTACAAACACACTGCGGGAGGTGGGAGACAACTGCTGGTCAGCCAGCCAATGCCGGTACTGGAGATAGGCCGGCAAAGGCCCCCTTTGCAGTTGTCCCCAACCCACCGTATCCAGCGCAGCACTGCTGGCATGGTATTCGAGTGTCAGCGATAGTTTACTGGCAGACGTCCAGGTTGCCCCTGCTGACACTTGATTGTGCCAGCGTTCGGGGGTGTCACCCGCCTGTCCGGTTGCCTGGGCCAGCCAGTTGTGCGACCGCCCACCCGTCCACTCAACAAACAGCACAGTCGCATCATTGAGGAGACCGCTCAGATTGGCACCAAACTGAACTGGCTGACCCGCTTCGTGGTAGATCAGCCATTGTGGTGCAAGGCCGGGTGACCATTGCTGACTTGCTGTGAGCAACCAGCGATCCGATCCATTGCTTGCGCCCCAGTCGGCCTGCCAGCCACCGGTATCTGCATGATTGGCCAGTTTGGGGGAGTAAACGCCAGTGAGTGATCCGCCCTCCCAGAGATACTGGCTACGCAGCATGACGCTGCCCAGGCGATTTTCTCTGAGGCTGGCCGGATCTATCGATACCGGTGCGCGCACCGCGTGGGCTCGGAAAAAGTCGTTCGGGTTGAACCCTGTTGCAACGCCTTGATGCAGGTTGATTCGACCCGCATCAAGCATCCAGGCGGGCGAGACTTTCCAGCCCAGCCAGGCCTCTTTCAGCGTATTGATGGCATGGTCGCCCTCTGCGGGCGTCATGACATCCAGCCGGTCGGCAGCATACAGTCGCCAGTCCGACGCAGGCGAGTGGTCGAACTGCATATCCAATGAGATGCGGCGGTTAGCGCTATGGCGCTGCCATGCGCGATCCATGCTTTGTCCGGTCGCCAGCTCCGTAAACAGCCGCCAGTCACGCGCGGCAATGGTTTGTTCCGGCGCTTTGTCGGCGAGCGCGAGGGCGTCTAAATCTGGTTCATCGGCATGCGCTATGCAGCAGCAGACGGCCAGCATGAATAAGCCAGTGTGTCTCATTCTGGCTTGAACCTTGGCAGATAGTCGCGCTGCAGCCAGGTTTCAGGTACGTCACGTTTTACCCAGTCTGAATAACGCATCACGGTGACCCAGTCAGACTCCAGTCCATCAATAATGACGGTTTCAGTTGGTCGCTCGATCCCGAAGAGCTTCTGGTATTTCCGGTAATAGGCAGATTTCAGTAGCTTGCCGCTTTCCGCATAGAACTTTGCCTTGATCGGGCGTGCGCTGCTGCTGTCCACCCACATCTCGATGCGATGGTAAGTGGCATCATCGTTGGCTGCGCGTAATTCCAGTTTGCTGGCATGGCGCGTCTGTTTCTCGCCATCGGTGACGTCCTCATCCGTTGCGCTGATGGCTTTGTAATCACGTGCAAAATTCACTGTGACCACATCGCCATTGGATGCCTGTCCAAGCAATCGCTGCTGTGGCGACAAGCGAATACTGGCCTTGCTCGACGGATCGAAAAACCAAAGATCCTTTCCATTAAACAGAATCAGCTTGTTGGCATCTCGAGCAGGAGCAATATAGCGTACCAAACTGCGGAACTGACCGCTTTGTGCATCGGCCTTGGAATAGATCACCAAGGTGCTGCTATCAGTTTGTTTGCCTTGCCGGTACTCAGTCAGCGTGTTGGTCAAACCAAACGGGAAATCCGGATTACGTACTGCATCGCTTGCGGCAAGCATCTCCTGCGGGCTAGAGGCCGCTTGAGCACACGATATGAGCAGAGCGAAGCCTGCTGCCATCCACATCTGTTTCATGATCTCTCCTCAAGCGTGACGCAGCGCATCGACAATCATCCACTTGGCCGCCCGTCTGGCCGGCCACCAGGCCGAAAACACGGTGACACCAACCATGCCAACTACGCTGCCAATTAGCAAGGGCACGTCTTCGCCGATCCGCACCAGAATCAGGTAGGCATACGAGTACCCAGGCGGCGTCCACGACCAGCCGCTGTGGTTGATCAACCAGGCCAGCACCAGTGAGGCAATGAGTCCGACTGCCGATCCGATCAGACCCAGCAGCAGCGCTTCGCACAGGAAGAGTCTGCGAATGCCACTGCGGCGCAGGCCGATAGCACGCAGCGTGCCGATTTCGACTGTCCGCTCGACCACGGCTGTGCTCATCGTGTTCCCGATGGAAAACAGTACGATCACCCCGATCAGCATGGCAATGAAGCCGAACATGGAATCCATAAATTCATTGGTCTGGCGATAGATGGGGTTGAGGGTCTGGAAGTCGAGTACATCCAGTTCCGCGGCAGAAAAATGCTGAGCCAGCAGCGCAAAAATGCGCGCCCGTGCCTGCGGGATCTGGCTGGTATGACGCAACTGGATCATGATGGAAGTGACTTTTGGCTCGCCACTGCCATAAATCAGACGCTGTGCCTGCTGCAAATGCATCGCCATATAGACATCGTCCAGCGCTTTGATGCCCATATTGTTGGCTTTTACAACCTGAAGGCTGGCTACATTTGGCGCCCCGTGAGAGGTTGCTGCCAGCATTTCGATGCGATTACCAGCGGTTGACTCATGACTCTCCTGTTGGCTCAGGCTGGCGATGTCGTCGGGCAGATCTGTGCTGCGAGGTGCAGGTTTCTGGGCGGTTGCGTGACACTGATCTGCTTTGAGCAGGTCACATAGCTGCAATTTGCGCGCCACGCCGGTTCCGACCACCACAGCATCCGTTGATGCATCTGCCAATGGCAAGGGCTGGGCATAACTGACCACGTTATAGTCATTCCATGTGAGCATCTGGTTTTGCTCTGCCGGAACCAAGCCGGTTGCCATGACTGAGCGCGATACGCTGGCCGAGAAATTACCCGCAATGCCGCCTAGCTGAAGGGTAGGGGTGACGACTGTCAGCATCGGGGATAGTTCGGGATCGCGCCTCAGCGCTTCGATCATGTGCGCATAATCGGCAATGCCATAAGCGGATGGATTATCGCCGCCATCGAGAAAATAACCCTTCCGCTGGATTTGAAGATGTCCGCTGTGCTGGACAAAACCGGTTTGCGATCCGTACATGATGTTGGAGCGATAGCCACCAAACAGCAAAATGGCGACGAGTCCGACCACCATGGCCAGCAAAGTTGTCAGGGAGCGGCGGCGGTTACGCAGCAGGTTTCGCAGGGCGAGTGACCACATGTTCATACTGCTACCTCCGTACGCAAGCGATCGATTTCGATGCAGGTAATACGGCCATCCTGAATGTAGATCACGTCGTCTGCTTCGGCGAGCACCTTGGGATCATGCGAGGAAAATACAAATGACACCTCGCGCTCACGCTGCATATGGCGCATGAGTGTGATGATGTCGGCACCGGTTTGGGTGTCTAGATTGGCGGTTGGTTCATCGGCAAGCACAAGCTTGGGCCGGATCGCCAGTGCACGCGCAATGGCGACCCGTTGCCGCTGTCCGCCAGATAGCTGTCCGGGACGGTTGTCCATGCGATTGCCAAGGCCGACTGCATCGAGCAGTTCACGCGCACGTTCGCGGCGTTCCTTTGCACCAATGCCGGACAGCACCAGGGGATATTCGACATTTTCCAGTGCGCTCAGGACGGGTAGCAGATTGAAGTTCTGAAAGATGAAGCCGATGTGCCGCGCCCGGAAATCGGAGAGCGCATCGTCTGATAATCGGGCAACATGTTGCCCGGCTACGATTACCTCACCTGCATCGGCCTGATCAATGCAGCCGATGATATTCAGTAGGGTGGTTTTGCCACTGCCGGACGGGCCGGAGATGACGGTAAATACATTCTGGCGAAGATCGACCTGAATATCGATCAGCGCGGGCACCTCAACGGTATCCAGCCGATAGGTTTTGCCCACGCCGCGCAGGCTGGCCGTGTACATGATGCGTCTCCCTGATTCGAATCATTTGTTGTAGATCCTAGCGCGTGTTGGTCGCAGGGTATTGAATGATTTCGACATGCAATACCCATGACAAAACCGCATGAGTCTTTCTATACTCGCGCATGCGTAAAATTGACCATGCCCTCCCGGATCTTCAACACGTCTTTTCTTCTGCGCGCAGCGAACTCTGGCTGCCGGAGGCTAATCTTGCCTCATGCATCCGTGCGGTTCTGACGCGTGATACGCGTGGTGCAGGGTTGGCGGCGCATCAGCGGTATAACCACATTCCCGCCTCGCCACTGTGTGCGATTGTCTGGTATTTCCATGGCGACGCCGAACTGCTTGCTCCGGGCTTGCCTGCTGATGCTGGTACGCCTCGCGCTCGTATCAGTTCATTTGCGTTTTGTGGCCCGTCCACGCGTCCAATGATTACCTGGAATCCCGGTGATATGGAAACGCTGGTGATCCTGATGCTACCCGATGCCTTGCAGCACCTGACCGGTATTGATCCCGGAGCGTATCTTAATTGCTGTGTCCCCGCAGAGGGGCTGTTAGGCTCTGAATGGCATGCACTCGGGCAAACTTTGCATGCCTTACCGGATAATGCCGCACGCGTTAGGGCAATTGAGACTTGCCTGAGTCCGCGCTGGCAGCAAACCCGGCCGGATGCGCATGCCATTCGACATTACTATGCAGACTGGTCGACCAGTTTGATGCTGCGCGCTGCAACGTCCGGCTTCGGGCGCAGCTTGCGCCAGGTAGAGCGGCGGATCAAGCAGTGGGCTGGATTGCCGATGCGCGAACTGAAAGGATTGAGTAGGGCGGAACAGGCGTTTTTCGATGCCGCGATGAGGGAGCCTGACGCCACCGTGAACTGGAGTGATATCGCTGCGGCTGCCGGCTATACCGATCAATCGCATATGATTCGGGCGACCCGAAAGATCACCGGCTTTGCACCTGACGCATTGCGCAGGCTGATTTTTTCAGACGAGTGCTTCTGGGTTTATCGCCTGTGGGGAATGGCAGATCAGTTTCCCGAATAAGGGTGACCAACCTACCTCGTGACAACAAAGATGAACAGGCCAGGCAGCGCAAACTGACTGGCCTGCATGCCACACTCAGTCGTTAAGGCAGTGCAGGGCGGGACATTGAATGCGATCCATGCCCCGCTCAGACTGGGATCAATGCTTGCGCATCATTTCTTTGATCAGGCGGACGGGCGCACTGCCGTAGCTCAGGAATTGCTCATGGAAGTTGTACAGGTTGAATTTTTCGCCCTGTTCGGCCTTAAGCTGATTGCGGAAGTCATATATTTCGGCAAAACCGGCAAAGTAGCTGGTCAGCTGAACCTGACTCAGACTCGCGCGGCGCCATTTGCCTTCTGCTTCAGCTTGAGACTGGAAGGCCTCGCGCGTCAGCATCTTCAGCGCGTCTTCCTTGCTCATGTCGAGCACATGAATGCTGTAATCCAGAATGGTGTTGCTCACCACGCGCAAATTCCACTTGGCATACATGAACCACATTTCCGGTGTGTTGCCACCATAGCCCGACTCCAGCATCATGCGTTCGCTGTATACCGCCCAGCCTTCCACCATGGCGCCATTGCCAAAGATGGTTTTGACAATGGATGGTGACTTGTTGGCGTGCATCAGCTGCACATAGTGACCCGGTACCGCTTCATGGATGCTCAGAATCTGCAGAATCCAGTCGTTGTATTCGCGCAGCCAGGACTCCGCACGCTCGGGTGTATCGCCATCCAGCGGCGTCACATTGTAATAAGTGTTGGCTTTGGGATCATATGGCCCTGGCGCACTGATAGACGCACCAGCGGTACCACGCATATAAACCGGTGTTTCCCGCACAACCAGCGGACGTGTTTTGTCTTGGCTGACCAGATGATGCTCGTCAACCCAGGCTTCTAGAATCGGAATGCGGCGTTTGATTTCCGGTACAAACTCTTCCACTTTGACATGGTGTTCGGACATTTTGTTGATCAGCTGCCCGATCCGGTCAAAGCGATCTGCTGGCATGGCTGTATCACCCATATACTTGGGCCAGAGTTCGACAGACAGTTTGTCCATGCGACCCAGCAGCGATTCCTTTTCTTGCAGTGCGCGATGATACAGCTGCTCGGCGGTCATCCCGGCCTGAATCTCATAGGCAAACATGGGTTCATACAAGGCCTTGCCAATGCGGAATGAACGGGCATTGCCGTTCTTCTCAAGGGACGCTTTCAGATCCTTGAGCCAATCGCCATACCCTTGTATGGCTTTGCGCGCCGCAGCCACCCGGGATGTAAACAGGGCTTTATCTGCTGCAGACAGCTTGGATTCGCCTAATTTTTTCTCCAGCGAATCAAGTACCTCAAGGTTACCCGGGTTCTGGTCGATGGCCAGCTGGGTATGCTCCATCACCGGCTGGTGAATATTGGCCTTGGCTGCTTCGTAGTAAGCAGGCACGCGCGCAAGGCGCTTACTGATGGCCTGCAGGCGTGTTTCAAGCGGGGCATAGGTGTTGGCCAGCATCAGCGAAAGTGGCTCTGCAACACCGTAGTTGGCAGGCGACCATTCCCAGGAGCGGAAGGTCTCTTGATACCAGCGAGCCGCATCCAGCTGATTGTTCAACATGGCCAGATCGGTGCGATGGCCATCATCCAGCCTGTTCGTATTCAGTGCCGCAAACCGCTTCTGCCAGTCGTTTACAAAGCGCAGCAGTTCTTTGCGACTTGCTGCATTCGGGATGTCTAGTACGTCGGCGTATTTATAGTAGCCGGCGCTGACTGCGCTATCCGGATTGTGTTTCCAGTAGTCGTCCAGGAATTGCTTCACGAGTTGATCAAAGCGTGCATCTTCACTCGACTGAGTGTGTGCGGCGTTTGCTTTGACTGTTGTGGCGCTCGCAACGGGCGCAAAAGACAAACACGCTGTAGCCAGGGCGGCAGCAATAAGGGTGTACTTCATGAGGTTGTACTCTTCCTGTTCTTGTTGGTGGTAATCGTGTTTAACGGTGGGAATGGAAAGAAAACGAAAATTATACCAGCTTCCATGATCGGAAATGAGGTGTCCAGTCACACCGCATGCAGACAGTATGTTCAACTGGATTCAGTCGTATAAATGCAAACAGGACACGAGGGCGTGTCCTGTTGCACGAAAATAAAATGCGACTTGGGATGCGGGGAAATCAGTCGTCAGGCTTGGGTGGACGCTTCACTTTTCTTAGTGTTGCACTCAATTTGACCTGAAGTTGCTGCATATTGAAGGGCTTCATCAGAATCTGGGTCACCCCGCTGGTCACAACTTCCTTGAGCAAATTGGCATCTTTTTCTGATGTAATCATCAAAAATGGAATTTCGGCAAGATCAGGCTCGCTGCGCATTGCCCTGAGCAGATCCAGCCCGCTCATATTCGGCATGTTCAGATCCGACAGGACGACATCGAATTTGCCTCGCTTAAGCGAATTCAGGGCTTCGCGACCACTGCTCACTTGGACGATCTGCTCAATGCCAAACTCACGCAAGTAGCCCGAGACCACCTGGCGCACCGCCATTGAGTCGTCCACCACCAGAAATTTCAGAAGCTTTACCGACATCGCGTCCGCTCCACATTGTGCGCTCCCGCAAACGCATACACATAGAACCCTACATCTTGTTAGCAGCTCGGCCGTGAATGCTCAACGCCGTCTGGCGGATATGGGCTGGGTAGAGCCTAGACGACATGATGCGGCGCCAGCGAACACTCAGCATCCGAGTCACTAACTTCAATCTGGATCGTCGTATGCGAGATGCCAAAGCGAGCCTGTAACGCATGACTGATTGCATGTACAAATGCAGATCCCGGATAGCCTGCAGGCATGCGTAAATGGGCGGTGAGTGCTGTTTCCGTCGTGCTCATTGCCCAGATATGCAGATCATGTACACCTGCAACGCCAGGCTGTGCTGCCAGAAAATCGGATACGGTTGCTGTCGAAATCGTCGGCGGCACGCCATGCAGTGCCAGATTGATTGCATCCTTGAGCATGCCCCAGGTCGCCACAATGATGACAAGCGAAATGAAGACACTTACCAACGGATCCAGCCATATCCAGCCGGTGACCAGCATGATGACTGCGGAACCAGCCACGCCAAGGGAGATCAATGCATCTCCCATCATATGCAGGAAGGCAGCCCGCACGTTTAAATCATGTTTACGGCCCGACATGAACATGATGGCGGTACCTAAGTTGATGACCACACCAATTAGCGAAACCACAATGACAACTTTTCCCTGAACCGGATCAGGGTGCATGATGCGCAGCAAGGCCTCCCATGCAATGCCGCCAGTGACCAGCAATAGGACAACCGAATTCAGCAAGGCGGCAAGAATGGAGCTGCTGCGTAGTCCGTAGGTGAAACGCCCTGATGGTTGACGTTTCACCATGATGCTCGCGCCCCAGGCGATTAACAGCCCCAACACGTCGCCGAGGTTGTGTCCGGCATCGGCCAGCAGGGCAACGGAGTTGCTCATGACGCCAAAAAGCGCCTCTGCGACAACAAAGCCACCATTCAATATCAAGCCGATAATAAACGCACGCCCGAAGTCTTTCGGCGCATGAACATGGCCTATGCCGTGGCCATGATCGTGACAATGGGAGTGATCGTGTGAGTGATCGTGTGAGTGATCGTGTGAGTGATCGTGTTGGTGTGGTTTTTGCCCGCGGGTCACAGGGTGTGGGGGCGAGCTTCTGCGATAGTGTGTAGAGGAGTCTGTCATGGTGGCATACTGCTTTCGGTAATCGGGCAATACGAGTATCAAACACGTGGTAGTTACTACAGAGTCAAGTATGCCAGCTATTACCGAAAGTGCATCCTCATGCGCGATGTTGCAGATTCACATAGAATCAGCCCATTCCAGCTTATTAATCCAAGGTCGCATGTGATGGATGGACTGCCCGAGCAGGCTCTCGAACGGGTCGCGCGTTACTTTCAGACACTGGCCGAGCCAACGCGTCTGCGCATTCTGAATGCGCTCAGACATACGCCGCACAGCGTAGGCGAGTTGGCCACTGTATGCGAATGCTCCATTGCCAATGTTTCCAGGCATCTGGCGCAATTGGCAAGGCAGGGCATGGTGATCAGAGAAGAGCGGGGCACCAGTGTGTTCTACAGCATTGCCGATCCTGCGATCTACGCATTGTGCGATATCGTCTGCGGGAGTATTGCGCGGCAACACGCTGATTTCTCGCGAATGATGGATGCCGGTGACGAATAGTTGATGCGGTCATTTGTATGTTTGTCATCAAGCCGATAAGCGGCAGGGAATCAGTCATCTGGATTGGTCTATCATGTCAGGGTGAATGTCTTTGGCCCGTGCGTCATGAACAGCCCGGAATCCACTTCTTCTTTTGCTGAATTCGATCAGGGAGGTTTCCCTGTCAGCCTCGACTTGCGTCGAGCAATCGATCGTGCCGTTCACGCTGTGGTGTCAGAGGTCTTTTTGATACAAGGCTTTGGCCAGTGTGCGACATATGCGGTTGTGGGGGCGGGTGTACTGAGCAAAGTACTCAACCAACCCTATCGCGCGGTAAGTGGCGGGGAAATCATTGATTGCGGGAATGGCAACTATCTATCCATGTTCCCGGATCGAAAAGCGCGCCGGGATGCCAAAAAGCTGTCCGACCTGCGCGAGTACCACTGCTGGATAGAGTGCGGACGTCAGGTAGCAGGTGTTGGACGCAGAATCGAGTTGGTAGATTTAACCTGCAGACATGATCAACTGACTGCAGAGCATTTCGGCGTGCATTTCTCCAGACGCTACGTGAACAGTTTCACGTGGGACTGGAAAGATCAGATCGAGGCCTCCTTCCCGGCCATCCTGCGCGACAATCCATTAATGAGTGGTCGACCCAAGGCGTGGTACTGGGAAGATAGTCGATGTACTAAATTGCTTCAGCAGTGGCATCAGGCAGAACCTGTGATTGAGCGTGTGATGATTCCGGCGGCACTCGATGCTTTCCGACAGATCTTCTGTAACAGCGATCTTCAGATAAGCGGTCAGTAAGGTCGTCATTCATCTGCAATGACGGAGACAGGCGCGCAGACGCATAAGGTGCTGCGACCAGTCGGCTACCTTTATCCGCCTCAGACTCCTCCCCTAATTACCAATGCCGTGCTTGGCCTTCAGGCGCGCAAGTGTGCCGTCGGACTGCATGCCTTGCAATGCAGTAGCAATGCGATCCTTTTGCGAGAACAGAGGAGAGCGCTTGCCGATCATGATATGAAACGGCAAGGTATCGAGTACCAGTGGCAGCTCGACCACCTCCGCGCGCACCCCCCTGTCACGTATCATCCAGCTCGCGGTTTCATGCAAGTCTGGTATCAAATCAATTCGACCAATCAGCAGCTTATCGATGCTTTCCGTGAAATCGCGGGCTGCATCGACCTTGTACCCAGTTAAGTGGGCTTGCACCCAGCCTGAGCCAAAATAGGCGCCAATACGAAAGGGGCGCGCATCTTCGAGCTGTTTGATTTTATAGAACGATTTAAGCTCGGGGTGCGAGCGTAGCGTATAGAAGCGAAGCTGTTCGACCTGTATCGCGGGGGAGATTTTGTCGCTGTATGCCAGCCGATCGGTAGTAGGCGCGGTGACCATTAAATCGGCCTGGCCATTGGCGACCATCGCCTGCGCACGTTTCCAGGGCATACCCTGATGCTTGAGAGATATCCCGGCGCGTTTTGCGACGGCTTCGTTCAATACGTCAACGAAGTAACCCTTAACCTGGTCGTGCTGTCCAAAGGAATAGGGTGCAAATTGCTCAAAATACACTGCCAGACCGGATTGTGCCGATGCAGTGACGGCCAGAATTGTAAGCGCAATCCTGATCTGCCAGTGAATGAAATGGGCGCCGTTTTTCACATCAAGTTGCCATATCGTGATACTTCTTTATACACGGTTACGAAAACCTTGACATGCCGTCGGGCGATCAGGGAATGCGGTAGCTTTGCTGTGTTACGACATCGACACCACATTCGAGCAGTTCAACCCAGTCGATAAAGCGATTGACCATATCGTAACCTTCGAATCGGCAGCCATGCTGCGGCACGATCATGCGGATATCCAGGTCGCGCACCATACTGGCCCACAGTCTGCACACCTTGCCTGAGACCATATAGCGCCTGTGGAATTTGTCCATGTATCGGATATGGGCATCGAAATCCTGGACCGGCAGCTCAGCACGATCAGGTGGTACCAGCGAGGTGCCCAGGTCACCGGAGAACAAGATTTTCGAGACAGGGTCGTAGAACTGGAAATTACCTTCTGCGTGCAGAAAGTGCGCAGGAATCGCCAGCACTTCTGTCTTGCCCAGGCGCATGCGCATCCCTTCGTCCGGGATGCCGATGATTCGTCCGGTCAAGTCTTTGCCAGACGTGAAGTGCGGCAGAAAACGTGTCCATAGCTGAGAGATCATGACTCGGCAAGGCGTTGCAATGAGCCACTTGTTCAGCGAGGCAATGATGTCTGGGTCGGCATGCGACGCGAAGATGTAATCCAGATTGCGCGATGAGAAATGCTTCTGCATATCCATCAACAGACCGTTGTAGGTCATGTTGCCACCCGGATCGATCAACGCGCCATGCTCATTGTTCACGATCAGAAACTGGTTACTCTGAACGACTGCACCGTCGTCTTCAGAGACCAAATCGTAGAACGCATGCACGATATGGTTCCCGTCGTTATAGAGCTCTACAGCCATGGGGAATCCTGCGAGTAAAAGACGCGATTATCAGTGCAGGTGTAGCTGGCGTCCAGATGTCTGCTTGAATTCGTGTACGAAAATTCGGACGATCTTTACCCGGAGGGTCACATGATGCGTCTTAACATGAACATGAGTACGATGAGCAGGCCAGTTCCGGTAAGAAATCCGCTAATTGTCAGAGGCCCCAATTTCTTACCATTGCGTAGCGTCCCTTTACGCTTAACGGGACCGCTCAAGGGCTGGGAAATTTTACACGTAGGGTTGATTGGCATTTGCAGACGCTTGATCAGCCGCTGTTGTTCCTCTTGTTTGCGAATTGCTTCCAAATCAGCCCTGGAGGGCTTTTTCCCAGTCTCAAGCCAGTCTTGCTGCATGAGTTTCTCCATCCATTAAATACATATTTACGACACATGCTTTGAATGCGCTGTTTAGTGCAGCGTCCAGCATGGGGTGGGACAAATGAATAACAAAGTTGCCATAGCGATCATGTATGACCAAGTCAGACATTATACACTATATTTTCAGCAATCATTTCAATGTACTATGTATTGAAGACAATATGATGAATGATTGCTTATGAATATGTGTCGCTTGTTACTGATAAAATTAGGAATTGACAGAATCACGTAAATACCACGTGCGCTTTACTATTTTATTAATCGTGTAGTGGATTAATTGATTTATGGTATTACATATTAATGAATTAATAATATTCCATAATTTATTGTGCATGCGTACTAATAAGTCGCTAAAAGATCGATTTGATCAATCAAATGATGTTGCTTGCTCATCACTTGAAATCTGCTGATGCTGCCCCGATCTACCCGCTATCTTTCTGTCACCCACGGGTAGAACACCATGAGCAAGCAAACCCTCGGCTTTCAGACCGAAGTCAAACAACTGTTGCAACTGATGATTCATTCCTTGTACTCCAACAAGGAAATCTTTCTGCGCGAGCTGGTGTCCAATGCCAGTGATGCCTGCGACAAGCTCAAGTTTGAATCGCTGAACAACGATGCGCTCTATGAGGGCGACGGTTCCCTGCATATCGATGTGTCCTTCGACAAGGATGCGCGCACCATTACGATACGCGACAACGGCGTCGGGATGACACGCGATGAAGTGATCGCCAACATCGGTACCATTGCGCGTTCAGGCACCAAAGCTTTCTTCGAGCAGTTGTCCGGCGATGCCAAGAAGGACGCCAATCTGATCGGTCAATTCGGTGTGGGCTTTTATTCCGCCTTTATCGTCGCCGACCGCGTGACGCTGACTACCCGCCGCGCAGGCGCATCAAAAGAACAAGCCGTTCGCTGGGAGTCTGAAGGCGCAGGTGAATTCACGCTGGAAGAGGTGACCCAGGACGTGCGCGGCACTGAAGTCGTACTGCATCTGAAAGATGGCGAGGACGAATTCCTCGATGACTGGCGCCTGAAGTCCATCATCCGCCGCTACTCCGATCACATCACCCTGCCGATCCGCATGAAGAAGGGCAATAGCTACGGCGAAAACGGCGAAGTGATCGTGTCTAATGAGCTGGAAACCATCAACAAGGCATCGGCTTTGTGGGCGCGCAGCAAGAACGACATTACCGAAGAAGAGTACAAAGCCTTCTACAAGCATGTTGCTCACGACTGGGAAGATCCGCTGGCGTGGAGCCATGCCCGCGTCGAAGGCCGTCAGGAATACACCGAGCTGCTCTATGTGCCAAAGCGTGCGCCATTCGATCTGTACGATCGCGAGCGTCGTCATGGCGTGAAGCTGTTCGTGCGTCGCGTATTTATTATGGAAGATGCGGAAAAATTGCTGCCGCAATACCTACGCTTTGTGCGCGGGGTCATCGACAGCAATGATCTGCCGCTGAACGTCAGCCGCGAAATCCTGCAGCACAGCAAGGATATCGACACCATCAAGGCTGGTTGCGTCAAGAAGGTGCTGGGCCTGCTCGAAGATATCGCCGAAAACCGCACGGAAGAGTATGCATCCTTCTGGACCGAGTTTGGCAAGGTGCTGAAGGAAGGCGTGGGCGAAGACACGGGCAACAAGGATCGCATTGCCGGTCTGCTGCGTTTTGCATCCACTCATGCCGATTCCGACGTCCAGAATGTGTCGCTTAAGGACTATGTGGCGCGAATGAAGGATGGTCAGGACAAGATTTACTTCGTGACTGCCGAGACCTTTGCTGGCGCCAAGAACAGCCCGCATCTGGAAATCTTCCGCAAGAAGGGCATCGAAGTCCTGCTGCTGTCTGATCGCGTGGATGAGTGGCTGGTCTCCAGCCTCACCGAGTTTGATGGCAAGCAACTGGCTTCAGTTGCCAAGGGCGGGCTCGATCTCGGTACGCTGGAAGACGAAACCGAGAAGAAAGAACAGGAAGCCAAGGCTGATGCCTTCAAGGATCTGGTTGGTCAGGTTCAGGCCACGCTGGGCGACAAGGTCAAGGAAGTGCGTATCACTCACCGCCTGACTGATAGCCCGGCCTGTCTGGTGGCTGACGAGCACGCCATGAGTGGCAATCTGGAGCGACTGCTGAAGTCGGTCGGTCAGGATGTAAATGCTTCCAAGCCGATCCTGGAAATCAATCCGGATCATGTGCTGGTCAGCAAGCTGAAGGCGGAGCAGGCTGGCGAGCGTTTTAGCGAATGGACGCATCTGCTCTTTGATCAGGCACTGCTGGCTGAAGGTGGCACGCTGGAAGACCCGGCAGGCTTCGTGAAGCGTATGAACCGCCTGATTGTCGATCTGGGTTGAGTGATCCAGCTTGAATCAAGCGCCTCTGAGGAGGCGCTTTTTTTGACGCACAATCAATGCTGATCGCTTGAGCCTTTATGCTTATAGCAAACCGACAGGTCAGACAAAAGCATCGGGCAAAATAAAACCCCCGCCATTTCGCGGGGGTTTATCTTTGGTGGCTAATCAGCCTTACTCAGCTTTGTCGCCGGATCGAGCAGTTTCAACCAAAATCAGCTCTTCCTGAACAGGTGCCGAGCGCTCGGATGGCTGAACATCGCGGCGGCGTTTACGTGCCGGAGCGGCAGGTGCATCCACCACAGCAACGGGTTCGAACGCCTTGGTCGCGACCTGAACCAGACCTACGTCTTCAGGTGAGGCGATTTCCGGCAGGACAATTGGCGCAACCACTGGTGCAGGTGCTGCTACCACAGTTTCTACAACAGGCGCGCTTACTTCGACTGCTACCGCTTCAGCTGCTGTATCAGCAACGGACGCTGCGGCAGGCGCCGTAGCGGCAAGCACTACGTCTGTGACTACTTCCACAGCAGGGGTGCTTACGACTTCTGCTACAACGTCTGCAACCTGAGCGGCTGGCGCTACAACAGGCGTGGCTTCTACAACTGGTGCTGCGACAACTTCCACCACAGGGGCAGGGGCTTCGATGATCGGCGCAGTTTCAACAGGCTCAGCTGCAGCAACGGGTGCCGGAGCGGCTACGACGTCTGCTGGCTTGGCTGCTGCAGCAACCGGGGTTGCAAGCTCTGCCACAATCACTTCTGCAACAAAAACTGCTGCAGGTGCCGCTGCGGCCACCGATTCGGTCGATTGTTCCGCGCTGTCGGTTACGGACACGCCTTGATCCTGCTGGGCGTTGTCCTGACGATCACCACGACCGCGGCGGTTGCGGCGGCGACGGTTACGGCCTTCGCCACTGTCCATGATTGGTTCGGCAACGATGATCGCGCTCTCATCTACAGGCTTGGTATCCTGCGATGCGGCCTCGACTGCTGCCACTTCCGTGCGTGGCTGACGCTCGCCACGCGGTTCGCGTTCCTGACGCGGCTGGCGTTCGCCTCGTGGTTCGCGTTCCTGGCGTGGCTGACGCTCTTCGCGACCCTCACGTTCCTGACGTGGTTCACGCTCAGCGCGCTCCTCGCGTGCCGCACGTTCTTCGCGAACCGGGCGCTCCTCGCGCGGTTGACGCTCTTCACGCGCCGGGCGCTCGTTGCGCGGCTTGTTGTTTTCAGAGCGGCCTTCACTATCCTGATTCTGGTTACGACCATTGCGACGCTCGTTGCGGCCATTCTGGCGCGGTTGCTCGTCTTCCTCAATGCGTGGCTTGCCACCTGCAGGGCGGCGATCTTCGCGTTGTTCGCTGCGTTCGCCATTTTCGTTGCGATCACGGCGACCATCACGGCGACCATCGCGACGACCATTGCGTTCACCCCGTGCCGGACGCTCCTGAACCACAGGTGCCGGCGCCGGAACAACTTCCTCTTCACCCTTGAAGAAGGAAATGATGCGCGAGAACAGGGACGGCTTTTGTGCCTCAATCACTTGTGCTTGCTTGGCCTTGGGCGCTGGCTCAGCCGCAATCGGCGCTGGCTGGCTTGGTGTAATGCCCTTGACCGCAGCTTCCTGACGCGGCTTGACGGCTTCTGCTTCCTTGGCTGGCTGATAGACTTCATCCGCAGGGACGTCGACCATCTTGTAAGACGGAACGGCATCATCGCCATGATTCAGATCGTCATGGCGCAGACGCTGCAGATGATAGTGCGGCGTTTCCATGTGAATGTTCGGGATCAGCACCACGCTGACCTTCAGGCGCGATTCGATCGAGAAGATGTCGGCACGCTTTTCGTTCAGCAGGAAAGTAGCCACATCGACCGGCACCTGTGCGTGGATCGCACCGGTGTTTTCCTTCATGGCCTCTTCCTGAATGATCCGCAGGATGTGCAGGGCGGATGATTCGATCCCACGGATAAAGCCGGTGCCATGACAGCGCGGGCACGGCTGGTGCGCGGTTTCGCCGAGGCTAGGCTGCAGACGCTGGCGTGACAGTTCCATCAGGCCGAAACGCGAAATCTTGCCGGTTTGCACGCGGGCACGATCATGACGCAGGGCATCGCGCAGGCGGTTTTCCACCTCGCGCTGATTGCCGGCCTTTTCCATGTCGATAAAGTCGATGACGATCAGACCGCCCAGATCGCGCAGGCGCAACTGGCGGGCGATTTCATCGGCCGCTTCGAGATTGGTACGGGTGGCGGTTTCTTCGATGTCGCCGCCCTTGGTGGCGCGAGCCGAGTTCACGTCAACCGATACCAGTGCTTCGGTGTGGTCGATCACGATGGCGCCGCCGGATGGCAGCGGGACTTCGCGCGAGAATGCGGTTTCGATCTGGTGTTCGATCTGGAAGCGGGAGAACAGCGGCACATCATCGCGGTAGAGCTTCACGCGGCTGACGTTGCCCGGCATCACATGGCTCATGAACTGGCGAGCCTGCTCGTACACGAATTCGGTGTCGATCAGGATTTCACCAATGTCCGGCTGGTAGTAGTCGCGGATAGCGCGGATCACCAGACTGCCTTCCTGATAGATCAGGAATGGACCGTTCTGTGAGCCGGCAGCGCCTTCAATCGCTTTCCACAGTTGCAGCAGGTAGTTCAAATCCCATTGCAGTTCTTCGGCGGTACGGCCAATACCGGCAGTACGGGCAATGATGGACATGCCGCCCGGTACTTCGAGCTGATCCATCATTGCGCGCAGTTCCTGGCGCTCTTCACCTTCGATACGGCGGGAGACACCACCACCACGCGGGTTGTTCGGCATCAGCACCAGATAGCGGCCAGCCAGGGAAATAAAGGTGGTCAGGGCAGCGCCCTTGTTGCCACGCTCATCTTTTTCGACCTGGACAATGACTTCCATACCCTCGCGCAGGGCGTCCTGAATACGGGGACGACCACCTTCACCGCTGTCCTGGAAATAGGAGCGTGCGACTTCCTTGAAGGGGAGAAAACCGTGACGATCGGTGCCGTAATCTACAAAGCAGGCTTCGAGCGAGGGCTCGATGCGGGTAATGATGCCTTTGTAGATATTGCTCTTGCGTTGTTCCTTGCCGACTGTTTCGATGTCCAGATCAATCAGCTTCTGGCCGTCGACAATCGCGACGCGCAGCTCTTCGGCCTGCGTCGCATTGAACAGCATGCGTTTCATAATCAACTCTCCTGCACCCGGACGCGCAGGAACGAACACACCGGCGGCACTTTAGCCGTCGCGTGGTAAAAAACCGCTAGGGGTGGCGATGCAATAATACCTGCAAGGCTGATGATTCCCTGTTCGTGTTCAAATCTTCATGCGCGCCATGTTGCACGCATGGGTATGTTCGTCTGTCGCGGGCAGATGCGACGTAGGCATCTGCAAGTGTCCGGCAATGCATTAAAAATGCTTCATGGGCGCCGTTGCTTGTGGTGAACGGCGATGACCGGTTCCGGCTGGTTCGTCTTGGTCTGTTTTCCTTGTCAGGCCGCGAATGAGCGGGCAGGCGTCGGTCTTGCGCACGTGGTGCCAGACGGGATCGGCACGGCAAGAATGTGAACAACGCAGGGAAAAGAACAGAGAAAGACCGCGCGAGCCGGTCGCACGTGAGATAATCAGATTTTGATCCCCGCAGATGTTTGCCGGGATCTCCGGGCAACCATTCTGCAGGCCATCGCGGATAAACGGGCTAGACTGATTTGTCTCACACCCGTAAGGTCCGTTGCGATGGACCATGCAAGTATATGACAAGATGACTGACACTAGCAAAGTTTCCTGGCTGACTGTTGACGCCGAAGAAGCAGGACAGCGGCTCGACAACTATTTGATGAAGCACCTCAAGGGTGCGCCAAAAAGCCTGATCTACCGGATCATCCGCTCGGGTGAGGTACGCGTGGACAAAGGACGTGCCGATGTCACCCACCGGATTGCCGCCGGTCAGGTCATCCGCATCCCCCCGATCCGGCTCGCGGAGCCCGATGAATCGCGCAAGGCTGCCGTGCCTGCGCTGGAATTCCCGGTTATCTTCGAAGATGAAGCGATCATTGCCATCAACAAGCCTGCAGGCGTGGCCGTGCATGGCGGCAGTGGCGTGAGCTTCGGGGTGATCGAGCAGATTCGTGCTGCACGGCCTCAGGCCAAATTTCTGGAGCTGGTTCACCGACTGGATCGTGAAACATCCGGACTGTTGCTGATTGCCAAAAAGCGCAGTGCGCTGGTGGCGCTGCACGATATGCTGCGTGATAACCACAATATCGATAAGCGCTACCTGACGATGGTGAAGGGGCATTTCCCTGACCCCAAGCGCGCAATTAAATACAAGCTGACTAAATACAACACTGCAGACGGCGAACGTCGGGTAAAGGTTGATCCGGAAGGCATGACCTCGCACACGATTTTTTACCGGCGCACGCTTGGTAAGGCATCGACTTTGCTGGAATGCGAGCTGAAAACAGGCAGAACCCATCAGATTCGGGTGCATTTGTCCCATGCCGGATTTCCGATTCTTGGCGATGACAAATACGGCGATTTCCCGCTAAACAAGGCATTGCAGCGGGCAGGGCTCAAACGCATGTTTCTGCATGCCTGGCGCTTGAACCTCAAGCATCCGCTGTCGGGCGAGATGCTGTCGCTAGAGGCGCCTCTGCCCAAGGAGCTTCAGCGCTATCTGGATCAGGAAACCGCGCAGGATGAGGGAGCTGCATCATGAGTCGGCGCTACGATCTGATCGTGTTTGACTGGGATGGCACACTATCCGACTCTACGTCACTGATCGTGCGATCGATCCAGCATGCTTTTGCTGGCGCCGGTCTGCCGGTTCCCCCGGATGAAGAAGCGGCACACGTCATCGGATACAACTTGCGCGAGGCGCTGGAATATCTGGCGCCGGGCGCAAATCCAGATCATGTGTCACACGCGCTAGAGGCCTACAAGGATTACTTTCTGGCGCATGCAGATGAAGTGGTGCTATTCGACGGGGTGCGCGAAGCACTGTCTCATTTTCGCGAAGAGGGGTACTGGCTGGCGGTGGCCACGGGCAAATCGCGTCGCGGGCTGGATCGCGTCATGGCCGAAGCCGACCTCACGCATTTCTTCGATTTCACCCGCTGTGGCGACGAATGTTTCTCCAAGCCGCACCCGCAGATGCTGGAACAACTGATGGAATGGACGGGCGTCGAAGCGCGACGAACCATCATGGTCGGTGACACCACGCACGATCTGAATATGGCACTCAATGCCAAAGCCGATGCGCTAGGCGTGACCTATGGCGCCCATCCTGTCGAGGCCTTGCATCAATGCAAGCCCCTTGCTGTACTGGATCGTTTCACCGAAGTCGATGCCTGGTTAAGAGCGAACGGGTGACCAGACATGGATGTTTCAAGCGAACGCATTCTGATATGCGACAGTGATGCACTGGCTGATCGTGGCGCAGGTGTGCGCTTTACCGCCAGTTGGGCTGGGCAGTCTGTACCGGCTTTTGTCTTGCGCCACAATGGTGTGCTGAAAGCATTTCTCAATGAATGCCGGCACGTACCCATCGAGCTGGACTTTAATGAGGGTGACTTTCTTGATCTCACCCGGGAGTACATCATCTGTTCGACACATGGTGCCATGTATCGTCCGGTGGATGGTATGTGCGTAGGGGGGCCGTGTCGCGGTAAATCCCTATATCCACTGAAGGTCATCGAGGAAGACGGGCAGGTGTATTATCTGCCCGAAAAGCGAGCCTGATCATCAACGCTTCAAATTCGGCTGCACGATGTGAATCACCTAAAGGAATGCATTGAATGAATGAGCAACAATCTCCCGGTTGGGAAAAGGAAGTGCTGGAAAAGCTGGTACTGGCTAGCCTGAAAGAGCAACGCGCAGCCCGAAACTGGGGGATATTTTTCAAGTTTCTGACCTTCGGCTTTCTGTTCCTGATCCTGATCCTGATTTTTGGCGCACGTGAAGCCGGTGATGGGGAAACATCCAGCCGTGGGCCGCATACTGCCGTGGTCGAACTCAACGGCGTCATTGCAGCCGGGAATGACGCCAGTGCCGAGCGGATTAACGAAGGACTGCGTGCCGCCTTCAAGGATCACAACACCAAGGGTGTGATCTTGAAGATCAATAGCCCGGGCGGCAGTCCCGTACAGGCAGGTCAAATCAATGACGAAATTCGTCGACTGAAGGCGCAATATCCAAAAATCCCATTGTTTGTGGCGGTTGAAGATATCTGTGCCTCGGGTGGGTATTACGTCGCAGTGGCGGCTGACAAGATTTTTGTCGATAAGGCCAGCCTGGTCGGTTCGATTGGCGTGCTCATGGATGGGTTTGGCTTCACCGGCGTCATGGATAAGCTGGGGGTTGAGCGTCGCCTGGTGACAGCAGGCAGCAATAAGGGCTTTCTTGATCCGTTCTCTCCTCAGAATCCCCAGCAGCTCGCCTATGCGCGCGATATGCTGGCGCAAATCCACCAGCAGTTCATCAAGGTGGTCAAAGAGGGGCGTGGCAAGCGCCTGAAGGATGATCCGGAGCTGTTTTCGGGTCTTGTCTGGAATGGGGAAAAGAGCGTGGCGCTGGGTCTGGCTGATGGCTTTGCCAGTACAGACGTCATTGCGCGAGATATGATTCATGCTGAGGAACTGGTTGACTACACGCCGCGTCCGCATTGGGCTGAACGATTTGCTAAATCGATTGGTGCCGAAGCTGGCACGCGTTTAGGGGCTGCACTGCAAGTTCAGCTGAAATAAGCCCAGTTTTTGCCTAAAACAGTAGTGAGCGGCCCGGACTTGCCCGGGCCGTTTTACTGTGGAGCGCAGAGGATGAAATCCAGGCGTAGGCAAATGCACGAGGAGCACGACAACCACGAACGCTGGCTGGTATCGTATGCCGACTTTATCACGCTGTTGTTCGCGTTCTTTGTGGTGATGTACGCGCTCTCGGCTGAAAATAACGGCAAATACAAAATTCTGGCGGACTCATTTGTTCGCGCCTTCAACCTGCCTAATCCCGAAACATCCAACAAGATCCGCATGGAGCAGACCGCAGGCGCCATGCCGCCCGCGCTCATCCCCCTGCCCATGAATCCGGTTGCACGCGCGCGGCTGGAGCAAGAAGTGAGGCAGCGCCAAAATGAAGAATATCGGATGAAGCAAATGGCGATGGAGTTGCGAAATAGCATGTCCTCGCTGATTGAAGATGGACAGGTGAAGGTGTCGGAAAGCAAGCGTGGGCTCGCAATCGAGATTAATGCAGCCCTATTGTTTCCTGTGGGCTCCGCTACCTTGCAGGGTAAGGCAGTGAATACCCTGGTAGACATTGCACACAAGGTGGCAGGGCATGACAACTTGATTCAGATTGGCGGACACACCGATAACGTACCAATTGCCTCGATGCAGTTTCCGTCAAACTGGGAGCTGTCGGCCTCCCGTGCGGGTACGGTTGTCCGTCTGTTTGAGGCATCCGGCGTAGAGCCTGCCCGTCTGGTGGCCATTGGGTATGCCGATAATCGACCCAAGTCCGGTAACGATTCTGCTGAGGGGCGGGCTAGCAATCGTCGCGTCACAATCGAAATCCTGGCAGATACTAAACAGGAAGTGGCGACATTACCTGCCGATGCAGTTCATTGATTCGTTGGGGGCGTGCAGATGAGTTGCGTGAACCCAAGAATCAGGCTTTGTCGTTCAGTCGACCGCCGCTGAACGCCTGTGGCTGTCCGCTGGCGTCGTAAACAAGCGGGGAACGGCTGGCGCGTAGAATTTTAATCAGGTGCCGGTTTTGCTGGGTGCGACTTTCGATCAGCTGCCCATTCACCGTATTGCTATCATTGGCTTGTCTGGCCAGTTCCAGCAAACTCGTCCAGGCTTGAGCGATGGACTGAAACACAACCTCAGGCAATTTGCCATGATTTTCAAGGGGATGTCCTGCTGCCGATGAAATCAGTACCCCGTTGATTTCAAACTGCTGCTTGCGTGTTTTAGCCAAGCCTTCCAGCACTTGCGCGTGCAGCGTTTTCTCAGCCGAAAGGCGTTCGAGTTCCGGAATCGCATTGTTGATCAGCGCGTCGCGTTCAGCTTCCAGCAATGCAACAAAATCCCTGACTGCCTTGATTTCGGCTGCCAGAGATTCATGTACGGGTAAGGTCGGGATCGCGATGTCGCTCACTCGTTGTGCTCACCATTTTGTTTGGATAGCAGCTGTTTGACATTTTCAACCAGCTTGTCAGCAATCGCATCCGGCCGCACCTTGAATTTGCCGTTGGCGATGGCGTCGCGAATTTCCTCCACGCGCGCAGCGTCAAAGGCCGGCTGGCTGGTCATGGATGTTTCCAGCATCTTCAACTTGGCGCTGAAAATCTGGATGTCGTTGGCGGATACGCTACTGCTACCCGTTGCGGCGCTAGAGGACGCCGAACTCTGGTTCCCGACCGACACACGTCTGCTTGTGCCGACGGATTGGCCGTTTACAAGCGATTTACCACTGTTATCGATCTTCATTTTGCTCAATCTCTGCTCGTTGTGTGCCCTGTACAACTCGTTCTGGGCATCCTGTTACGCAGAATATCGACAGGCTAGCAGGAAACTTTAGGCTTGCGACGGTTTTTTTTACACCTTTTGTCGGTCTGTTGCACCGATGCGCGCATCGCTTGACTATCCTTGTGCCACAAGGCTAAACCAGTGTTCCTCAAGCATTCTTGCAGGTTTTTGCGCGTTCAGGCATCCTTTACGATTAACGGTTTTGAATATCCTGATTTGCCGGACGGTTGCTCGATTTTCGATTGTGTCAATCTTGTAGAACCTTGGCAATTCGCTATCATGGCGGCGATTTACCGGATCACCGGTCAACGAATCTTGCTTACGAAGTGCGTGTATCGCGCGGACTTCGGACGGACATAATGAAGACCACATTCCTAGACTTTGAACAACCTATCGCGGAACTCGAAACCAAAATCGAGGAACTGCGTTTTGTGCAGGATGACTCCGCAGTCGATATTTCTGTGGAAATCGGCCATCTGCAAAAGAAAAGCCAGGAACTGACCAAGAGCATTTATTCCAAGCTGTCTCCCTGGCAAATTTCGCAAGTTGCGCGTCATCCTCAGCGTCCTTACACGCTGGATTACGTGCGCAGCATCTTTACTGACTTTGAAGAGCTACATGGTGATCGCCACTACGGTGACGATCAGGCCATCATTGGTGGCATGGCGCGCTTCAACGGTCAGTCGGTTATGGTGATCGGCCATCAAAAGGGCCGTGATACCAAGGAAAAGATTCTGCGCAACTTTGGTATGCCGCGCCCTGAAGGCTATCGCAAGGCGTTGCGCCTGATGCAGCTGGC